>DATLSS010000050.1:0-19228 GCA_035534035.1 Candidatus Acidiferrales bacterium | reverse complement strand
CTGTGGTGAAGACCCGGAATCATGCAGCAGTACAACGTCGGAATCGGTGTGGAAGCGGCGGACCCCAAGGGTCTTACCGTCCGGCGACCAATGAAACTCAAAAATTTGTTGAGAGCTGAAATTCGTTATCTGGCGGCCTTTTGATCCATCGAGCGGCTGGACCCATACGTTATCCACCCCATTTTCGCGCACAACGTATGCCACCGCTTTTCCATCCGGGGTAAATTGTGGTCCCGGTGGTCCTGCAATGTTCGGGTTGGGCTCCAGAAGGCGCTGTGGGGATCTCGCGTTTGCACCTATGCTGATGATCGCGACCTTCTGTTCGCCTTTCCGCGTTTCTGGATTCGTCACCGATGCAAGGAACGCCACTAGCTTGCCATCGCCGGAGACTGCTGGTGCGCCCCCAGCGTAGATGCCATTTGGAATCGAGGACCCCTGAACAACTTCCGCATGGCCGCCGTCGATCGGCGCGCGCATCAACTGATCCGCCGCAGCATCTAGGTAATACACTTGCTTCCCATCGGAGGAGCAGACGGGAAATGTCGCACTCTTTTCATCCGTCAATTGAACGGGGTTCGAGCCGTCCGCGTCTGCGCGCCAAACATTCCTCGCGTTCGAGTTTCCCGAGAACGCCCCAAGGACGATGTAGCGCCCATTGGCACAGGCCGCAGCCCCACTCGGTAGTGCGCTAGAGCCATTGATGAGCATTCTTCTTGCGCTCCCATCAGCGCCGATCTTCACAATCTGGTTTTTCTCTTCGAGCAACAGAGCGCCATCAGCCGCCCAGTTGAAACTGTAGATTGGCTGCTCTTGCGCAAGCGCCTGGCCCGGCGCGCTCTCCTGGCTCCCCGAGCCGGGAAGTAAATCGAGTTCCCGCGTGATCTTAGCTTGCACCGTGGCCACGCTCTTGCCATCCGCCGAAAGCGTGAGTGTCCGATAAGCGTTGGTATCCCGGGTGATGGTCTGAAAGTTCCAACCAGGAAAGGAAACAAATCCGATTTGCCCTCGACCGATGCCCTTAGCGATGTACAGCATCAACAATCCGCGACCGTCAGGCAGCCACGCCAACTCGAAAACACGTTTGTCACTGAACCGGGCAACGGAACGCGCTTTACCGCTGGTCACATCGAGCACGTCGATTCCACCCAGAGCGTTGTCGGGCTGGAGCTGGCTTTCGGCGATTTCATTTCCGTCGGATGACCACGCCAAAAACTGCGGCGGATTCTGGCCCGGTTCGATTTGAAGGACCTTTTCGTCGCCGCCGTCAATATTCGCCGTAAGCAGGCGCCATTTGCCAACTTCCGGATCATTTGCGCGCATGTATGCCATGCGTTTGCCGTCCGGTGAAAACGTCACGCCACTGTCAATGTCGCGGACGATCTCCTGCGGCATCCCCCCGAGCACCGGGGCGCGATACAGATTGAATTCCGTGCTGACATTTGATTCCGCCTGGCGGAAATAAACGTAATTTCCGTCTGGCGAAAATGCGAGACTCTGGTAAGACACTGCTGCCGGCTCGACGATTTGCGTGTCGCTAGCGGTCGGCACGTTGCGCAACCACAAGCTTTGCTTCCCGTTGTCGTTTTGTGCGCTCAGGATGTATTTGCCGTCCGGCGAGATGGCGGCGAGCAGCGTTTTGCTCGATGTCGTCACCTGATTGATGCTGAAAGTTTGAAACGGCGCGGGCCGCGCGCGGTTCAGGAAGGCATAAATCCCGTAACTTGCCGCCACGGCCAGAACCATAACAATTATCACGATTACACTCAGGCTTAGTTTATGCTCGCGCGCCACGGCGGCCACTGCCGAAGATCCCGACGCATTTGTCCGCCCGGCTCCGCTTGCGGTGGCGGCCGCGGGAACCGACCCACTTGAAGGGGCGCCAAGTGTCTCCGTTGCGGAAATCCCTGTTGGGGCCATCGACGGGGATGACGACTCCATGCCGCTGGCAGCGCGCCGCCCGGAGTCCGAATCGCGCTTCAGTCGCTGCGCGTCCGTGCGCAAATCCGATGCGTGCTGATAGCGAAGCGCCGGGTCTTTTTCGAGCGCTTTATTGATGATGCGCTCCATCTCAGCTGGAATTTCAGGATTCAGACGCACCGGTGAAACGGGTGCGCGATTCAGGATTCCATCGAAAATTTCCGCCGAAGTACTTCCGGAAAACGCCTGTCGACCCGTCGCCATTTCGTAGAGCACCACGCCGAACGAAAAAATGTCCGTGCGCGCGTCGAGTTCGCGTCCGCGCGCTTGTTCGGGCGACATGTACGCGACCGTCCCAAGCGCCGTGCCCGGGCTCGTCAGATTTGCTTCTTCGTGCGTCCGCGTCACGCCCGCGGTCATAGAATTTGCTGGCGCGCGCGTCTCAACTTTTGCCAGCCCAAAATCGAGCACCTTTGCCTGCCCGCGGTCGGTAACAAAAATGTTCGCCGGTTTGATGTCGCGATGAATAATCCCTTCCGAGTGCGCCGCTTCCAGCGCGTCCGCCACTTGGATGGCAATTTCGAGTAGCGCATCTAGCGGTATCGGCCCGTCGGCAATGCGATACTTCAGCGTTCTGCCTTTCAGCAATTCCATGGCGATGAAGGGCTGGCCTTCGTATTCGTCAATCTCGTAAATTGTGCAGATGTTCGGATGGCTAAGGGCCGACGCAGATTGCGCTTCGCGCTCGAATCGTTCCAGCGCTATGCGATCTTTTGCGACATCCTGAGGAAGAAATTTCAACGCAACGAAGCGTCGTAGCTTTGTATCTTCAGCCTTGTACACCACGCCCATCCCGCCGCCGCCCAGTCTCTCGGCGATTCGGTAATGTGAAATGGTGCGGCCGACAAAAATCTGCGAATCCGCCATGCGCTCCTGTTTGGGGTCCGGTTGGTTCGCAGACCGCAGCGCATCTTAGGCTGCACCTCAGGCTAAGTCAATTTATCCGGTGATATGCACATCTGGAATGCGTCCTTTTAGAGTGTTTTTGCCGATCTGTCGTTTACGAACGCGCAATACAAAACTACCACCTAACCATCTGTTTCTAAATGGGATATGGCGCATCCAAGAAGAAGAATTGCCTTGTCCAATGCCCAACTTTCCGTTACAATTCTTGGGTAATAAAACACGAATTTTTGCAGCAGTTTTTTGTACCGGCAGACCTCCGTGCCGGCACTTAGTCCAGGCAAAACTGGAAGTGTTTTCTTCGCGTTTGCGCCAGAGCGCGTCTAAGAAAAATTCGCCAGCCCGCTTGAAAACGGCCCACAAGGGGCCCTCAGTCTTCGCCACGCGCCACCGGATCCGCCGGAGCGGCGCGGGATGAAGCGAAAACCCTTCGAGCTTCATGTTGCGTTTTGCAGAAAAACGCGCTGAGGCCAATGGGCAAGGCAAGTGTCGAGCCGATCCGCGCCACCGCCTTCCCGATTCGAAATCTAGGAGCACGCCAGAATGGGTGATAAAGAAAATACGCCTGCCAAAGGCGCTGGGCATAAGTACGACGCTACTTCCATCAAGGTTCTGGGCGGCATCGAAGCCGTGCGCAAACGTCCAGCGATGTACATCGGCTCGACCGGCGAGCTCGGTTTGCATCACCTCGTCTGGGAAGTTTGCGACAACTCTGTCGACGAAGCGCTGGCGGGCTATTGCGACGAAATCAACATTGTCGTCCATGACGACAATTCCGTAACCGTCACCGACAACGGCCGCGGCATTCCTGTCGACATGCACGCCACCGAGAAAAAGCCCGCCGCCGAAGTTGTCATGACCGTGCTCCACGCCGGCGGAAAATTCGACAGTGATACCTACAAAGTTTCAGGAGGTTTGCACGGAGTCGGGGTTTCCGTCGTCAACGCTCTTTCTGACTGGCTCGATTTGGAAATCTGGCGCGACGGTCAGGTTTGGGAACAGAGCTACGAAAAGGGTCAGCCAACATCGAAGCTCAAAGACACCGGCAAAACGAAAAAGACCGGAACAAAAATCACGTTTCATCCCGATTCTTCCATTTTTGCCGCGGCCACCTATAGCTACGACACTCTTTCGCAACGCCTTCGCGAGCTCGCCTTTCTCAACAAAGGCCTGAAAATCACGCTCGAAGACGAGCGCAGCAGCAAGAAATCAGAATTTCGTTTCACCGGAGGCATCGCGGAATTCGTCAAGCATCTGAATCGCGGCAAGCAGGTCCTGCACGACTCGCCCATCTATATGGAAGGCAAACGCGACACGGTCGACATGGAAATCGCGCTGCAATACAACGACAGCTACGCCGAAAATGTTTTTTCCTTTGCCAACACGATCAACACGGTCGACGGCGGCTCGCATCTTTCTGGCTTCCGTTCCGCGCTCACCCGCACCATCAACTACGCCGCCAGCTCTTTCGGCATGCTCAAGGAGCAAAAAGACGAAATCTCCATCACTGGTGACGACGTTCGCGAAGGTCTTGTCGCCGTCGTTTCCGTAAAATTGCCTCAGCCGCAATTCGAAGGCCAGACCAAAGGCAAGCTCAATAGCGACATCAAGGGCCTAGTCGAACAGCTCATCAATGAAAAGCTCGGCGAATATTTCGACAAACATTCGTCCATCGCGCGAAAAATTATCGGCAAGTGTATTGACGCCGCGCGCGCCCGTGAAGCCGCTCGCAAAGCCCGCGAGCTGACGCGCCGCAAATCCGCCCTCGATTCCAGCGGCCTCCCCGGCAAGCTCGCCGATTGCCAGGAACGCGACCCCGCGCGCTGCGAGCTTTTCGTCGTCGAGGGTGAATCCGCCGGCGGATCCGCCAAGCAGGGCCGCGACCGCAAATACCAGGCGATTCTGCCGCTCAAGGGCAAAATTTTGAACGTCGAAAAAGCGCGCTACGACAAAATGCTCGGCCACGAGGAAATCCGCGCCATTATCACCGCGCTCGGCACGGGCATCGGCAAGGACGATTTCGACGCCGCGAAATTGCGCTACCACAAAGTAATTCTGATGACCGACGCTGACGTTGACGGCAGCCACATCCGCACGCTGCTGCTCACTTTTTTCTTCCGCCACATGCGTGAGCTGATTGAAAAGGGCCATATCTACATTGCCCAGCCGCCCCTCTATCGCGTCAAGCGCGGCAAGATGGATCGCTACATTCGCGACGAACGCGATTTTGCGCGCGAACTGATGAAGCGCGCCACCGAAGAGCACATCGTTACGGCCAAGGGGGGCAAGCAACTCGAAGGTGGCGATCTCACTCAGTTTCTTCTCAATGTCCAGGAATACGAACAAGTGGCCGCGAAACTGGCGCGCCGTTTGCGCGATCCCAAGCTCGTCGAACTCCTGTCCGAAAGCGAGCTCGACAAGAAAACGGACTTCGCCGAGAAGAAAAAACTGCAGGAGCTTATCAAGGAAATCGAAAAGGCCAAGCTGAAGCTCGAAGCCAAGCTTGAATTCGATGAAGAGCACAGCTTGCACGAGATTGTCCTGCGCGACGGCTCGGCTGACAGAAAAATCAATTGGGCGCTCGCCGCCACGCCGGAGTACAAACGCATACGCACGCTGCGCCAGGCCATCTCCGAGCACGACAGGCCCCCTTTCGCGATCGCCCACAATGGCGACAAAGTATCCAAGGAAAGCGCAGTCGGCCTCCTCGCTTACGTCCTCGAAGATGCCAAAAAGGAATTCACCATCACGCGCTTCAAGGGCCTCGGCGAAATGAATCCGGACCAGCTCTGGGCCACCACGATGAATGCCGAGACGCGCACGCTTTTGAAAGTCCGCCTCGAGGATGCCGTCGCTGCCGAGGAAATTTTCGCCACACTGATGGGCGAAAACGTCGAGGAGCGCCGCAAATTCATCCAGGAAAACGCCCTCGAAGTCGTGAATCTGGACATTTGAGCTGCTTTTGCGTCATCCAAACGGAAGCGAGGGATGTCCATTTGCTTTACCAACTCAACTGGCAAACATTGCCCGGGCTCAAAGGCCTAAGCTGCTCGAATTTTCGAGCTGTCGCAACCCATGCGCCTGACATAGATCGCGGCGTCGCATTTGAGTGCGCGAGCGAGGCCGAATGCGCCGATTTGTTGCAGCGCCTCGAAGCTCACTTCGGCGCGCAGCGCTTTTCAAACAACGCCGCGGCCTTTGAAACGGTGAAAGCATACGTGCTGGAGAGCGGTACGCAGAGGAAAGTCTAATCAGGACACTAAATTATTAGAAATGGCCGTAAGTTACTGAAGAAAAAGGAACAGGTCGCTTTCTAATCGGTATAAAACAACGCTTTTGACTTTTGGCCTTTGGGGGCAATGGAATGGCGGATGAGCAATCGCAGCAAATCGTGACTCCGGTTGATATCGAATCGGAAATGAAGAAGTCGTACCTCGATTACGCCATGAGCGTAATCATCGGCCGCGCGCTTCCCGACGTGCGCGACGGCCTGAAACCCGTTCATCGCCGCATTCTCTACGGCATGTACGAGCTCGGCCTCACGTCCACGAAGCCCTATCGCAAATGCGCCAAAATCGTCGGCGAAGTTCTCGGCAAATTCCATCCCCACGGTGACGCTCCTGTTTACGACGCGCTGGTGCGCCTGGCGCAGGAATTCAACATGCGCTACCCGCTCGTCGATGGCCAGGGCAATTTCGGGTCGATCGACGGTGACCCGCCCGCTGCCATGCGGTACACCGAAGCGCGCCTTTCGAAAATCGCCGAGGAAATGCTCGCGGATATCGAAAAAGACACCGTCAATTTCGTCCCGAATTTCGACGAGAGCACCGGCGAGCCCACCGTCCTCCCCACCAGAATTCCCTGCCTTCTCGTCAACGGTTCCAGCGGCATTGCCGTCGGCATGGCCACAAACATTCCGCCGCACAATTTGAAGGAAATTATCGAAGCGACCGTAACGCTGATCGAAGATCCGGAAACGAATCTGAAAAAAGTTATGAAGCTCGTGCCCGGTCCCGATTTTCCGACGGGAGGCTACATCTACGGACGCGACGGAATCGAGCAGGCGTACAAAACAGGCCGCGGAACATTTCAAGTGCGTGCGAAAGCGGCGATCGAGCAGGCTGGCAAAGAGCGCGAGAACATCGTCATCACTGAGCTGCCCTATCAAGTGAACAAATCGCGGCTGATTTCTCATATCGCCGACCTGGTGCAGAACAAGAAAATTCAGGGCATCAGCGACATTCGCGACGAAAGCGATCGCGACGGCATGCGCATCGTCATCGAGGTGAAGCGCGACGAAGAGCCGCAGCTCATCTTGAATCACCTGTTCAAGCAAACGCAGATGCAGGAATCGTTCGGCATGATTTTGCTCGCCATTGTCGCGGGCCAGCCGCGCGAACTCGGCCTGATCGAGTTGATCAAGCTTTTCATCGAACATCGCGTCGAAGTGGTGCGCCGCCGCACGCAGTACGATTTGCGCAAGGCGGAAGAGCGCGAACATATTTTGGTCGGCTTCAAGATTGCCCTCGATCATCTCGACGAAATCATCAGGCTCATCCGTCGCAGCAAGTCTCCAAAGGAAGCCAAAGATGCGTTGATGGCCATGGACATTCGCGGTGCGCACCAGCCGTACGAAGACACGCGCCGCAGCGCAGCCGCCGGCTTCACGGACCGCCAGGCCCAGGCAATCTTGGATTTGCAACTTCACCGCCTGACGCAGATGGAGCGCGAGAAAATCCTCACGGAGTTGAAGGAAATCCAGGGGCGCATCGCGGAATTGAAGGAAATTCTCGCGAGCGACAAAAAGCTACGCGCGGTGATCGTCGCGGAGCTGAAGGAAATTCTGAAAGACTATGGCGACGACCGCCGCACGCAAATTGTCGACCGCGTCGAGGAAATCAAGCTCGAAGACTTGATCAAAGATGAGGAAATGGCCATTACTGTGAGCCATGCGGGCTACGTGAAGCGCACGCCTGTCGACGTCTATCGCCACCAATCACGCGGCGGCAAGGGTCGCATTGGCGCGAAGACGCGCGAAGAGGATTTCGTCGAGCATTTGTTTGTGGCCTCGACGCATACCTATATTTTGCTGTTCACCTCGAAGGGCCGAATTTACTGGCTGAAGGTTTACGAAATTCCCGAAGCCGCGGCGGCTACGCGCGGCAAGGCCATTAATAATCTTGTCCATTTCCAGGAAGGCGAAAAATTGACCGCCGTGGTCGCTTCGCGGAATTTAGAAGAAGAAGGCCGTTACGTTTTCCTTGCCACCAAACAAGGCACCGTGAAAAAAACTGGGCTCGTGGAATTTTCCAATCCGCGCCCCAGCGGAATCATCGCCATCAATTTGGAGCCAAACGACGAGTTGATTGGCGCGAAGCTCACCGACGGCAAGCAGATGATTTTCCTTGCCAGCCACGAAGGGCAGGCGATTCTGTTCCGCGAAACCGAAGTGCGCGCTATGGGCCGTCAGGCCGGCGGCGTGAACGGAATGGATTTGGGCAAGGGCGATTACGTCGTATCGATGGACGCGGCCCAGCCAGATTTCGAAATCATCAAGAAGGAGTTCAAGCAGGAGAGCGAAAATCTCGACGAACTCGAAAGCGATCAGATTCGCGAATCGCTCACTTCGCTGATGCTCACCGTCGCCGAAAAAGGTTATGGCAAGCGCACGCCGCTCGCCGAATACCGCGTCACATCGCGTGGCGGCAAGGGTGTCATCAATTTGAAAACCACGGAGCGCAATGGTTCCGTCGTTGCCGCCTTGCAAGTGAAAGAAGATTCCGATGTGATGATCATTACCGGCCAGGGCAAAGTCATTCGCGTCCACTCCGCCGAAATTCGTGAAGCCGGCCGGTCAACGCAGGGCGTTCGCCTGCTGCGCCTCGACGAAGGCGACCGCATCGCTGCCGCCGCCTCCATCCTGGAAGAGGAAGCCGCTGTTGCGCCTCCGGGCGAAAGTTCGTAGCAGAGGAGGGAGAAAGTCTGACAATAAAACTCAGTTATCTTAATGTTCTCCCTTATTGCTGCCATAACGATTATTTATTCAGCTTTTTGCTTTAATTGAATCAAAATAGAAACATGAGTGAATCGCCTATAAAACGGTTTCTGTTCGCCAGTGACTTCGACCGTACCTTGAGCTTCAACGACTCTGGCTACGTCCTCAGCGAGTTGCTGGGGATTCCGACGGCGGAGTTCGAACGCAAGGCGGCGGGCATGGCGAAGCTCAATCTTGTCCAGCAGGGCGCTGAACTCGCCTACCTGCTGCTGCACGATCCGCAGTTCCGCTCGCGAGTTCGCAGGGAACATCTCTATCAAGTGGGCAAGCGGATTCGCCTGAAGCAAAACATCGCGCTCCTGTATGAGATTCTCGACCATGGCATCGAAGGCTATCACTTCGACTTTTATGTCCTTTCCGCCGCGCCCACCGAGGTTATTCAGTCGGCGCTCGAGGGAATCGTTCCCGCCGATCACATTTACGGAACTGATTTCCGCTACACCGGTTCCGGCGAAATTGAGGCGCTGGTGCGCGCTACGGCGGGCTACGGAAAGGTAGCCGTCCTGGACCAATTGCAAGCTTCTCTGCAGATTGGACCGGATCACATTGTTTATGTGGGCGACGGCAGTTCCGATGTTCACGTGATGCTGCATGTAAAAGTGAGAGACGGCTTCACTATTGCCGTTTCCGAAACCAAACACGTTTCGCAAATCGCCAGCCGCACGGTCCTCAGCGACAACGCGATTTCCGTTCTCGTGCCCATCCTCGAAAAAATCGTGGGCCTCGAACGGCCTCAAATCCGCCGCTTTTTCGAATCCCACGGGTTGCTCGTGCAGGGTTGGGAAAAGGTGCGAACCGACTGGGTCACGTTCCGCGCCATCAGCGCTTGAGTAGCGAGAATCCGGCGTCTGAACGGTTGCGCCATTCTGTCGTTCCAGGTTCCAAGGTCCTGTGAATCGTGCAACGTCGACCGGCGTTCAAGAATCAGATAGAGTGAGGGTATGAGACGTACCGCCCAACCCGCTTTTGTGCTTAGCTTTTTGCTTGTCGCATTTTTCGCGTTACCCACATTCGGTCAAGGCCAGCCTGCCGGGCCCATTCAAGTAAAGCAGGGCGCCCGGACCACGCAACAGTCGGCGATCCCTAAAGGACAAAAGCCTTTTGTATTTCATGTGACTCTCGTCACGCTTCCGGTCGCCGTCTCTAACAACGCTGGCCATCCCGTGCTCAATCTTACGCAAAAAGATTTCCAGATTTTCGATGATGGCGTGCCGCAGCAAATCACCCACTTCGACCAAGGCGGCGACCCACTATCTATCGTTCTGATCCTCGAGACAAGCTCGCGCGTTGAACCACTGCTCCCGGAAATTCGCAAAACCGGAATCATTTTCACGCAGATGGCGATGGCCGGTACGGGCGAAGCGGCGGTGATTGGTTATAACGACGAAATTGATTTGCTCCGCCCAATGACTACCGATTCGGATCGCGTGTTGAACGCGATCCGTCACATTAAAGTTGGACTCGATGGCGCGCGGCTTTATGACGCGATGGACCGCGCCGAAGACATTTTGGAGAAACAGCCCCCGGAGCGCCGGCGCATCATCATTGTGATGGGCGAAAAAAATGACAGCGGAAGCGAAACCAAACTCGGACTCGTGCTTCGCCGCGCGCAGCTCGCCAATATTTCGATCTACACAATCGGGCTCAGCAGCACGGCCGCGGAACTTCGCAAGAAACCTGAAGCCGCGAAGCCTCTCGAAGTGAGCCCTCCGGGAACCTACCCAGTCCCGCCGCCACCGGGTACGGCGCAGACACCCAGCGTGGTTGATGAGCAATTGGGAAACAACGGCGCGGGCAATGGCGCGGACCTGCTGGGACTGGTCGTCTGGCTGGTGGAACACGGCGCAAACGCTGTTGGCAAGAATTCGCTGGTGCTGGTGAGTCAAGGGACGGGCGGTTTGCACCTGGGTACCTTCAAAGACGCTTCCATTGAAAAAGCGATGAACGAAATCGGCAACGATCTTCACGGCGAATATTTGATTGCATACCATCCGCCCGGCAACGAACCTTACGGCTATCACAACATCGAAGTGCGCGTCACACAGCCAAATCTGAAAATTCGCACCCGCCCCGGCTACTACCTCGCCCCGCCCACGGAGTAGGGCGCCGTGGCGCCGGCGTGTGCCGAAGCAGATTCGCATTCACGCCCCGCTGACGCTGACGTCTGCGCCTTCGGAATCGACGAACTGCGCCAGCGTCCCCGCCGAAGTCCCGCTTCTTCGGCGGCATCGAAAACATAGCGCCTTTTGCCCGCATCTCGTCGTGGAACTTCTGAATGTCCGGCACATTGAATCCCATTTCCAGTTTGCCGGCAGGATTTTTTTCTGAAGCAGGATGCAGACCGAGAGATGTTTCGCCGGTGGCAAATTCGCTCCAACCCGGCGACTGGAATTTCAAAGGCAGGCCAACAACATCACGGTAAAATTTCACCGTGCGGTCCATATCCGCTACGAATTCGATCGACCGCCTATTATTCCTTGAGGATTCCGGGAGAAACAGAATTAAAATGCCAGATTCGCACTTTGCACGGGGGAGAACGAATGACTCTGAGAAGGCACAAAGTAGCGCCCAAGCTGATGTATCAAGATCCGAAATTCATGGAGAGCCCCGCAGCACGGCCGATGCGAATGATGGCGGAATATTTCGATCCGCTGACGCGCTTGCGGCGGGAACACATCGGCGACACTATCGTGATGTTTGGCTCCGCGCGAATTTTGCCACACGACCGAGCCGTGGCGAAGCTGAAGCGCCTGCAAAGCAACAGGCTCGAGAAAAACGATCCGATGCACCGCGCCGAGGTGCGCGCCGCGAAGGCGAACCTGGAAATGTCGCGTTACTACGAAGAAGCGCGGGAGCTGGCGCGAAGGATTACGGCGTGGTCGCTGACGCTGGGAGAGCATCCGCGACGGTTTGTGATTTGCTCCGGAGGCGGTCCCGGAATCATGGAGGCGGCGAATCGAGGCGCTTCGGAGGCAGGCGGGTCGTCCATTGGTCTGAGCATTCAACTACCGCACGAACAGGAATCGAACCGCTACATCACGCCGGAGCTGAATCTTTTTTTTCACTATTTTTTCATGCGCAAATTGTGGTTCGCGCAGTTGGCAAAAGCTCTGATTGCCTTTCCCGGCGGCTTTGGAACCATGGACGAGCTATGGGAAATGCTGACGCTCTTGCAGACGCGCAAGTTGCCCGAGCGCCACTTGATTTTGATCTACGGAAGGAAATATTGGGACAAAGTTCTCGACTGGCGCGCGATGGTGCGCGCGGGAACCATCAGCGAACGCGAATTCAAAATGTTGCAATTCGCGGATACAGTCGATGAGGCATTTGTGCGCATCCGCACAGGTCTCGAGAAATATCACCTGGTCCTCGATTCTGACTGGGAAGGGGTTTGATCAGGACCGCGACGGTGCCGACTAAAAACCGTCAGGTCGCCTGAAAGGGGCCGCAGATGCAAGAGAACGATTTTCTCAAAGAGACGATTCAACAGTTTCGCGCGCTCAAAAAACTTGCCGACGGCGCAATGGCGCAAGTAAGCAACGAACATTTTTTTGCCCAGCTCGATAACGAGTCAAATAGCATTGCGATGGTTCTGAAGCACGTCGGTGGAAACCTGCGGTCGCGCTGGACCGATTTATTGACATCCGACGGTGAAAAACCGGATCGAAATCGAGACGGAGAGTTTCTGCAAACACCGAAAGACACAAAAGAGAACTTGCTCAGCTATTGGGAAGAAGGATGGCGCCGTGCGTTTGAGTCCCTGGAGCGGCTAACGCCCGCGGACTTGGGGCGTACTGTTCTGATTCGCTCGGAACCGCATACGGTCATCCGGGCGACTCAGCGCTCATTGTCACATACCGCTCAACACGTGGGACAAATCGTTTTGCTTGCAAAACACTATACGGGATCACAGTGGCGGACATTGAGTATTCCACGCGGGAAATCGCAGGAGTTTCGCGATCAGATGCTTGAAAAGCACCGGAAATCGTAAATGCCTGAGGCTGCAATCGACGGTCAACGTTTCGTAAGTGGGCCAGCATCCGTGAAGCTCACGAGCGGTGCCAGGTCATGTCCACGCGCACCGGTATCTCGTTCTTAATCGGGATCGTCAACAGTTTCGGAGGGTCGATCTTGAAATCGGATACCGTCGTTGGAATGGTTCCGGTTATCTCGATATCGTTTTCGTGGGTCACTGCCTGGAATGGAACCTGCTTATAGGTCGCCGTCTGACCAGCAAATTGAATTTCCAGATCGCAATGAATCGTTGCTGACGTAAGGGCTGCTTCGGGCAGGTGAACCCGCACGGTGACCATAGGAAATTGCGCGCCGCGCGTCACTTGAAGCATGTGGAGATCCCGGTTGCTGTCCCCCGAATCAAACGACTTGACGGGCACGGCGATCAAGAAATCACATTGCCCAGCTTGGCAAACGCCCTTGCCTCGCGCCGCATGGCTCGTGCCCTCGGATTCATGCAACGGGTGAGATACATGGTACGTAAGGGTGGATTTTTCGAGAACCCACCGGCTCTGCGCCCGGGCGATGCCGGGAAGCGCCAAAAGCAAAACGACGATTAGAACTTTTCTGTTCATGAGTGAATCCATCCTTTTCTGAACCGCGACTCTTTCCCTATTTCGCATCGAAGGACAGTGGCATCCGCTGTCCCGCCAGTTACCTGCGCGAGCGGGAATTTGAAGCCGGACTCAATCGGGATAAAACGTCGAGCCTTTCAAGAATCCACTTTCCGGAGTTCTGTGAGTTTGCACATTTTTCGCGCCGCCTGTCTGCGCCCTGCTTCCCGCGGATGCGTTTGCGGAAAGGGGCCGCTTGCGATCAAAAGTCGTAAGGACTGCATGCGCGGATTTGGAAACGGTACCTGACTTAAGGGATACGGACAGAATCGCTAGCCCATACGCGGCCGCGGTAATGATAGCAACCTGCCCGTGCAACCGCGCGATTCCGTGCACCCTCTCGCCTTTGCTTCGTTGAGAGAAGGCCATCTCCCCCAAAATGGGCGTCAGGATCATGCCCGGCCCGTGAACCCAAGCCAGCGCCTTGTGCAGACGGATGTTCCCCTCGACCTTGGTTCCCGGAATCTTAGGCGCGAAGATGGCGTAGTAAGCGCTCGCGATGTACAAACCTGTCGTGGCAGTGCCCAGAGCAGCATGCAAGTCGCGACTCGTGGAGCTAGTGGTCTTGCCGCCGGCGAAGAAGCCGCTGATGACCGTGGCGGCCAACGGAACGGTGGTAATCAACCCCAGCCGTTGATGAACCTGGAGCATGTGCGATCGCTTATTGAGGCGCGCTTGTTCCGCGGCGTTCCCTTGAGTCTGTGCAGCAGGGAAGCCAAGATCCTGCAGCGAAAGCGTGGCAACCAAAGCCACGTTCAGCGTTTGATTGGCCTCGGCTGCGAGCGTCACTTTCGCTACTTTGGTGTCGAACCCGGCCGCAGAAACAGACACTTCGTAATCCCCGGGTACGAGGTTCGGCACATTGTAAAGGCCGGCCGAATCCGTTTGGGTCGTTGTCGATTGACCCGTGGCGATATTCTTGACAGAGATTTTAGCGTTGGGAACGGCGGCACTCGACGGGCCGGTGACCGTGCCGGATAGAGTGGCGCTGGCACCCTGTGCGCGCAATGGACCCGCAGTCAGGAACGAAAACAATAGAAGCAAAATCATTTCCCGCGAAACGAAACATGCGGATTTTGGATTCATTGAGCCGTCTCCGGTTTGGTGTGGCAGGCCGATGGGGGACATTTCGGCCGTGAGATGCCGGGGTGTGTTTTAAAGATGCATCACCGGATTTTCGTCCGCGGAGTCCGGCAGCGCATCGCGAAGTCCCCGTTGCCGCGGGGAATTGTAAGCGTTTGGCGAAAATTACGGAAGAATGAAAACAGCCATGAAGTGGAGCGGGCGCGCCCGATTTCGAGGAGAAATATCGGGCGCGCCCGCGCGTGTTGCGAGAATTAGTTTTGGGAAGCCAATAGCTCGGTCGAGAAGAATGCCTGGAACCGCCGTTTCTCGTCCTGGTCGTGCAACATCACAACGGGAACGATGTGCAGCGACCGCTTGCAACCCCGGCAGATGGACATCTCGCCCTGAAGATCCTGCACAAAGCCGTCGGTAAAATGATATTCGGCGTGCGAGCGGCGAGCTGGCTTACTGCCCACGGTTCCGCAATGCGGGCAGGCGAATTCCAACCTGTCGTCCTGCGGATCGCGATCGAGCGCCGCACGCCCCGTGCGACGGACTCCCACCGTGTCTAAACTTAGTTTGCTCATGATGGCAACCTCCTGTGACCCTAGTCACGACTACCCTCGCACGATTGGATGCGGATCCACGGCACAATGATGCCGCGTCCGTCGAGTTCAAGATAAAACCTTATTTTTCTTATCCTTAGAGAAAAGAGAAGTAAATTCCGTCCCTAACTAGCAGAATTTCCGGGAACTTCGGTTATTTGGCGGTGTCCATAATCGCAGAGGCCGTGCGAAGTCGCAAATCGCACTTCCGGGCGGAAGCCACGCCCTGCCAACCTTAAGCAAAAAAGTGACTTTGGGATGCCGGGAGGGAAGGTATGTCCATGCAAGATGAAAAATTTCTGAATAACTGCCTGATGGACAGTGACGTAGAGGCGAAGGCTTACACGAAGCATCGGCGACAGCGAGCGGTGGTCATCGCTTTGGCTGTCGAGGCGGCGCTGGTGGTGGGATTGGCGTTATGGCCCATGATGACGACGGGAAGCGCTCCGGCAGAAATTGTAATGCTTCCGCGAATTCCGTATCACGGGAGCGATGCTCAGAAACCAGAGATTGCACAACAACGGCCGCAATCGGCGCGGCCGCAGCAAATCGACGAGGTCCTTTTACAGTCACCGCGAATCCCCCCTCGCATCGACAGATCGAGTTCAAGGGCGATCGAAAATGTCTCGCCACCGGTATTACGGGAATCAGGTCCGGGTGTTGGTAGAAATCAGCTAGGAATTCCATTCGGAACGGGAAATGATGCGCCGATGATTCCAATGCCGCGAACTCCCAGTTTGCGAATTATCCAGCGAAGTGAAGGTGTGCAATCGGGAATGTTGGTTTACCGGGTAGATCCGCGCTATCCGCAGCTTGCGATGAATGCGGGGATTTCGGGAACAGTGGAGTTGCGCGCAATCATCGGGCGAGATGGGCGCGTGCGCTCCGTCGAAGCATTGAGCGGGAGCGGTTTGCTTGCGCACGCGGCAGTCGCGGCGGTGCGGGAGTGGCGTTATAGGCCGACGCTGCTGAATGGAGAGGCGGTGGAAGTCGAGACGCACGTGACCGTGCATTTTGTCCTCGGGCAATGAGAATGCGCCACGAAAAAGACAGAGGGGCCCGCAGCGTACGGCCCTCTCTCGAGAAGCTGCTCAGAAGTGAAGAACGACACCGGCGGACAGCCGAAAGTCATTCTGCCGAGTGTTGCCGAAGTGCGTGTTCAAGTAATCGATTTGGATAAGCCGCAATCCAAGCAACGGGATCGGATGAATATCAATACCTCCGCCGACGGCTGATGCGAAGGAAATGGAACTGGTTCCCGAGCTACTCGAACGCGCGGCGCCGAACAACGCATGAACGAATGGCGATACCGGAGCTGGTAAGCTCACTTGCGGCCCAAAGAGAAATGTATTCAGGCTCGACTTCACGCCGAAGGACGAATTGTACGTGCCCCCGAAATCGGCCGTGACGCCGATGACCTTGAACAGTGTTTCCGATAGGGATGCATCCCAGCCGTTGGAATTCGCGCCTCCTGGATTGAGGCGAACGTAGGAGTATCCTCCGTAGACTTCGGTGCTCTGCGCGCGCGCCGCAAGTGGGACAGCCAGCGAAACAGTTACCACAAGCGCGAGAAGTGTGGCGAGTTTTCGCATCGTATTTTCCTCCGATTTGAACTTGTGCAGGGCGAGCGGATCTTCCGAGCCTTTCCGCCGACCCCTCGAACATCCAGCATTTCCGATTGCGTGGATGCGCCGGGGCGCTTCCTAGGACTGGTTGCGTATTAGGATATATGGTCAGGCGGATGAGTTGTCGAACGGTTGACTGGGAGTGCTCAATGCATAAAGGGGCCGCGACTCATCTGTAATAAGTTACTTTAAATGAGCGGATTAAGGCGCTAGTTTTCAATGAAAACCGTCCTCGCGGCGGGCGCACGTTCTTCGTCCAAATCGGCAGCCTCCGGGCATTTACAGGCATTTACATCGAACGGTTGCCGCGCGGGCCATCAGAGGTCTAACATAGGGTCGTGACACACTGGCAAGAGTTCCCACCTAACGGTGTGCACGCGCAGTAAGAAAGGCCACCCATGGCCGGTAAAAAGAAACCGCTCATCATCGCAGCAATTGTTGTTGTGGTAATTCTGCTGATTCTGATCATCACGCCATTTTTCATCAATGCGGACCGCTTCCGTCCGGATATCGAGTCCGCTCTGAGCGACAAGCTCGGCAGAAAAGTGCAGATCGGGCACTTAAGCGTATCGCTGTTCTCCGGGAGTTTGCAGGCGGATCAAATTTCAATCGCGGACGATCCGGCATACAGTCGGGGACCATTTGTCACAGCCAAATCGCTGGCGGTGGGCATTGACGTTATGGCGCTGATTTTTTCGCGTGATTTGCGCGTGCATTCGCTGGAGTTCAAAGAGCCGGCCATCGAGTTGCTGCGAACCGCTGCAGGACGATGGAATTTTGCAACGCTTGGCGGGACGGCCGCCTCCAAGCCCGATCCGCCGGGCGATCCCAGCGCGAATGCAACGAACAGCACCGGACTGAACAGTTTCACCGTCGACAAACTGAAAATTTCGAATGGCACAATTGCATTCGGTCGCGCGGGCCAGCCTTCACGACTCGCGTATCAGGACGTGAACATCACAGCGAATAATATTTCGCAGACAGCGGCGTTTCCTTTCACGTTCGATGCAAAGACTCCGGGGGGCGGGAAGCTAAACCTGAGCGGCAATGTTGGGCCGATTGGCGCTGGCGATGCGGACAAGATGCCGTTCGACGGGCAAATGAAGGCTAACGGCGTGCCGGCGCAGGACGTCGAAAATTTGCTGGCCGTGCTGGGTTATGCGCTGCCGGTGGGATCGTCGCTCAAAGGCGGAACGATTCAGGCCAATCTGGCGCTGCATGGGCCGCTCGAGCAACTGGTCACACAAGGGCCGGTGCAACTCAACAACGTGACGCTGGTCGGATACAGCCTCGCCTCGAAATTAGCGGGCGCTCTAGGGCAGGTTGGGGCAGCGACGGGCAACGACACGCTGATTAAGCTGGCGAGCTCGAATTTGCGATACGCGGCGGACGGCGTGCGCGCCGATGACGTGAATATTGTGATCCCGATGATTGGCGGGGTTACGGGTGCGGGAACCGTAAGCCCGAACAACAGCTTGAATTTCAAGCTACTGGCGAAACTTGCGGGCTCCGGTCCGCTGGCGCAGTTAACCAAGCTGCCATTTTTCAGTCAGGGCGGCGGCCTGCCGTTCCGTATCGAAGGGACCACCGCGAATCCGCGCGTCATCCCGGACATCGCGGGATTTGGCGGCTTGGGGAAAACGCCGCTGAATCAACTGAAGATTCCGCAGAAGGGCCAACTGGGCGGAATCGTCGGCGGCCTGCTGAAGAAGAAGAAAAAGCCGTAGCACGTTTCGGAAGCGCGCAGGCCAAAGAGCCAACCGGCATCCTTCCACTATCTATTTTTTGCGGGCGGACTCGAGCATATCCCATGCGGCGTCGGGGAAATCGACGAAGTCGTTGAATTCGCCCGCGCCGCGCAGCCACAAACCGCCGTCAATCACCACGCATTCGCCGTTGATGTATTCGGACAGATCGCTGAGCAGGAATGCGGCGAGGTTCGCGAGTTCCTCGTGGCGGCCGAAACGTTTCATCGGGTGATGATTGCGCGCGCGTTCTTCGAGGTCCTTTACGGGCATCAGGCGCGACCACGCGCCTTCGGTGGGAAATGGGCCAGGTGCGATGGCGTTCATGCGAATGTGGTAACGGGCCCATTCGACGGCGAGCGAGCGCGTCATTGCCAGTACGCCCGCCTTGGAGCACGCCGAAGGCACCACAAAACCGGAGCCGGAGTTTGCCGCGGCGTAGGTGGTGACGATGTTGAGGATGTTCCCGGGCTGCTTCGCGGCGATCCATTTCCGTCCCAGCGCGAGCGTGCAGTGAAACGTCCCTTGTAGAACGATGCCGACTACGGCGTTGAAGGCGTTTGGCGAAAGTTTTTCCGTGCACGCGATGAAGTTTCCGGCGGCGTTGTTGACCAGCGTGTCGATG
>DATLSS010000049.1:0-7492 GCA_035534035.1 Candidatus Acidiferrales bacterium | reverse complement strand
GGATCAAAGCCTGCTTGCGGCTCCCCGAGGCTTATCGCAGCTAGCCACGTCCTTCTTCGTCTGTTGGCGCCAAGGCATCCACCGTACGCCCTTAGTAGCTTGACCATAAAACTCACCCAACACGTCCCGATCCGTTAGGATTGGGATACCGAGGAGCATCCCCACGACGGATCTTGCGGTCCTTCGCGGAAACACACCTCAGACTGCGCGTGTGGACAAGTCCGCCTTTCCACTTGCGCTACTCGAGCTAAACTTGCGGATCATTGCACACACGAACTTGAGATCGCGTGCGCAATGGCCAGCTTCCTTCAGTTGTCAAAGAGCGTTAACCTCGCACCCGGCGAGGCTCGCTGAAGCTAACTTCAGCGGCAGTGCTTTGGGCACTGGATTCTGCCCATTCTAAAAATGAGCAGGATGCAATACCCGTTACGGCTTCCGTGGAATTTCGAACCGTAAAATAAAAAGCCCGGCGTCAAGCGCCGGGCGAGTCCTTCCGCAGTTTCCCGGGAAGGATTTACTCGAAGCTCGACTGTTGCCTATCCGGTGTTCGTATCCAACCTCACCTCGTCATTACGGGAGAGATTACCGGCCCGCCGGGTCCTCCGGGCGTGCCCGGTCTTCCGACATCCAAGAAGTATACGTGTTTCTCCGTATTCGTCAAGTACGATGCCAATAATTCTTGCAGCCTTTCCTGTCAATTTCACAACGTCTGTGGAAATTGCGCGCTGGGAGTGAAAGTGGGCTGGGCCTTTTCGCTTCCTTTGCAGGTTCGAAGTCTAACCCTTGTTGTGCTTGAAGTATTCGACTTGGCGGAGGCGCTTTTCGGCCTCTTCCTTCGATTTGTAAGGGCCGCCGAGGTTCTTTCCCTTCTCGGAAAGCACTTTGTAACCGCCCTTCACCTTCTTAATCATGGCATCCTCCTTCTACGAATTGGTTTTCCCTTTCCGAAATGTGGCACAAATCCGCCGCCATGTCACTGCGGTAAATCACCGACTCGCACGTTGACTTGACAGTGCGGCGGGCCTAGCATTGCCTTCCAATACGATGTCGCCCAAGGATTAGCCAAGAATCGCGAAAGTGCGAGTATCCCCAGGTGACATCCAGGCAGGCCGGCTCAAGGGGTGTAGTTACGACCGGAGACGAAGAGCGAAAGCGATGAGTCAAAACTCATGACTGAAGCCCGAGACGCGAAAGAAGACCCGAAAGACAAGCCAAGTAAGCGAGTTCCCTACGAGGAAAATGTCCCGTCGTCCAAAATATTAAAGTTGGCTATCGTGGCCGCTCTGATCATTGTGATCATTGCTCTGGTGCTGTATCTCAAGGCGCGCCACCAACCCCCAGCCCTCCGGAATCAGTTGCAGACCAAGCCCGCTCCATCGTATGCGGCGAATGATTCGCCAAGATGGGATGGCCCAGCCACCAGGGAATTTTCGGGAGGTACTTCGTGGACTCCATAGCGAATGGCAAGCCAGATACCGTCCTAATCACTGGCGGCACTGATGGCCTTGGGCGCGCCACGGCGATTCTGCTCGCCTCTGAGGGCTATCGCGTTTTCGCGGCAGGACGGAATCCGGAAAAGCGCGCCGCTCTCGAGCAATTTGCTGAAGAGAAAAGTTTGTCACTCGAAACGCTCGACCTCGACGTGACGGACGACGAATCAGCGAACCGCGCGGTCGCTGAAGTTCGCCGCCGGGCTGGGCCGGTGGATGTACTGGTCAATAACGCGGGCATTGCCATTGTCGCCACCATGGAAGAAATCTCGCTGGATGATTTGCGCAAGCAATTCGAGACGAATGTCTTTGCCGCAGTGCGGATGGCGCAGCGCGTCCTGCCCGCGATGCGCGAGCGCCGGCGCGGGCGCATCATCAATATGAGTTCCGTCGCGGGCCGGGTTACGAACCCGCTCTTTGGTCCCTACGGTGGCAGCAAGCACGCGCTTGAAGCCATCTGCGACGCGATGCGCATGGAAGTCGCGCCGTTCGGCATTCACGTTGTGTTGATTGAACCCGGATTTATCCCCACCAGCATGGGTCAAACGAGCGCCGGATTGTCTTCCCGGTACACTCGGAATGCGGCGGCGAGTCCGTACGCGCGAACCTACCTAGGATTTTTGCAAATGTGGAAAAAAGTAACGGGGAAAGCTCGGAACACGCCTGAGGATTGCGCGCGCGTGATTTTGCGCGCCGTGCGCAATCCGAATCCACGCGCTCGCTATACCGTGACCCGCGAAGCACAAATGGCTATCGCCGTGCGCTGGTTGCTCTCCGATCGCCGCATGGACAAGATGACCATGCGAATGCTGGGAATGAATGGGAATGCCACTGCTGCACCCTCTCCGGAATCGATTCAGACGCAGCTCGAGCAACTGGTTCGCCCGCGCCGCTAATTTGTCACTTGAACCGAGAGGCTATTGGCGCGCAATGGCACATACATTTTATCGAAGGCATTATGCGCCGCGCTCTCGGCATAGGCGTCGGCGGCAGCCCGATCTTTGAACTCAATTACGAATGCCGTGCTGAAATCGCGCGGCTCCAGTCGCGCTGGCTTCAGCCAAATATTTTCAATCCCTGGAATTTGAGCGGCCATATTTCGAATGCCGTCGAGCACCTGCTGTTTTTGCGCATCCGTCACGCCGGGCCGCCATTGCACCTCCACCATGTGGATGATCGTCTTTGGCTGGCCATAGCGATTGTTTCCCAGCGCGTACCCTCCGGCGACTAACGCGATTGCGGTAAGCGAAGCTCCCAAAAAAAGAATCCGACGCGGCAAATGCAACTTCATCGGTATTTCCTCCGTATCACAGTGAAGAAGGATGTGCAGGGCATAGTGTACGCAACGGAAGCGCCCACGCGCAATGAGCGCTACGAATCCCGAGGGGCGAATTCTTCCCAGTTGACCTCGCGCGCAATGGAAAGTACGATGCCCGAAATTCGTTTCTGAGCCATTCGCCTGGAGGCTGTATGTTTTGCTCAAAATGCGGGACGCAAGTGGCGGACACAGCCGCGTTTTGTCCTGCGTGCGGCCAGACCACGGGCAACGCGCCCGCCGCGCCTCGCGGCATTCCTCTCGCGCCCGGAGGAGGCTTTGTGCCGCCTTCGCCCGAGGCGATTTCGCCGCCGCCCGTCGCACCTCCGATACCTGCGACCGCGTATCCTGGATACGCCGCAGCCGCGCCCGCACGCGCCACTGCTTACGCCGGATTTTGGCTTCGCTTCGTCGCATACATTATTGACGCATTGGTTTTGGGAATTCCGCTTGGGTTTGTAGTTATTTCTAGTCTTGCTGGTTCAGGATTTCTACGGACGGTCGGTGCCTTTCCGCGAGAAACGCCGGATGCTCTCGCACGGTTTCTCGGCACGGGTTTGCTTCTTCGGATTCTGCTTGCGGCAATCGTGCTGGAGTGGCTCTATTACGCATTGACGGAAAGCTCAGCCTGGCAGGCGACATTGGGGAAAAAAGCTCTGGGTATTTATGTGACCGACCTTTCTGGGATGCGAATCTCCTTCGGCCGCGCATCGGGGCGATTTTTCAGCATGATCCTATTTCGCATTGCCCCGCTGATTGGAGTGCTGCTCTTCTTCCCGATAGATTGCATCTGTGCTGGTCTCACGGAAAAGAAACAGGCGCTGCACGACATGATGGCCGGCTGCCTGGTGCTGCGGAAGATTTAGCGTTCACGAACAGCCGAGGTGACGAAGTATGTTCTGTTCGAATTGCGGAAGAGCAAACGTCGATGGTTCTGCGTTCTGTATCCAGTGCGGCAGACCGCTGGCCGTTGCGGTGCCTATTCCTGCGTCCGGAACTCCGGTGCTCGCGGCCGTCACCGGCCCCCAGCTTTTTTACGCGGGATTCTGGCTCCGATTTGTTGCGTACTTAATCGACACAGCGATCCTCGGCATCGTTTACGTTGTGCTTTTTGTCGTAGTGATCTTTGCCAGCGGCGTGGCTGCCATGCTGCGTAACTTGCCAGAGAATCCCACGCCAGACATGTTTCTTCGCGGAGCGTTCGTCTTCGCAATTCTCGCCTTGATTGCCATCACCACCGTCATCACTTGGCTTTACTACGCGTGGATGGAGAGTTCGCCTTCGCAAGGAACGCTAGGGAAAATGGCCCTGGGATTGATCGTTACCGACATGCAGTACCAGCCGGTCTCCTTCGCGCGAGCCAGCGGCCGTTTTTTTGGAAAATTCATCACCGGGCTGATTCCATTTTTCATTGGCTACATCATGGCGGGTTTTACGGCGAAAAAACAGGCGCTGCACGACATGATCGCAAGCTGCCTGGTCCTTAGAAAAACCTAGCGCGTCAAACGCCCCAACCGTACCGTTCCGTTTCCGCGAGCGATTCGGCCACCGCGCCGCGAATGCGCGTAGCCATTTCCGTGCACCCAATGGTCTGCGTTCCCGCTTTGGCAATATCCGGGGTGCGAAAACCGTGGGAAAGCACGTGCAGGACGGCCTTTTCAATTGCGGCCGCTTCCGCCGGCAGGGCAAACGATTCGCGCAGCATCATTGCCGCGCACAGGATCGTACCGATCGGATTCGCGAAATCCTTCCCCGCAAGCTGCGGCGCGGAACCATGAATCGGTTCGTAGAGCGCCGTGCCTTTGCCGAGGCTCATGGACGGAATCAGGCCAATCGAACCCACCAGCGCCGCGGCTTCGTCGCTCAGGATGTCACCGAACATATTTGAGGTGAGCATCACGTCGAATTGCGCGGGGCGAAGGATGATTTGCAGCGCCGCATTGTCGACGTAGAGGGATTCCAGTTGCACCTCCGGAAAATCCTTCGCGATGCGCTGCACCGTCTTTCGCCACAGTCCGGAGCTTGCGAGCACGTTGGCCTTATCGATGCTCGCCAATTGCCCGCGACGCGCGGCAGCCCGGCGAAACGCATAGAGTGTCACGCGCTCGATTTCCTTCGACGAATAAATTTCCGTATCGGATGCGACTTCGTCGCCGTTCGAGCCGGTGTTTTGCCGCGGCCCGAAATAAATCCCTCCGGCGAGCTCGCGCACGATTTCCATGTCGATCGTCGCGTTTTGTCCCATTCGTAAGGGGGAAATTCCCCGAAGCGGTTCGAGCAGCCGGATAGGTCGCACGTTGATGTACAGCCCAAGCCCTTTGCGAAGCCCAAGCAGGCCCGCTTCGGGACGCCGATCGAGTGGCTGGCTGTCCCATTTGGCGCCGCCGACCGCGCCCAAAAGTACAGCGTCGGTTCTGTCACACGCCGCGAATGTCTCTTTAGGAAGTGGGTGGCCACAGCCATCGATCGCCGCACCACCGAAGGGCAGCTCGATAAATTCAAAGCGATGGCCGAATCCGCGCGCACATTCTTCCACAATGGAGATGGCAGCGCGAATTACTTCGGGACCAATTCCATCGCCCGGCAGAACGGCGATCGTTTTGTGAACCCCAGTCATTGAATCTCGCTTGCCGCCATCGCATCAGGTTGGAGTTGTTCATTCGGCGCCAAGCGTCCGCGGCGCGCCTGATGCACAAACGTCAGCAGGTCGCGATCGGTGACGTCTTTCGCCGCGTCGGCAAGCCCCATGGCCGCGCGATAGCAGAGCGCCAGTTCCGCGTCGCTCAGGCTATAGCCTAACTCTTCTACGCGCGTGCGTAGCGCATTCCTCCCCGAATGCTTGCCGAGCACCAGTCGCCGGGCCGGAACGCCCACCGCTTCCGGCCGGATGATTTCGTAGGTCAGGGGATTTTTCAAAATCCCGTCTTGATGGATGCCCGCCTCGTGTGCGAAAGCATTGGCGCCGACCACCGCTTTGTTCGGCGGAACGGATACACCCGTGATTTCCGACAGCATACGGCTCGCGGAATAGATTTCTTCCAAATGAATGTTGGTGCGCACGTCGAAAAAACTCTGGCGCACCGCCAGCGCAACGGCAAGCTCTTCAAGCGACGCGTTTCCCGCGCGTTCGCCAATGCCGTTAATCGTGCATTCCACCTGTCGCGCTCCGGCGCGTACCGCAGCCAGCGAATTTGCGACTGCCAGGCCCAGATCGTCATGGCAATGCGCGCTCAAGATAACCTCATCGCGCCGGCCCAAATGGCTGCGCACGCGGTGGAAAATCGCGCCGTATTCTTCCGGAGTGCTGTAGCCTACCGTGTCGGGAATGTTCAAGATTGTCGCACCGGCTTCCGCGGCGGTCTCCATCACGTCGAGCAAGAAGCGGATGTCGCTGCGGCTCGCGTCCTCGGCGGAAAACTCGACTTCCGCGCAGCGCTCGCGTCCATAGCGCACCCAGCGCGACACGGCATCAAGGGCCTCCTGCCGCGAAATGCGCAACTTCGCCTCGAGATGCAGATCGGATGTCGCCAGAAATATGTGCAGGCGTGGCCGAGCCGCAGCCGCCAGAGCCATGAGCGCCGCTTCCACGTCTTCACGGCGCGCCCTGGCCAACGCTGCAACCCGCGCGCGTTGGATCTGCGTCGAAACCGCGCGCACGGATTCAAGCTCGCCCGACGACGCCACCGGAAAGCCAGCCTCGATCACATCGACGCCGAGTTCGTCCAGTTTGCGCGCCAAGCGGAGCTTTTCCCCTTGGTTCATCGAGAACCCTGGCGACTGTTCGCCGTCACGAAGCGTGGTATCGAAGAATTGAACCGTGTCCATAGTTCCCCCTGTGTGCAGGGAATCAGTGAACCGCAATGCACGTAGCATCGTCCAATTTATAATTGTTGCAGACAATATAAGTATTGGTTATACAGGTACATTGCGAGGGCGATATGGATTTAGGTTCTTTGCAAGTGTTCTTGACCGTAGCGCGTGAGCGCAGCTTCTCTCGGGCAGGAGAAAAGCTATATCGCACACAGCCCGCGGTCAGCATCTCCGTGCGAAAGTTGGAACAATGGGTCGGCCAGCCGCTGTTCGTACGCGGAACGGGAGCGGGCACGCTCACCGAGGCAGGCGCATTGCTCGTCGAATATGCAGAACGAATGCTAAACCTGCGCGAGGAAGCCAAACGGAGCCTGGAGGACCTCGCCGGTCTCCGCCGCGGCCGACTTTCGCTCGGTGTGAACGAAAGTTCCATCCACGCGCTTCTTCCGGCCCTTGCGCGTTTTCGCCGCAAGTACCCGAAAATCGAAATCGCCATCCACCGCGTGTACTCGCGCGACATCCCGCGGGAGATTTTGAATTATCGTCTGGATCTGGGCATTGCTTCCTACCGGCCGTCCGAGCCGTCTCTCTCCGCTGCGGCACTGTTGCGTGACGATCTGGCCTTCGTTGTCTATCCGCGCCACAAACTGGCAAAACATCGCAGCGTGCCGATTCGCCAGCTTGGTGAGGAGACATTCGTCGCGCACATCGTGGCGTCGCCTTACCGCGAGCGCGTCATTCAACTTTTCGCGCGGCACCACGTCGTGCTCCGCATGGGCGTCGAGCTGCCCACGATTGAAAGCATCAAGCGATTCGTCGAAATGGGCATGGGCGTCGCGATCGTTCCGCGCATGTGCGTGCAAGCGGAAGCGGAGCG
>DATLSS010000048.1:0-32811 GCA_035534035.1 Candidatus Acidiferrales bacterium | reverse complement strand
CCAGATTTGCCGCTCATTGGAGTTGCCAGTCGAGATTGATCCTTCACAGGCGAAAGCGGCGATTCACGATGGCGTGCTGGAAATTTCCATGTCCAAGGCGCCACGTGGACGGCAGCTTCATGTAGCAGGCCGTGCCATGTGAGCTCGGGGCGCCACTTGCGCGCCTTCTCGATTCTCCGCGACGGCCCGGGAGCCGCAGCCGTGCCCGGGCTCGCGGAGAGTGCCAAATGGAAGTTTGTGAAATTTTGGGACCACGTCTGCTAACCTAAGGACAGATTTCAACATCTGAGGCGGACAGGGGGATGATGCTCATGAATACGCGTGTGCTAGTCTGCGGGCTGTTGCTCATTGGATTGGCGATGCCGGCAGTGGCAGGCACGGGACGAGAGGACGACATAGAACGGATCCAGGCGGCCACGGATGTTTTCCGGGATATCGTCAACACGCCGGAGAGTTCCATTCCGCTGGATTTGCTGCAATCGGCGGAGTGCATCGCCATCATCCCTAGCGAAGTGCGCTTCGCTTTTATTTTTGGAGGAAACTACGGCAAGGGGTTGGTGACGTGCCGAGTGGGAGAGAAACCATCGAGAACGTGGAGTGCGCCCGCGTTTGTGATGATCGGCGGGGGAAGTTTCGGTTTTCAGTTCGGCGGGGCGGCGACGGATCTGATTCTTGTGTTTCGGAATCGCACCGGGCTGAGAAAGCTCCTCAGCGACAAATTCAAAATCGGCGGCGATGCGACGGCGGCTGCGGGACCCGTGGGGCGTCACGCGGGAGCCAGCACGGACTTACAATTGCGGGCGCAAATTTTGACGTATTCACGTAGCAGGGGATTATTTGCGGGAATCAGTTTGAATGGCGCTGTTTTTAGGCCGGACCAGGACGGAGATGTGGTGATGTATGGGTCCGATGCGCATTCCGACGATATTTTGAACGGCAAATTCCCCGTGCCGCACCAAGCCACGGATCTGCTGGCCGAAATCAGGAAGTACGCACTGTGAAAAGCGGGCATGAAAGCGACGTTACCAAAGGGGACTCTCGCGGTAGCGTAGTTACTTTGTCCGAGGACCGTTCGCCGCATTGACTAAAAAGTTTGGGCGGCCGCGTCTATTTTCCATTGGGGCCGCGAAATTTCGATTTGCCATCATCTCGCGAAATTCTCGCACCAAGTTGCCCTCCCACCAGCCGCGGTTTACTTCTTCTTGAAGAATCTTCCACGCTTCGCCGGGAGCCAGGGCCATGCGATAAGGGCGCTGCGTCGTTAATGCGTCGTAAACGTCCGCGATCTGCAAGATGCGCGCGGTGAGAGGAATCGTCTCGCCGCGCAATCCGTCCGGATAGCCGGAACCATCCCAGCGTTCGTGATGATGACGAATGATGCCGAGGACGGAGCGAAAGGATTTCAACGGTGAGCAGATACGCTCGCCGACGGCAGGGTGCTGCTTCATCACGAGGCGTTCCTCGGTGGTGAGCGGGCCTGGCTTAAGCAGAACGGCGTCAGGCACAACCACTTTGCCAACATCGTGAACAATCCCTGCCCGGCGCAAAGCAGTGATTTCGTCGGCCGGAAGCCCAAGGCGTTCGCCCAAACGCGCGGAGAAGTCCGATAAGCGCGCGCAATGGCCGTGGGTGCAGGGGTCCCGGGCTTCAATCGCCAATGCCAAACTGAACAGGACCCCTTCGGCATTCTCGAGTTCGTCGGTGAATGATTTCAAGCGCAGCAGGGAACGGACGCGCGCGTCCAGTTCGGTCAAGTCGATCGGCTTGCTGAGGAAATCATCGGCACCGGCTTCGATGCCGCGGATGCGATCGCTTTTGTCCGAGAGACCGGTGATGAGGATGACAGGAATTAAACGGGTTTCCGGGCGAGATTTGACTTCGTGACAAACGGCGAAACCGTCGCGGCCAGGCATCATCACGTCGAGAAGGATCAGGTCCGGCTGGAAGGAAACGCACACGTCGAGTGCGCTAGTACCATCACTGGCCGTGCGCACATCATAGGATTGGCGACGCAGCAACAGCTGCAGCCCGCTGCGGACATCAATATCGTCATCGACGATGAGGATTTTTCCGTTCACGAGGTTCCAAAGTCGAGGAACAGTGGGAGGGACGTAAAGCATACGACGATCAGGGGGAGCCTGCAATAGAAGAAAGGACTCATTTTCATTAGAGGGAACGAATCACTCGATGAATCCTGTAACGCGCCTCCGCATATTTTCGGGATCAGGATACACGCCGCAATGTTGCCGTCACTAATCCGCGAGATTCGCCCGCCGGCAAAAAAACTTCGCCCTCATTTTCCATGCCAAGGGATTTGAGATCAATCAGAGAGTAAAGGTTGTCCCAAAACGAGAGTTGGATTTCCGCGATGGCCTCAAAATTGTCGAGCACGGCTTGGCCCATCGCGTAAACGGTATGCTGGAGTGAACGGCCACCATGATTCGCGAAAGTCTCGAGCAAGAGTTTGCGAATGCCATGCCACGCGGCGGAATACGGCCCTTCGGATTCAGATGCGTCGTAAGTCCAGGTTGCGTTGATTTCCACCGAAACGATGGAATGCGGGGCATCGTGAGGCGTTGTGTAAGGATCGCGGAGAAAACCTTCAAAGGCGGCACCGGTGGTTTTCAAAGCGAGCAGGTTCTCGATGCCAGATTGCAGAATCGTATTCTCGCGCGTCGCCGTGATATGCGTCATTCGCTTTTCTCCGGCATTAGAAACAAATGCGAAGGCATGGGGTTTGTCGGCAAGGAGGACGCGTGACCAGGGACGCTCGCGAGCGGTAACTCCGACCCGGGAAACCTGCGGGTTGTAGGTGAGAAAATGTTCGACGATGTGGAGCGCAAATTCCTCGACTGCTTCGGCGGGATATTGACGAGCCAGGACGTAGACGGTATTTTTCATGGTACCCCCGGGGAGAATTTTGCGATTGTCACCGGCGGCGTGGGCGGAGTCGAAATCGCCTTCGAAGCGGATGGACAGTGTGAGGTCTTTGATTTCGTGAATGCTGCCGCGGCGCATGACGCGCAGCAAACGAATGTCGGATTCGCCGTATTCGTTGTGTGTCAGCTTGACGGTCATAAATCAGCTCCTGGGATTTTCGGATGAATTGTGGAGGGCGTGAACAAATTGAACAGACATAGGTTCAGTAGAGGACTTTGCCTTTTTTGTTTTGCCAGGCACGGAAAACTGCGAGCGCATCGCCGCGCAGGAGCGATATCATTGGGATGCGGCGCGCGGCTGCCGGACGACGAATCTCGCGATAAATCAGGGAATCATCGAAGCCGATCTTGGCGGCGTCGGCGGCGGTATTTGCGAAATAGATTTTCCTGAGGCGCGCCCAGTAAACAGCGCCGAGGCACATGGGGCAAGGCTCACAGGTCGCATAAATTTCACAGCCAGTCAGGTCAAACTGTTTCAGCTTGCGGCAGGCTTCGCGGATAGCGATGATTTCGGCGTGCGCCGTGGGATCGTTCATGGAAGTGACGCGGTTGGTTCCTTCGGCGACAATCTGGCCGCCTTTCACGACGAGCGCGGCGAAGGGGCCGCCGCGATTCGAGCGAATGTTCTGGAGCGACAACGCAATGGCACGAGACATCAACGAATCCGCAGTGGTGGATTTTTTTTGCGGCATGCGAAATCCTTAGCTCACGCAGCAACAGAGCCAGACGGGATTGTAGCAGTGGTCAGTGGGCCACGACGCGCGATTTGCCCGGCTTCGCTCTTTTCAGGATGAACATCACCGGAATCATGCCCAGACAGACGTAACCCATGACGCGAAAGTCGTCGATGAAAGAAAGCATCATAGCTTGCTGCTGGATTATGCCGTAAAACATCCCCTGAGCTTGATGGAGCGCTTCGACGGGGTCAGAGCCTGCGGCAATAAAGCGCTGCGCCAATGCGTGCATTTGAGCCTGAAAATTGTTGGACAACGACGTGATGTGCCCGGAGAGAATGTTTTGATGTGTTTGCGCGCCGCGGTCGAGAAGCGTGGTGACAAACGAGATTCCCATGCTGCCGCCGATATTGCGGGCGAGGTTGATAAGGCCCGTGGCGTCGTTGGTTTTCTTTGGCGCGACGAAATAAAAGGCGATCACATTGATCGGAACGAACAGGAAGGCCACGCCCGCGCGCGATACGATCCAGACGACTACCGGGGTCGAGATGCCCATTTGTAGGTCGAAATGCGACATCATGAAGAGACCAGACGCAGTGATGGCGAGGCCCACAACGACGAGCCATCGCGCTTCCACTTTTCCCAGGAGAATTCCCACAATCGGTAGGATACAGAGCATGATTGCTCCGCCGGGAAGAAGCACGAGGCCGCTCTGCATCGCGCTGTAACCCAAAAGTGTTTGCAGCAGTATGGGAAGTAAGACCGTGGTGCCATACAAAACGAAGCCGAGGATGTACATGGTGAACACAGCGATAGCGAAGTTACGCTCCTTGAGCAGGTGCAGATCGATGACGGGATCTTTCTGAAGCAACTCCCAGACGACCGCGCCGACGAGGCCGATTCCGCCGATGACGCTGGCCCAGACGATGAAATGAGAGCCGAACCAATCATCACGCTGGCCTTTGTCGAGGACCACTTGCAGAAATCCCAAGCCGACGCTCAGAAATGCGATGCCGATGTAGTCAATTTTGAGGCGTATTTTCTTCATATAAGGCGGATTCTTGATCAACATGGTGGTCATCAGGATCGAAAGTATTCCGATCGGAATGTTGATAAAGAAAATCCAGCGCCAACTAAAACTGTCGGTAATCCAGCCGCCGAGCGTGGGACCAATCGTTGGCGCGACCACGACTCCCATGCCGTAAACAGCCATGGCCATGCCCTGCTTTTCGCGGGGGAAGCTATCGACGAGGATGGCTTGCGAAATAGGCTGAAGGCCACCACCTCCGGCGCCCTGCAGGACGCGAAAAAAAACGAGCATCGGCAAACTGGGGGCCAGACCGCAAAGAAAGGAACTTACGGTGAAAATCGCGACGCAGGTCATATAGAACTGTTTGCGTCCGAAGACATTCGAGAGCCAGCCCGTGAGCGGCAGGACAATCGCGTTGGAGACGAGATAGGAAGTAAGAACCCACGTGCTTTCGTCGACGCCGGCGCCAAGGCTGCCGGCAATGTGTGGCAAGGACACGTTCGCGACACTGGTGTCGAGAACTTCCATGAAGGTGGCGAGCATCACGGTCACGGCAATCAGCCAGGGATTGACCGCCTCGGTGCGCTCGCGCGGGAGTGCGAAAGTCGCCATCGCAGAACCTATTTCGTGATGATTGTGGCTTCGACGTTCATTCCGGGGCGCAGAATGGCTTGATGCAAAACGTCAGGGTTGAGGAGGATTTTCACGGGAATGCGCTCGACGACTTTCACGTAGTTGCCTGTGGCGTTTTCTGGAGGGAGCAGGCTCAGGCGCGAGCCGGTGGCGCCGGCGATCGAGTCCACATAGCCGGGATAGGTTTTTCCGTACATGTCCACGTGAATTTCGGCGCGGTCACCATGAATCACGTGCGCGAGCTGCGTTTCCTTGAAGTTTGCGGTCACCCAAACGTCATTCAGGGGAACGAGGAGCAGCAGGCCTTGGCCTGGCTGAAGGATCTGGCCCACTTCGACAGTTTTGTTGGTGACGGTGCCGTCTTCGGGAGCGACGATGGTCGTGTAGCTGAGGTTCAGCTTGGCCGCATCGAGATTGGCTTGGGCCTGCTCGACGGAGGCGCGCGCGGAGGCGGCGTTGGCTGAACTCATGGTTACTTGTCGGACGTTGGCGTGAGCCTCGGCCAAGCCGGCACGTGCTTTCTCCAGTTCAGCCTTGGCAGAGGCGACCTGGGCGCGACGCACGGAAATCGTTTGCTGCGCCAGAGAAAAATTCTGCTGCGCGGCATCGAGCTCGCTCTTGGCCTCTTGTTCGGCGGCTACGAAGCCGTCATACTGCTGCTGCGAAATTTCGGCTTTGTCCGCAAGCGGCTTCATGCGGGTGAGATCGGATTCCGCCTTCTGATATTTCGCCTGCTGCTTTTGGACATTGGCCTGCGCGTAGGCCAGGCCGGAGGTGAGGGCCGTCTGCAGGGCGAGATTCGCCTGTTCGTAACTGGCTTGCGAGGCGGCGACTACTGCGTCAGCTCTGGTTGTGCCGCTCTGCGTGGTTGCAGACGTGAGCGGGACATTCACTGTGGCGACCTGGGCGCGGCTCTGCGCGAGAGCGAGGGCGGCCTCTGCGTCATCAACCTTGGCTTGAAAATCGCGTGGGTCCAAGCGGACAAGCACCTGGCCCTTCTTTACGGACTGATTGTCCTTGACGAGCACCGCGATAACGCTGCCCGAAACGCGCGGGGCTATCGGAATGATGTGCGCGTTCACTTGTGCGTCATCCGTCGATTCGCGATTGCGATAATGTAGCCACAGGAAGATCGCGAGAATCGCAATCACGACTCCCGCGATCAGCAGACCACGGCGGACGCGAGGATTTTGCAGAGGGCCAGGCTTGCGAGCCTCGGGCGACCGCTCCGTGGGATTGGCCGCTGCTTCCTTTTCTGCTTCGCGTGATTTTTCAAGGTCGAGTTCGGTAGTTCTGGTGTCCATGGATGACGCTCACTTTCACTTGTTGTAGAGCAGTTCGATCCGTCCGATGGCGTGCGCCAGGTCGGCGCGCGATTGATTGTATTGGTACAGGGCAGAAATTTGGTTTGTATTGGCGCGCGCGAGGGCATCCTGCGCGGAAATGACTTCGATGTTGTCGACGACGCCGGCTTTGAAGCGGTCGCGCGACTGCTGCACCTCCTGGGTGGCGAGATCGACGCCCAGATTCGCCACCTGCACCTGATTGCGCGCCGAGTCAAGTTCAGCGACGGCCGTCTGCACATCGAGCGCGATCTGATTGCGTTCGTCGACGATGGTCTGCCGGATTTTTCGGACTTCTAGATCGTCGCGGGCGATTTCGTTGTGGATGCGGCCGCCGGTGAATAGCGGCAGGGTGATTCCCGCGGCATAAACATACGTAGGAATTATCGTGCTGGACGAAAGGCCCTGCTGCTCGTAATCGCCGCTGAAGGCCAGCGCGGGCCAGCGCGATTCGCTGTCCGCGCGCTTGTCATATTCCAGGGATTGCTCCTGGGCCCGCAAGGATCGCATTTCCGGACGCGCTTGATACGCTTGGGCGAGACTTTCATCTGCTCTGATTTCGGGTGTCTGGAAAAAGTTGGTCTGATCTTCGAGGACGATTTTCCGTTGCGGATCGATATTCAGCAACTTCGAAAGGCCGTAGAGCGCAATTTGCTCATTCGTTTGCGCGACGATCAGGCGCTGCTTCTCGTTTTGCAGTTCGACGTTGGCGCGGAGAGCGTCGACGCCGGTCGCAACGCCATTCTTCTGCATATCGGAGGTTTGATTGTAGAGCGCTTGCGCGAGATCAACCTGCGACTGCGCGGCTTCCGCCTGGGCTCCCGCATGCAGGCTTGCGAGATATTGCGAGACAACGAGGAGCACGATCTGCTCGCGCACGGACTGACGCTGCGCGTCGCTGCTGAGAATATTTTTGCGCGATGCTTGCCATCGGCGCCACAGAGACAAGTCGAAAACCGGCGCCGAAAAAATTGAGCCTGTCTGGAAAACCTGGAATGGACCTACGGCTTCCGGCACGCCCGGGATGCTGAGGCCGATTCCGGCGCGAATGTTCGCGCGGATCACACGATCGGAAACGTTGAAATCAGCTTGGGGCAGCAAAGCGGAAAGCGCAATGCCGCTTTCCTTCTGGCTTTCGGCCAGATTCAGCGTGGCAATCTGAACGGTCGGATTTTGTTTGAGAGCGAGCTCGATGGCTTGGTGCAAAGCTAGCTGCAGCGGTTGCGAGGCCGTGTTCTGTTGGGCGCGCCCAGTAACCGCGAAGAAAACGAGAAACGGTATGAGAAAAAGTCGGCGGCTGCGCCCCGCGGATTTCGCCGCGATGTCCGTACCCCTGCACCGCTTACCGGCACGCTGCCGGACGGCCACGGAGTTGACGACAGGAACGGTTGAACAAGTTTGAGGTCGCATTTCCATAGGTGCATCGAGCATATGCGTTATGAGTGCCTTTCCGCGAGCGCCCGTGAAATGACGTGCGCGACTTTCGACCAATATTTGATGTCCGGGGCCCTGAGAGCGATTCCTGAAGATCAGGAATCTTAGGTGTGCGATCTGAACAAGGGCCACAGCGCACGGCTCTCGTTTGGACGGCAGGTTTTCGCCTTGCTCTTTGGATTGCTCTAGTAGCAATCGGTGTTAAAGGCGGTCGATCTTGGCGGCGAGAATGAAATCGCTTTCCGTCAAGCCATCGATCTTATGCGTCCAAGTGGTGATCTCCGCCTTACCCCACGTGAAATTAATGCCGGGGTGATGACCCTGCTCCTCGGCAACGGCGCCGACCTGGTTGACGAAGGCGAGAGTCTGCTTGAAATCCGGGAAGCTAAAGGTTTTTGCGAGGTGATGTCCGTCCACGACTTTCCAACCCGAGACTTGTTGCAAATACCCGTCGAGTTCCTTGCCTTTCAGAGGCGGCACGCCTCCGCGGCAGGGCACGCACGTCTTGCTTGCGAGATCGCTGGTCATTGCGGTGATGACTCCTTCCTAAAGATTCGTCGATGCACAGCGATTGTAGCGAATCGAGCGGCCATTGCGAAAGCATAACGAAAAGTCCGGTCGCGCGTGAGCGTGTTTCAGCGTTTGGCTGCAGCGGCTGAGCGCCGAGCGAGATACTCCTGGATGTAAGCGGTGAATGCTTCGTCGAGGAGGCGTGTGATGGGGCCGGGTGCATTTGCGTAGCGATGGCTCGCAATTTCCCCGACGGCGAGCAGCGTGCGATTCGTCGAGGAAATGAAAATTTCGTCGGCCGCGAATAAATCGTCGGGCTGGAGGATCGTCTCTTCGCACGGAACGCCCGCGCGCGGGCCGATTTCGAGCAGGATGCTCCGCGTGATGCCTTCGAGGCAGCCGGAACTGAGCGGCGGCGTGAGCACGTGCCCAGCGCGCACGCAGAAAAGATTCGCCGCCGTGCATTCGGCGACTTCGCCGCGCTCGTTGAGAAGGACCACTTCGTCGAAGCCGCCCTGCTGCGCCTCATAAAGATTCCACACATTATTCAGCCACGAAGTGACTTTCACGCCCGCCAGCGGCGACGCAGCGTGGCGGCCATGCTCGCGAAGACTCAAGCGCGCGGGCTGGCGATACGCCGGCAAATCCGTGCTGCAGAGAAACAAATCCACGAGGGGCATTTTTTCGTCGCTGCGCCAGTGGCCGATTTGATTGTAGATGGCGTAAATGCGCGCGCATCCTTCTTTGACATGATTCGCGTGAACGACTTCCATGAGATGGCCGCGGACTGCTTCTGCGTCGAAGGGAAACGGGCAATGCGTGCGCGCGGCGTCTTTTTGCAGGCGTTTCCAGTGACGCTCGAAGGCGAATATCTCACCGTCGAAAATGTGGAGCGTCGTGAAAAGGCCCCAGCCGTTGAGGAGACCGGCTTGGCCAGGCGAGAAGCGGGTCTCTTCGATGCGCATGAGTTTCGTGTTGCGAAAAACGAAGCGATGGAGCATCAGGCCTCCGGCTTTCCGTGCGCTATTGTAGCGCAAGTGCGGGCGTTCTTGTTTTTCGAGGGCGGAATCTTCGAGACGGCGGTACGACGGCACGACTGAAGCAGAAACGGAACGGTAGTGGCGTTGCGAGATTAGAACGCAGTGATGCGGTCGGCGGGGACTTCGACTTCATTCACGCCCTTGAAGGAAAAAAGAAGGCGAACCAAATATACGGGAGGATTTTCGGACGTTTGGCGCAGGATATTTCCGACGGCATCCGTCACGGCGGCGTGGAAGAGCACGCCTCCGGCTTGCATCCCCGCCAGATTGGCGCGTACGCGCTGGCCTTCCTTGAACATGAACTCATTTTCTGCCCGGCTGTGGAATTTTGCAATGCGATTACCCGTCAGGGGGCAGGGATTTTCTTGTCGGGGCGCGACCCAGGACGTAAGATGCACAGCTTCGGATGCCATTTTGTTTGGGAGGGAATGATGGCAGTGAAAACTTTAAAAAAAATTGTGCCGCTGTTGACCGCATGCGCGGGTTTGTTTTTAGTAGGCGCGATTCGTCAGCCAAGTGCTCCGGCGGCAGCGCTGAAATCGTTTTCGGGCGAGCGGCTGCTCGACCACATTCGGGTACTCTCCTCCGACAAATTCGAGGGACGGGGTCCGGGGTCGCACGGCGAGGATCTGAGCATAGCCTATATTCAAGAGCAGTTCCGGCAATTGGGACTGGAGCCGGGAAATCCGAACGGGACGTACTTGCAGGATGTTCCGATGGCGGGCATACGTCCCGATCCGAAGATGACGCTGACGTTCACAGGACACGGCCAGACGCTGCATGCGCAATTCGAAAAGGATTTTGTCGCATGGACGAAGCGCATGGTGCCGTCGGTGAGCATGGATGCGGATATGGTGTTCGCGGGATACGGAATTCAAGCGCCGGAGCGGCATTGGGACGATTTCAAGGGCGTGAGCGTGAAGGGCAAGGTCATCGTGGTTTTAGTCAGTGATCCTTTTCCGGACAAAAATGAGACTGGCAAAAAGATCATGACTTACTACGGCCGCTGGACATACAAGTACGAGGAAGCGGCGCGGCTGGGCGCGGTGGGCTGCGTGATTGTCCATGAGACGGGAGCGGCGGGATATCCGTGGGAAGTGGTGCGCGACAGTTGGGGCGCGGAGCAATTCGATCTGGTCGCCGCGAACAAAAAGATGAATCGCGCGGCGGTCGAGGCATGGATCACGCACGGCGAAGCGGAGCAGCTTTTCAAAGCCGCGGGCCAAAATTACGACATACTGAAAGCGGCGGCAGCGAAGCCGGATTTTCATCCCGTGGAACTGGGCATGAAGGCGCAAATCGAAATTCACAACACACTGCGCACAATCGACTCGCACAACGTGATTGCGAAGGTGACGGGCAGCGATCCGAAGCTGAAAAATCAGTATGTGATTTACACCGCGCACTGGGACCATTTTGGGATTGGTCCGGCGGTGAACGGAGACCGTATTTATCACGGTGCGGCGGATAACGCTTCCGGAGTTTCGGCGCTGATAGAAATTGCGCGCGCGTACAAGCAACTGCAAGTGCCGCCGCGGCGGTCGATTTTGTTTTTGTCCGTGACAGGTGAGGAACAGGGTTTGCTCGGCTCGCGCTACTATGCGGAGCATCCTCTGTACCCGCTGGCGCGAACCGCGGCGGACATTAATATGGACGTGATGAATGTCCTTGGGCGGACGCACGACATCGTGCTTGTTGGCAAGGGCAAGTCGACGCTCGATGAAGTGGCCGAGGAGGCAGCGCGCGAGCAGGGGCGCGCGATCAAGGATGATCCGGAGCCGGAGAAAGGCTTCTACTACCGCTCGGACCACTTCAGCTTCGCGCAAGTCGGCGTGCCGGCGCTGGACCCCGACGCGGGAACGGACTTTGTCGGCAAGCCCGCGGGGTGGGGAATGATGATGCGGGACAAATACACGAAGGAGCACTATCACAAGCCTTCGGACATCATTTATCCCTACTGGAACATGAGCGGGGACGTGCAAGATTGTCAGCTTTATTTTTTGATCGGAGACAAGGTGGCGAACACTACCAAAATGCCGGAATGGAAGGCAGGCTCGGAGTTTCGAGCGGTGCGGCAGGAATCTTTGCGGAGGGCCAACGGCACAAACTGACGCGCGGGGTGCCAGCTCAAGGTTTTGCCTTACAACAGTTTTCCTCGATAGGCCATTGACGACTCGCCAAGACAGGCTTAAAGTGAATTAGGTCCTTCTTGGGAGGCACCTGTGCGGTTTGTGTGTAGAAGCATACTGTCCTGCATTTTGTCGGCTTCCTTGATTAGCCTTCCCACTTTTGCGGCTCCCACCCCGAACCGCCCGCTGGGGTTTGTCTTGGCCGCCCAAGACGCACAACTGGACGGCAATGCGGCGGCCAACGGCGCGAATGTGTATAACAATGATGTTGTTGCCACCGGCTCGACGGGTCAAGTTCGCCTGCAATTCGCAGGGAACCAAGTTTACTTCTCGCCGTCGAGTGTTGCGAAACTGGCGACCAATGGTTCGGGAGTGACCGCACTGCTGACGTCGGGCACTGCCGGGTTCTTGTCGGCGCGCGGAGGTGCCGTGGCGATTCGCGCACTCGACGTCTTGGTACGACCGCAGACTGTGCAAGCCACCACTGCTCAGGTTACGATAATTGCGCCCGACGAGCTTAAGGTCGCCAGCGTCGCGGGCCCCCTTACTCTCGAACTCGATGGCGAGCTCTACACACTCGCGCCAGGGCGCACGTATGGGGTGAAGATCGTTCCAGACGATGCAAAATTGCAGGAAGGCTATATTGGCGCTCGAAAGCGGCGCGGTTTGATCATTTTCGTATTCGCGGCCACTGCGGCAATAGGTGCGAGCGTTTATCTGTATAAAGAGCTGACCGAAAGCCCGGATACACCGTAACCTTTCGTTATCTGGCTTCGATTTGCGGCTACCCGATGGCCGACAGACCGACATGGCCGACATGGCCGACATGCTCACGGTTGACAAGGCAAGTGCCGGACGCGTATCATCCTGACGATAGAGCGCGTTAAGTCTCGCTGCATCCCCTCTTTCGCTCTTGCCCGTAGGGTGGAGTCTCCGAGGCGCATTCTCGGTGAGCGGGTATGCTTCCTCAGGAGAGCGCAGGCATGTCGCCCGGGTACGAAAATCCAGAGTCGCAGGGGCCTGAAGCCTCCACTGTTAAAGCGACCGGAGCAATTCACGGCGCGAGTCCGGCTCAAATTGTCGAGGATCCAAATATCGAAATTGCAGAAACGGGCTCGCTGTTCCCAGCCGATGCCACTGCGGAACCGGCTGAAAATCCTTTAGATTTGGCTGAACCGCAACGCGAAGCACTTCCCGAAGCGCCGCAAGAACAAACCGCTGAAAGAGGCCAGGAAGAATCTCTGGATAAGCGATTCGATGAGCCGATGGAACAGCTGATTGAGCAATATGCCGCCCCGCAGTCAGTCCCGGCCGGCGGCGAAATTTTCGATGGTCGCGTAATTGCCGTGACGGATTTGGGCGTAGTGGTTGATGTTGGGGCAAAATTCGAGGGGCTTGTGCCTGCCCAGGAATTTGTGGATGCCGGCGGTATACATTTCCAGTCGGGCGATGCAATCGCAGTGGAGCGGCTTGCAGAACAAAAGGAAGGCTATGTCCTGCTCTCGCATGTCCGCGCCCACCGAAGGCGCATTTGGGAGCAAATTGAAAAGTCACATAAGGAAGGGCTGACCCTTACGGGCAAGGTGATTGACCGTATCAAAGGCGGCCTGGTAGTGGACATTGGCATCCGCGCTTTCTTACCGGCGTCGCAACTGGACCTGCGTCCCGCGCATGATCTTGAATCGTGGAAAGATCGCGACGTCGAATGCCGAGTCTTGAAATTGAATCGCAAACGCGGAAATGTGGTGGTCAGCCGACGGGTGATCCTGGAAGAAGAGCAGCGCAAACAGCGCGAGACTTTTGCGGCAACACTGAATGAAGGGTCAATCGTTACCGGGAAAGTAAAGAACATCACAGAGTACGGAGTTTTCGTCGACCTGGGCGGCTTGGACGGCTTGCTCCATATCAGCGACCTGATCTGGGGGCGAATTGCGCATCCCTCTGAGGTAGTTTCAGCTGGCCAGGAAATTCAAGTGCAGATTCTTAAGTTTGACAAAGAAAAGATGCGGATTTCGCTGGGGCGTAAGCAGCTTCTCCCTGATCCGTGGGCGACTGTGCCGGAACGCTTTCCGGTGGGCACGCATTTGCACGGGAAGATCGTAGGGCTGGCGGATTATGGCGCGTTTGTGCATATCGAGGCAGGAGTAGAGGGCTTGGTACACGTCAGCGAGATGAGTTGGTCGAAACGATTGAAGCACCCCTCGAAGATGGTTAAGGTGGGCGAAGAGGTGGAAGTGGTGGTGCTCGAAGTGAAGCCGGAGCAACGTCGTATCTCTCTGGGATTGAAGCAAACGTCGCAGGACCCGTGGGCGGGCGTCGCGGAAAAGTATGTGGTGGGCACAATTGTGAGCGGCCATGTGCGGAATCTCGCGGATTTCGGGGCGTTCGTTGAACTCGAAGAGGGAATCGAAGGCCTAATCCACGTCAGCGATATGAGTTGGACGGAGCGCGTGAAGCATCCGAGCGAAAAGCTGAAAAAGGGCGAGAGCGTGCAAGCGAAGGTGCTGAAAATCGATGGCGAGCACCGACGAATATCGCTAGGAGTGAAGCAGGTCAACGATATTTGGGCCAATTGGTTCGGAGCGCATAAGCTAAACGAAGTGCTAAGGGGAAAAGTCGCCCGAAACGCAGCGTTTGGAGCGTTCGTGGAGCTCGCCGAGGGCATTGAAGCCCTTTGCCATATTTCGGAAATTGAAGAGCGCCGCCCTAAGAAAGAGTTGGGCGATCGGAATAAACAGAAAGCGGGGAAGGGTTCCGGGGCACTGGCGCAGGGCCAGGAATACGATTTCAAAATTATCCGACTCGATCCCGAACAGCGGAAAATCAGTTTGAGCTATCGGGCAGCGCAGAAGCAGGTTGAGCGGCGCGAGATCGAGGTGTTCCGGTCCTCAAAATCGTCGCCCAATGCGACCATCGGCGATGCTATTATGGCCAAACGACAGGCAAACTGAGTCGCACTCAACAAACGGCTCGCGGGAAGATATTAGAAAAAAAGATTTACGTTCGAGGCACATTGATGATATGGAAGGGCCACTAAGTGTCCTGTGAAGTGTCACCGTCGCGGCGTCGGGGCGCTTAGGCAGCAAATTCAGCCCAGCATCCAAACCTAGAATTTAGGCAAGAGGGAGGGCCGTCGGCCCATGGCAAGCGCTACGGGTAAGCCGGAGGCAGGGGAGCGCACGGTTACGAAGGCGGATTTGATTGAGGAAGTGATCCGCGTTACGGAACTTCCGCGCAAGGAATCGGAAACGGTTGTCGAGACGGTATTTGAAAGCATAATTGAAGCGCTACAGAAGAACGACAAGATCGAGATTCGCGGCTTCGGCAGCTTCCGGACACGCCAGCGTCGAGGAAGGATTGGACGCAATCCGAAGACGGGCGCCAAGGTAGAAGTCCCGCCCAAGAGGATCCCGTTTTTCAAGCCGAGCAAGGAATTGAAGGATTTCGTTAACGTTCATAAGGGTGCGACGCCTGTCGCGCCTGCGGAACACGCGCCACAGGGCTGAGCCGGTCAAGCGGAATGGACTTTATCTGGACTCCGTGGCGCTATCGCTACATTGCTGAAGCCGGTAAGGACGAACGTTGCATCTTCTGCGACGCCGTGGCTTCAAACGATGACGTAAGCGCCCAGATTGTTTTCCGTGGCAAACTTGCATTCACTATCCTGAACCGTTTTCCGTACACGTCTGGTCACGTCATGGTAGTGCCTTACGCGCATGTTTCGGAGCTTTCGGAATGCGATCCTGAGGCGCTAGCCGAAATGATGCGACTCGCGCAGAATGTGCAGAGGGCGCTCGCCAGCGTCTATCACCCTCATGGGTATAACCTGGGTATGAATCTGGGACGCAGCGCCGGCGCCGGCGTTACCGGGCATTTGCATCTGCATGTGCTGCCGCGCTGGATCGGCGATGCGAACTTCATGACCACAATTGCCGAGACCCGCCTCGAACCCGAGGATCTTTTCACTACTTTTGAAAAATTGCAGCGCGCCTTGAACGCGTGAAGACTTCCAGCATCTGAAGCGCGCACGTTCTGGCAGTTGGACGAGAAATTTGCACAATCCGACGCTGTCTGAAGAAGCCGCGTGATAACCTGCGGAGGCGAACCTCAGCGAGACTTCGGGTGGGAGCACACAATTGGATCTCGGACTAACAGAAGAACAGACGCTGCTGCAGCGCACGGTGCGGGAGTTCGCCGAGGCAGAAGTCAAGCCCCTGGCAAAGGAGTTGGATGAAACCGGCCGTTTCCCGCACGAGACTTTTCATAAGGCGGCCGAGCTAGGCCTCACGGGAGTTGCATTTCCCGAACAATACGGCGGCGCGGGAATGGATCACCTGAGCTATACGATCGTGATCGAAGAGATCTCTCGTGCATGCGCTTCGACCGGAGTAATCCTCTCCGTACAGAATTCGCTCTACTGTGAACCCATCTACCGTTTTGGAACCGAGGAACAAAAGAAGAAATTCCTTATCCCGTTCGCGCGGGGCGAAAAGATTGGCTGTTATGCGCTGACTGAACCGCAGGCGGGCTCAAATGCCGCCGCACTGCGCACCAAGGCCGTTTTGAGGGGCGATAAATACATCGTTAGTGGAACCAAAGCCTGGATCACAAACGGCGGCGCGGCGGATGCCGCGATCGTCTACACGAATACCCAGCCAGAGAAAGGCGAGAAGGGAATCACAGCGTTAGTGATCGAACGCGGGACGCCGGGGTTCGCGGTGGGCAAGGAAGAAAAAAAACTAGGCATAAACGCCACGGCGTGCTGCGAGCTGTCGTTCACAGACTGCGAGATTCCGGTTGCCAACCGCATCGGAGCGGAAGGCGAGGGCTATAAAGTGGCGCTGTCGACGCTCGATGGAGGACGCATCGGAATTGCTTCGCAGGCCACGGGAATTGCGCAGGGCGCGTTTGAAGTGTCGCTCGCTTACGCACAGCAGCGACAAGCCTTTGGCCATCCCATCGCGGATTTTCAGGCGATTCAATTCATGCTCGCGGACATGGCGACGGAAATCGATGCCGCTCGCTTACTGGTGCGCAAAGCGGCGTGGAAAGAGGAAACGGGCGGGCGGTTTTCGATGGAAGCATCGGTTGCAAAATTATTCGCCTCCGAAATGGCCACGTGCGTCACGCACAAAGCCATTCAAATCCACGGAGGCAATGGCTACAGCCGGGAGTATTCCGTTGAGCGCGCTTATCGCGACGCACGCATTACGGAGATCTACGAAGGCACGAGCGAAATTCAGCGTTTGGTAATTGCCGCCTGGGTATTGAAGTCTTATTGAAATATCTTTCGGAATTGTTCCCGTGGAAACCGTTCAGCGTGGGATTGTCTTCGGTGTATCCTTGCATTTGTGTTGCCTCTGGACGCTTGTGTCGAATTTGATCTTGGGCGCGAGGAGCAGTTTTTTCGCTCGATTCCACAGCATGCGGGAGTTTTTTTAATCGAGACGCGCGCGGCATCGGACACGGCTGCCAAACCGTATCTGGCGCGCACTGCTGATCTGCGGCGCGCCGCGGAGCGCTTGCTGCGTCTGCCCGACGCTTCATCGAAACGGTTAAATCTGCGCGACGTCGCGACGAAGTTCTATTTTCGCGTGACTGGCTCGCGATTTGAGCAATCCCTGGTGTCGTACCACCACGCGCGCACGTGCTTCCCAAAGAGCTACCGAGGGTTTCTGCGTTTGTGGCCGCCAGCTCTGTTGAAGATCAGTCTTCGGAATTCGTATCCGCGCTGTTACGTGACGCGGCGGATTTTCAAAGACGGCGGCTATTATTTTGGCCCGTTCGTGTCGCGCCAGGTGGCTGAATCGTTTGCGAACGAGTTTCTTGATCTGTTTAAGATTCGCAGATGCCAGATCAAGATCCGGAGAGATCCAAACTTTCCGGGGTGCATTTATTCGGAGATGAAGATGTGTCTCGCGCCGTGCTTTGCGGGATGCACAAAAGAAGACTACGACATCGAAGTCAATCGCGTACTTGACACACTAGAATCAGGAGGGGCGCGTCTGACGGCAGCGATAGAGCGCGAGCGGGAAGCGGCGAGCGAAGCTCTAGATTTTGAGCGCGCGGCGGCGCTGCATAAGAGACTCGACAAGGTGAACGGAGTGCTTCGCGGTTTGCCAGAGATGGCGCAACGTATCGATGCATTGAACGCCGTGATTTTGCAGCGAGCGGTCCGGGAAAAGACGGTTGCCATGTTCGCGGTTGTGAATGGGCTGATCGCGCCGCCATTGTTTATTTGTTTTGATGCTTCGGGTGAACCGCGATCCGTCGAAGCAGTTCTGCGGCAGCATTTCGAGGAACTGCAGTCGGGACACCCTATAGCTCAATCCGAGCCCTACGATACAATGAAGGAGAGATGGACCGAAGAATCTACGCCAAACCGCGAGCGATTTAATTTGCATGGCGAGATAGCAGAGCGGGAAGAGCATTTGTCACTGCTGGCTCGCTGGTTTTATTCGAAACCGAGAGCCGGGGAAATCTTGTTTCGCGACACGGATTGGCCTTACCGGAAAATACTCCGCGCCTGCGCGCGGCTGCTGGCTGCATCGGATGCTGCATAACAGCGACTTGTCTCATAATCGGGCTGACTTACGCGCCGGTTGACATGCCTGAGACTCCTGCGCAGGCGGGCGGTACCCCTGACTCAAATTGTTTGTGAGATGACTGTTCACCAAAATGCCTGACGACACCTCTACTGACATTACTGGAAAGACTGCAAGCGGAGAATCTGGACGGATCGTCCCCGTGTCGCGATGGTCCGTCATGTTTCGCGCGCTGCGTTACCGTAATTTTCAACTTTTTTTTGCCGGACAATTGATCTCGCTGATTGGCACATGGATGGACAACATTGCGGAGGCGTGGCTGGTCTATCGCCTGACGGGATCATCTCTTTTATTAGGCACCGTTGCGTTTGCCGGGCAGATTCCGGTTTTTCTGTTGGCCCCGATTGGAGGCATGGTCGCCGACCGTTGGGACCGCCGGCGCGTGGTAATCGCGACGCAGGCCGCCTCGATGGTACTGGCTGGCATTCTTGCGGGGCTAACCCTTTCCGGCCACGTTAAGGTATGGGAAGTGATTCTACTGGCTTCGCTGATGGGCGTCGTAAACGCGTTTGATATCCCGGCGCGGCAAGCGTTTCTGGTCGACATGGTTGGCCGTGAGGACCTGATGAACGCCATCGCGCTCAATTCGTCGATGTTCAACGGGGCGCGCGTGATCGGGCCGGCCATTGCCGGAATTTTGGTTGCGAGCATCGGCGAGGGCTGGTGCTTCTTCGCGAATTCCGTCAGCTACATCGCCGTGATTGCGGGACTGTTAATGATGCGCATTGGCCGCCGCGTCGTCGAAGAGCGCCATGCTTCGGCATTCGAGCACATCGCCGAGGGGTTTCGTTTTGTGCGGCGTACGGCGCCGATCCTGGCGCTGCTGCTGCTTCTAGGACTTGTGAGTCTGGTTGCGATGCCCTATTCCGTCTTGATGCCGATTTTTGCGGCGCGCATCCTCCACGGAAATGCAACCACGCTCGGAACTTTGATGGGCGCGACCGGCATCGGCGCGTTGACGGGCGCTCTTGTGCTGGCGTCAAGGACCGGACTTAAAGGATTGACCCGGTGGGTTGCGGTTTCGTGCGCCGGATTTGGAGTGGCGCTGATTCTGTTTTCCTTTTCGCGATGGTATTTGCTTTCAGTTATTTTGCTAGTGCCGGTAGGTTTTGCGATGATGGTCCAGATGGCTTCTTCGAATACGCTAATTCAGGCAATGGTGCCGGATCGGTTGCGCGGACGCACAATGGCCGTGTACTCGATGATGTTCATGGGCATGGCGCCGCTCGGTTCGCTACTTTCCGGCGCGCTAGCAGAGCGCATCGGCGCGCCCTGGACGGTTGCACTGGGTGGCCTGGGAGCCATAATCGGGGCATTTATTTTCGCACGATCCCTGCCGAAACTTCGTATCGAGGCGCGGCAATTGATTATCGCGCAAGGTCTGGCGGGGGGCGAACCGGCCGGAGGTATGACCTCACGCGCATTGGAATAAGCCGATGCAATATTTGACACGAACCTTGGAGCGTGTTTGAGCCTCCTACCCGGCGGCCACATTAAAACAGTGGAGTGCGACCGACGCACATGAGTGCTTCATCTATTCCGAAGGCGGGGTTTGCGACTCCAGAGGGAACGCGAAAATTTGTCGCGCGTTTCGGCGATCGCGCCGCACCCGGGCATTTTCGGGAACGCCACGGCTTGATAATTTCGTCCATTGGTATCGGCACGTATTTGGGCGAGCCGGACGCTGCAACGGACGCGAGCTACACAAAGGCGGTTGTTGCGGCGGTCGAAGGCGGCATAAACGTCGTCGATACAGCGATCAATTATCGCCTTCAGCGAAGCGAACGCTCAATAGGGACAGCGCTCGAAAAGCTTTTCGCCGCTGGATTTGCGCGCGAGGAAATTCTGATTTGTACCAAGGCTGGATTTCTGACACCCGATGGCGATATTCCCGCCGACGCCAACGATTATTTCTATCGCGAATATATATCGAAAGGAATCTTCGCTGTCGAAGAGATTGCCGCAGGGTGCCATTGCATGGCGCCGCGATACCTGAAGGATCAGATTGAGCGAAGCCGTCGAAATCTAGGCGTCGAGTGCATCGACGTTTTCTATCTGCACAATCCGGAAACGCAATTGGGTGAAATCCCACGTGCAGAATTCAATCAGCGGATTGCCACGGCGTTCGAGGCGCTGGAAGCGGAGGTTACTGCGAGCAAGATTCGCGCCTACGGCATGGCGACGTGGAATGCGTTCCGCAACGAACCGCGCGCGCCGGATTATTTGTCGCTCGAGCAAATGGTAGAATTGGCGCGCCAAGCGGGCGGAAACGAACACCATTTTCAGTTTGTTCAGTTGCCGTTTAATCTTGCGATGCCCGAGGCGCTGATGCGACCGAATCAAATCGTTGGAGCGAAGACGCTATCGATGGTGCAAGCGGCGCGAGAGATGCGCATTACGTTGGTCGCGAGTGCCTCGCTCCTTCAGTCTCATCTGGTGGGCAAGGTGTCTCCCGTGATCCACGACACGTTTGGGCTAGACAATGACCTGGAATGTGCGCTGCAATTCGTTCGTTCGGCTCCAGGCATAGCCACAGCGCTTGTGGGGATGAAACGCGTCGAGCACGTCGGAGCGAATCTGAAGCTGGTAGAAATCCCGCCTGCTTCGCAGGAACAATTTCGGAAGATGTTTGCAACTCGCTCATAGAAACATTTCCGAAGCGTCAATCGCGCATTTGTTTGCTGGTCCATTGTTCGAGCGCGTGACCCATTTCCGCCAGCTTGCCCGCGAAGAAATGGTCCGGGGCATCGATGAATACCAAATTCTTCGGTTCGGGGAGTTGCTGGAACAGCGCCTCCACGCGCTCGCGCGAGCCAAACTGGTCGTGCGCGCTTTGCAGAATTAATTTGGGTTTCGCGCATTCGGTGAGAAAAGTCAAATCCGAGTTGTCCACGGGGATGCCGAGACCGACTAGCTCTTTGACGCGTGAATCTTCGCAACCGACGCGCAAGCCGACGTACGAGCCGAAACTGAAGCCCGCCAGGAGGATCGGTTGTGCCGCAAATTCTTTAGCCAGATAATCCAGCGCGGCACGAACGTCGCCAGCTTCGTCCCGACCTCCATCGTGTTGGCCCTCGCTCAGTCCCGCGCCGCGAAAATTAAAACGGAGCACAGGAATTTCTAGTTGGTGAAGTATCTTGGCAACCTGAAAGACCACTTTGTTATGCATCGTCCCGCCGAAGAGTGGATGCGGATGGCAGACGACGGCAACTCGAGGTGGCTCGGGGGTCGAGACGGTCCAGAGCATTGCTTCGAGGCGCCCAGCTGGACCATTGAGAAAAAAGGTTCTGTGGAAGGATTCCGCCATTGCGAGTTTTGAATTGTAGCGGATAACGCAATCGTGCGCCAACTGCGGCCCGCGCTTGCCGAAGAGCGAAAAGAATTGCACCTTGCGGCATGCGGTGCTAGGGTTATGGAAATTTCGATTAGCGTTCGCGGGGAGGATCAATGGATCAAGAGACCACCGACCGTCGAACCGCCCGGCGTTTCACGATGGCGCTTCCCTTGCTCGTGCGCTTTACGCACAACGGGAATATGGAAGAGAAGGTCGCACAAACGCGAGATGTGAGCTTTCGTGGCGTGTACTTTCTTACTGACGCTCCTCCGGAAGAGGGAAGCGCGGTTGAACTCGTGCTCACCTTGCCGCAACAAATTACGCTCGCCGGCGACGTCCGGATACGCTGTTTCGCCAACATAGTTCGTGTCGAGGCGCACGAAGAAATGCGTGGAGTCGCGGCCCAGATTGACCGCTACGAATTCATGCCCGCAGCTGCCTGATTACCGTCCATCCCTGCTAAAATGCTTCCTTCATGGGAGGCAATATGTATCACTACGATCCGGAGGTGGCGCTGGAGGAATTGCGTGACGAAGCGATCCTGCCGCATCCTGTTCATTTACGGGACATGATCTTGCGGACCAAGCTCGATGTGTCGGGCGCACTCGATCTTAATCGTGAGTTTCAGGAGTATTTGGCGCAATTCGGGGAAGTTCAAAAACTTGCGCGCGCGGTCCTGGAGCGGCTCGCTGCCGGCGTGCGCAAAGCATCCTGACGTTTGCAAAACCAGTTTTTTCATGCGAACTAGCAGTGCGTCTCGCGGCACTGAGCGTGTCGTCAAGCAAAAATTCGACTAGCGACTGAAGGAAACGGGGAATGGCTCGACAGACGATTCTGATTGATGCGGACGACACGCTCTGGGAGAACAATATCTTCTTCGAGCAGACGATCAATCGCTTTCTTTCGTGCCTTATCCATCTCGGCTACACGCCAGAATATTCCCGGCACATACTGAACGAGACGGAACGGCGCAATGTCTTGCAGCACGGCTACGGTGTTCACTGTTTCCGTCGGTCCCTCGAGGATACATATTTGAAATTGGCCGGTGGAATGGCGCGCAAAGAAGTGGTGCAGGAAATTGGAAAAATGGCAACCGAGCTCGAACGCACGCCGCCGCAGATCCTCGAAGGCGTGCCCGAAACGCTCGCGTATCTCAGTGGGCGCCATCGCTTGATTTTGCTGACCAAGGGCGAGCCCGCGGAGCAGGCGGCGAAAATGGAACGTTCGGGATTGGCGCGATATTTCGAGTCGGTGGAAATCGTGACGGAGAAGGATCACTCGACCTATGAGCGGGTGATTCACCAGTTCAAAATTGTGAAGTCTCACGGCTGGATGGTGGGAAATAGCCCGCGCAGTGATATTAATCCTGCTCTACGGGCTGGCCTGAATGCGGTTTTCATTCCGCATCATGCCACCTGGATTCTGGAACACTCAGAACTTGAAAGTGGCATCGGCAAGTTGATTCTTGTCAGCAGTTTTCGCGACTTGCGGATTCATTTCTAGGAAACCCCCCGGAGGCGTCCTTGGATTACCGCGCTGAATTCGCCGATTTCGAGGGTGCAACGTATTTGAACACGGCGGGACAAGGTCCTTTACCGCTGGCGTCGGCGCGAGCCGCGCAGGCGGCCCTCGAATGGAAGAAATTGCCGCACCGGATGCCGGAGAATGTGTATTTCGATTTGCCCGATCGGGTTCGCGCGTTGCTGTCGCGACTGATGGGCGGAGATGCCGACGAATTCGCGATTACTTCCGGTGCAAGCAGCGGCATGGTGGCCGTAGCAGCGAATTTCGATTGGAAGCCGGAAGACGAAGTGCTAATTGGCCGAGGGGAATTTCCGGCACACTTTTCCACGTTCATGCCGCTCGAGACGCGGGGCGTCCGGGTGAAAGTGGTGGCGCCCCGCGACCGCTTTATTTCAGCCGATGATTACATCGGGCAAATTACGCCTCGGACGCGAATGATCTCCGCCAGCCTGGTGCGCTTTGATGACGGTTCGCGTTTGGATGCATCGCTTGTGTCGGCTGCGTGCCGAAAAGCTGATGTAAGATTGCTGCTCGACTTGAGCCAGTGTGCTTGCGCCATGCCCATCGATTTGCGCGAAACGGGCGCGGATTTCGCTGTCAGTTCCGGCTACAAATGGCTGCTCAGCCCGTACGGGACAGGTTTTTTCTGGGCGCGTCGCGAAGCAATGGCGAAATTGCGGGCGGCGCCCTTTTACTGGATGGCCCTGGAGGGCGCGCGGAATTTTCACTCGTTGCCCTTGGACAAACTGAAGCCGGCAGCTGGCGCGCGGCGGTGGGACGCGCCCGAGACGGCCAATTTCTCGAATTTGTCGGCGATGCAAGCCTCTCTCGAATTTATCGAGCGCGTCGGTGTGAAAACAATCGCGGAGCACAATCAGAATCTGATGACCCAACTGATTGAGCGTTTGCCGCGTGACATGTGTGTGCTGGCAAGTCCTGGCGATGCACCAAAACGGGGACCGTACGTGTGCGTAGCGGCACGTAGGCCGGAGCGAACGCGGGAGCTCTTTCGGAAGCTGCACGATGCGCAAGTGTTCGTGAGTTTGCGAGAGAATGCGCTGCGCATCTCGTCACATCTCTACAATACGGACCGTGATATTGCGAAATTGATTGCCGTGCTGTCGAGCTGATTTTTTGCCAGCCCGTCGCTCTTACGCGGCCATGGCCAGACGGTAAAAGCTCAAAGCCGAATCTGCCTGTTCAACTGTTCGCGAACACTCGAGCCGGTCCAAGCGCATTGGCAGCTCCATTTTCTTGCGATGCTCGACGATTACAATTCCGCGCGGCGCAAGCAAGTGCGAGCCGTCCAGAAAATCCAATACGCGAAGATAATCCGCGGCACGCGCATACGGCGGGTCGAGAAGAATGAAATCAGCCAGAACGTGCCGTGAGGCTAATCCTTCCAGCCCTTGAATTGCGTCCATCGCGAGGATTTCGCTGCCCGTCTTGACGCCGAGCGAATTCAAATTCTGGCGAATCAATTTGGCGGCGGGTGGGTGGCGCTCGATAAAAACAACCTGGCGCGCTCCGCGGCTCAGCGCTTCAATGCCTATGGCTCCCGTGCCCGCGAAAACATCGACAAACAGCGAATCTTCGACCGTCGGACCTAAAATATCGAAAAGCGTTTCGCGGAGGCGGTCGCTGGTGGGGCGAAGCTCCATGCCGCGCAACGTACGCAGGCGGCGGCTACCGAATTGTCCCGCGATTATGCGCATCATCCCACCGATGCAAGCTGAAAGCGTTTGTGCCAAGCAGGCCCCAAATATGCCAAAAGCGTTTTCATCTCTGCTTCGCGCGCACGATCCGCGATGAGCGCAAAGGCTTCGCCCCGCGCCAACTCCAGCAGTTTATGATCACGTAACGGATGAGCGATGTGGAAAGCGACGTCTCCGTGCTGTTTGGTACCAAAGAATTCGCCGGGGCCGCGCTGCTTCAAGTCTTGCTCGGCGATTTGAAATCCGTCCGACGTTGCCACGAGGGTCTCGAGGCGCTCTCGCGCTTCGCCGGTGATATTTTTCGGGGCAACAAGAATGCAATAGGACTTGGCTGATCCGCGCCCAATCCGGCCACGAAGCTGGTGAAGCTGTGCCAGGCCGAAGCGATCAGCATGTTCGATCACCATTACTGTTGCATTGCGAACATCGACACCGACTTCGACGACGGTTGTGGCCACGAGAATTTGCAGCTCGCCGTCGCGAAAACGCTCCATCACTTCATCTTTCTCGTCGCTGCGCATCCGGCCGTGCAGCAGCCCAACCTTCGATTGCGGAAAAATCGATTTTGAGAGCCGCTCGTACTCGGCGGTTGCCGCCTTCAACTCCTGCTTCGATTCTTCAACGACTGGATAGATGATGTATGCTTGGCGCCCCGCGCCGACCTCTCGGCGAACGAACTCCCAAACTCCGGGAAGCTGCGTGTCCGCGCTCCAACGCGTTTCGACGGGCCGGCGCCCCGGGGGCATTTCGTCGATGACCGAGAGTTCGAGGTCGCCATAAAGCGTCAGAGCCAGCGTCCGCGGAATGGGCGTCGCGGTCATGACGAGCGCGTGTGGCGCCGCGCCCTTTTCGAAGAGGCGCTTGCGCTGCAGCACGCCGAAGCGGTGCTGTTCATCAATGATAACCATTCCAAGCTTGGCAAAAGCCACGGGATCCTCGATCAGCGCATGCGTGCCCACGACGAATTGTCCCTGACCCGAGGCGATGCGTGCAAGCGTGCGCGTCTTGTCTCTGAATTTCGTTCCGCTGACGAGCAGTTCAACGGAATAGCCGGCGCGCTCAAAAATCCGCCGCGCTGACAGGTAATGTTGCACGGCCAGAATTTCCGTTGGAGCCATCAGCGCGACTTGATAGCCATTTTCGATCACGATTGTCGCAGCCTCGAGCGCCACGATTGTCTTTCCACTGCCCACGTCGCCCTCAAGCAGGCGGTTCATCGGCGTCGGCTTTTCGAGATCACCAACAATTTCGGCAAGCACGCGTTTCTGCGCGCCTGTGGGTTTGAAGGGAAGAATGCGTTTGAGCGCTTCGCGAATCGTCTCCTCCCTTACGCGCATGGCGATGCCAGCTCGTTGCTGTTCGTGCTGCCGCCGGATGGCGAGGCCGAACTGATAAAGAAAAAACTCCTCAAAGATCATGCGCACTTGCGCGGGGCTGCGGAACTCGTTCAATGCTTCGACATTCGCATCATGGGGAGGGAAATGAATTGCGATGAGCGTATCCCGCCGCGACGGAAATGCATAGCGACGCAGAATGTCCGGAGGCAAGGGGTCTGGAACATCGCCCCTGAACTCTCGTAGGGCGGCGTAAATGATCTTCCGTAGCATGCGTGAGCTGATGTCGCCAATGGCTTCGTATATGGGAACGATCCGGCCAACTTCGGTCGAATCCGTGGACCGAGTGCCCTCGCGTAGCAACTCGAATTCTGGATTGACCATCTCTATGCGCAGCGGCCGGTTCGGATCAAGGCTCGCCTTTCCGTGCATCACCAGCGGCTGTCCCTGCTTCAGTTTTCCGTCCAAATAGTTTCCGTGAAAGAAACGCGCGGCGAGTTTCCCGCTGCCGTCTTTCACCAGGAGGTGAAACATCGCGCCGCGTCGCCGTGCGAAGCGCATCAGGCTGCCGCTTTCGACTTCCGCGCGCACAGTCGCCACCTGGCCTGGAACTAGCTCTGCGATTGGCGTGAAGTGAATTCGATCTTCGTAGCGGAAAGGAAGATAGGACAGTAGATCGCCAACAGTCGTGATACCGCGCTCAACTAGGAGCGCGGCACGATGTGGGCCCAGGCCTTTTAGATACGTCACGGCGGTGTTCAGTTCCAAAGTCATCGGTGTGTCAAGAATTCATACGGTCTTTAGTTTCTTATATCACTGGCGTAAGGCCATCGCGGTTCTTCGCCACGTATGAACGGCGAGAAATCTCATTAGACAGCCTTAACAGTCGGCCTCGCATAGTGTTTACTTACAACTTTTGGCGTCCTAATATTGATCAAAATACATGAGGGCGGGCACGTTACCGCAAGAAAATTGGTGCAAGTCTTGGGAACTAATCTTCGTCGATGGATTGAATATCTGGCGGCAATCCTGATCGGTAATGGCATTTATTTTCTCTCGCTTTCGGCACATCTTCCGGGTGACCTGCGTCACCGGACCTATCGGATTGATCGAGGTATGGTGTTGGACTTCGCCATCTGTGTCGCCGTGTATGGCCTAATCCGCCTGGGCGAGCGCGTATCGCGCTAACATCTTAAACTACATCGGTGCTTACCTAAGCGCGTAGCCGCCGTCTAACCGGGTGTAGAGACAGAGACGTCGCCAGGGGGCCAGTGGTTGACAGAAATAAGTATGACGATTAAGCCCCACGGCAGGCAAGTCGCTCCGGCTATGAACTCGGTGGAAATAAGTGCGGCGCTGGAAGGGGCCGCGGGATACCGCGCGGTGCAGAAAGCGGACGAACAGGTCCTGGTCCGGCAAGCGCAAGCGGGCAATCGGCCGGCTTTTGAGGAATTGGTGCGCCGGTATGATCGCGATGTGCTGCGGTTAGCTCTGAATCTGCTTCGCGGTAGCGAAGACGCTCGCGACGTATATCAGGAAGTTTTTCTTCGGGCTTACCGGAACCTTTCGCGTTTCCGATTCGAGTGCAGCTTTTATACGTGGATTTACCGGATTGCCACGAACGTGTCCCTGGATCATCTGCGTCGCAAGAACACCAGGCGCGAGGAGCAAGCTCCTGAATCGCCGGATGCTGATAGCGCGGCCCCGGATTTCTTTGACCAGCAAGCGGAGCACCGAGCTGCGGCGAATCCCGAGAGGCATTTTCTGGGGCAGGAATTGGGACGGCACATTATCGCGGCGCTCGACGGTCTTTCGCCGCGAGAGCGAATGGTTTTCGAGCTCAAGCATTACGAAGGACTGAAATTGCGAGTGATTGGCGACATGCTTGGCACTTCCGAAGAAACCGTGAAGAATTCGCTGTTCCGAGCGACGCGCAAATTGCGCGCCAGCCTTGACGGCATGAGATAAGCGAGGAGAATTCGATGCAGCAAGAATTCAATCCACACTCCGGCGGTCAAGCGTGTCCGGAGTTTGAATCGCAAATCATGCTTTTCGCACTCGACGAGCTGGAAGGCGCGGAACGCGATTCGCTCGAAGAGCATCTGGACCATTGTTCCCGCTGCGTAGCGGCCTTGGGCGCAGAGCGGCGCATGCTGGAAATACTAGCCTCGCAACAACGTTCGGATCCTTCTCCAGCATTGCTGTCGAGCTGTCGTAACCGGTTCGAGGATTCTCTCGATGAGATGGATCATCGCAGCATTTTCACGCGCTGGGCCGAATCGATTTTCCCTGCGCACTGGCTGGCGCTACATCCCGCGGCAAGCGTGGCGATGCTGTTGCTGATCGGATTTTCTATCGGAACGCTAGCGCCTTGGCGGTCGCAAGTGGGAACCCCGGCCCCCTCGCAGCCGCCGGTAACGCAGGCGTCGGTGGGGCTCAACAATCAAGAATTGCAGTCGGCTGCCGTTTCCGGAATCAACTGGATTCCAACCGCCGACAATCGCCCTCCGCGTGTCGAAGTGCAAATGACGACCGAGAAACCAGTTGTGGTTCAAGGCACGGTCGATGATGAGGAAGTAAAGCAGGTACTTCTGTATGTCCTGCGCAACAACCGGCGATTCGGCCCGGACGTGCGGATCAATGCGGTGGAATTGCTGAGAGCCCGCGCAAATGATCCGGACGTACAGCAGGCGCTATGCCAGGCGGTCCGCATTGATCGCAATGCCGCTGTGCGGTTGAAAGCTCTTGAAGCGTTAACAGAGGTCCAACCCAATCAGAATGTGGTTCAGACGATGCTGGATGCGCTGGTTAAGGACTCAAACATTGGCGTCCGCGTCGAGGCCATTAACTCGCTTCGCGCGTTTTCAGCACGTGGCGCGCTTCTTTCCGATCCTCGCGCGTTCACCGTTCTCCGCAACCGCATGCGCACCGATCCCAACAACTACATCCGGCTGCAGAGCGCGGCGGCAATTCGACAGACTCCAACGGGGCAGAAATAGATGGGAGCTAAACGATCCATGCAGCAACGGCACTGGCAATGCGGCGTGTTAATGCTGGTCGCGTTGCTGACATTCGGACCCGCGGCGTTCGCGAAACGGAAGCCTAGTCCACGCTCGCCGGCGAATACCGCGGGTGGTTTATCCGCCGATAAGTCCGGGCAATTTTCGACGACTGCTGGCCTGCGTTTGCATCTTGTCGCTGATGAAGGCGACATCCACATCAGCACGCATGAGTCGCCGACAGTTGATTATCGCGTGCACCTCGAAGTGAGGTCGAACGATTCCAGCGCGCGTGAAATTCTGGATGCGTTCAGCCTGGTCGCGCGCAATACGCCCGATGGCGTCCTGTTGTTCGCACACACGCCGCATCATGGTTGGGGACAGCATCTTTCGGTGACGTTCGAAGTCGCCGTGCCGCGGAATTACAATCTCGACATTGCCACGCAGGGCGGCAATGTCCTCGTCGGTGATATCCAAGGTCGCGTGGCGATCGGTACCAACGGCGGAAATATATCCACAGGCGAGATCGATGGGCCCGCCAGGCTTGTCACGGACGGCGGGCACATCTCCGTTAAGAGCGCCGGGAACGATCTGGTGGCAACGACCGGCGGCGGCAACATTACGGTGGGTCCTATCGCGGGCACGGCGGTATTGCGCACCGGCGGCGGGCACATTCGAGTGGCTTCGATAGGCGGCGCGGGCAGACTCGAAACCGGAGGAGGGAATATCTCCCTCGAGCATTCCGGTTCCGGATTGATAGTAAGCACAGGCGGGGGCCAGATTGACGTGGGCGAGGCTTCTGGCTTGATTCGCGCGCGTACGGGTGGGGGAGGAATTCGAATCGTGCACGCGTCCGGTCCCACCGAACTCCAGACCGGTGCCGGAAACGTTTATCTGATGCAGGTCGAAAATTCAGTACGTGCGTCTACAGGGTCGGGCGGCATCACGGCATGGTTTGGTCCGGGAGCGAAACTTACAACTCCTTGCCGTTTGGCGGCGGGCCAAGGCGACATTGTCGTATATCTTCCGAAGTTGCTACCCGTTACTGTCGATGCACAAGTTGAACTCGGGGGCGACCATCGTGTCATCGTCGACCCAGCGTTCCCGCTGAAGGTGACTTACGGCGAACCGGATGAAGGTAGCCACGCCGTTCGCGCGGCAGGAGAGCTCAACGGCGGCGGTGCGGCGCTCGTTCTACGCACCGTCTCGGGCAATATCCGTTTGGTCCTGAATGACTCGAATCAAGAAAAACGGCAGATGGACCTCTTGAAAATGCAAATGGATAAGCTTCGCCGTCAGCTTCAGATGGATTTGGCAAACATGAAAATTCCAATACCACCGCCGCCGCAGAATTGATGCGGAGCAAAGTACACGTACTCGCGTAACACGGGCCAAGAACCAATCTGGAGTTTGGGAGAATGGCGATGACTCGAGTGACGACCCCGATAGTCGATCTAGCGATACCGGAAATATGCACTTCGATTCTCTGCCGCGCACGTCTCGCCGCATGGATTTTGCTTGCGCTCGTAGCCACAATTGGTTTCGCAACTTTGCCGGCATCCGCATCCACGCGGGTATTCGACCAGACGTACCCTCTGCAGCCAGGTGGAGTTTTTTCACTGGCGAACGTGAACGGTTCCGTGCAGGTTGATGGCTGGGATCGTAATCAAGTCGAAGTCCGCGCGGTCAAGACAGCGCTGCATCATCCCGAGGATATGGACCGCGTGCAAATCAGCGTGCAGTCAGACGGCGAACGGATGGCCGTGACCACGCACTATCCGCAAGGTAGGGGCGTCGAGGTAACCGTCGAATATCACATTAGCGTACCTTACCGAGTCCAATTGGCAAACGTCGACACGGTAAACGGCGATGTGCATGTCCGCGGAGTTTCGGGTACGGGAACCCTCGATTCCATCAATGGCAGTGTGGAGGTGCTAGACAGCGATGGCCGCTTCAATGCCAGAACCACTAACGGCGATGTGCGGCTCCAACTGAGAAGACTCCCGCAGGGCGATCCAATCCATCTGGCCACCGTCAATGGTTCCGTTGTGCTTTCATTGCCCGCAGGTGCGGATGCTGAAATCAACGTAGCCAATCGGAACGGGGACTTCCATTCCGACTTTCCTCTGCGCACGCTCAATGCTTACAACTCGCGCCGGTTCCGCGGACGGCTCGGAAACGGCGGCGGTGACATCTCGATGAGTACGGTGAATGGCGGTATACGGTTGGTGCAAGGCCGCCCAACGGTGTAGCAGAAAAAATTCTGCGACGGAGAACAAATATGCGATTTAGAACGTATATCAGGCAAGGAGCCTTCGCGGTGTTAACCCTCGGTACGTTGATGGCGGTTGCTTATGCACAGAACCGGCAGAATCTTCCTCCTGCGCCGGCAGCGGCTCCCAGCGCTAGCCAGGATGTCGACCAAGCTCAATTGCAACGGGACATGAGGCAGTTTCGGCAGGAGATCAAGGCACAGACCGACGAGATCCGGGCCAGAGCGGAAGATTTTAAGTCGGAGGTGGCTAGAGAAATGGCCGAGAACGGATTGACGAACCGAGCAGATTTGGACAACCTCACCGCCCGACTCCGTGCGCAACAGGCGGGAATTGCTGCTGAGGCGCAAGCGGCTGCGGCGCAGGAACAACAACTTTTCGCGCAAACGCCGGGACTTCTGGATGCCAGTGACGATACCGGTTGGCTCGGCGTTGAGATTGCCGAGATCACGCCAGAGCAGGCAAAACACCTGAAACTTGCGCACGTCGAGGGCGTGGTTGTTTCCGAGGTCGTGCCTGACGGCCCATCGGCTAAAGCAGGCCTTGAAGTGAAAGATGTGATTGTCGAATATGACGGCCAGGCTGTTGAGGGGACGGTGCAATTTCGACGTCTTGTTCGCGAGACACCTCCTGGACGATCGGTGAACATGGAGGTCGTCCGCGACGGGCGTAGTGAAAAATTGACGGTTCAAGTCGGAAGTAACGCGCGGAGCATGGACAGCCGCCTTAGAGAAGTGCTTCCGCCGCGCAACTTCGACTTCAAGTTCAACATGCCAGAACTTTTCCCGGGTATGACGCCGGTCCTCGGCGTCCAGGCAGAGGATGTCAGCGGTCAGCTTGGAACATATTTCCATGTTCCGGGCGGGGAAGGCGTCCTCATTCGGGAAGTTAGCCCAAACAGTCCTGCTGCCAAGGCAGGGCTGAAGGCAGGCGATGTGATTACTCGCGTCGACGGTGCCACGATAAAAACAGTCGACGATTTGCGTGAACGATTGAGGCAAGAGCGCGAGCAGAAAACTGTATCGCTAACAGTTGTCCGTCAAGGTTCGGAGATGGCGATAACTGTCCCCATAACAGCGCCGGTGGCGCGTCCCATCAGAACGCGGAGTGCAGTGCTATAAATTGTAGCTTTGACGTCGACGCGTAGTGGAAAGTGATTTCCGCAGCTACTTTACGACCATTTCACACGCCAAATTGATGGTCCTGATCAAACAACGCGTGGTGGATGGGAGCATGTTGCGGCTGATCAAGCAGAGCCTTACCGTAGGGATCGCCTATCAGGGAAAAGTGGAGCC
>DATLSS010000047.1:0-38008 GCA_035534035.1 Candidatus Acidiferrales bacterium | reverse complement strand
CACGACGCCTTCATCGGTCCAGCGAATCGGTTCGACATTGCGCAAATTAAAATCCTCCGCGCAGGTTTCAGCGCAAAAGTTATTGTACCTGATTCGGCGGGTTTGAATGTCTGTCTAACGAAGCAAAAGGTCGGGAGTTCGAATCTCTCGGGGCGGGCCACGTTTTTTGTCCCTTTACTTTCAATCAGATTGAACGATACCCTCCACACGTTCAGAACTCCGGTTGGAGAATCCCTCGGTGGACGCGAAGCACCGAATCGTACAATTGCTCGGAATCACGGGACTGGTGAGCGGAAGTCTGTTCGGGCTATTGGTGCTCAGGGTGCTGATCCTTCGTCATGTCGCTGATGCATGGGGCGCAATGGATCTTATCTTTGCTTCTGCGTTTTCCATTTACTTACTTTCGGTCGGAATTCGGGCAATGCGTTGGGCGAGGGGGCAACGAGCCGCCGGGAGTATGAAAGTTAAGTGGGGAAGGGTCTTGCTTGGTTCGTTGCTGATTTTCACCGAGGCCAAGAACCACTTTCACCCTGCAACTAACCTGCTCCAGCCTTCCAACGAAACGCAGGCCGCAGCGATGAATGCCACCGCGATCGTCTTGGGATTGCTGGGCGCTTGGCTTGTCGCTTCAGGCGTAATTGCCCGATTCAAAGGGCAAGTCCGCGACGAGGAGAGTACCGAGTGACAGGACAGGATTGCTCCTGTCCCGTCCTCTAAGAACTGTGCATGAGAGTTTCCAACTCACACAGCTCAAGCCTTTCGAACGCCTCGCGAAGAGACGCGGTGACGGTTTGGAGAGGCCGGGAGGCCGGGCAGTGCGGGATCGGTGAAGTAGGCATCACGACTGCTCCGAAAGGATCTTCGGCGAACAAAATATTCCTTCCAGAGCGGATCGTAAGGATTCGCTTCACTTCTGACTTTGATGTGCCGCCGGATCGGCGTCTGGCGGGCATGCTGGAGCCATATAACGGACGGCTTACCCCCAACAGCCTGCGTAACGCCAAAGAAGCACCAGTTCCAACCTCGATGGTGCCCCCAGTACTTCTGTTGAATCCAGCGAGCGCTTTTTGTCGGATGTTTCCTGCGTGCCCATTGCCAAAGACTGGTGAAGATGGCGTAGTCGACTTTGCGGAAGGCGCGGCTGCTGACAACATGCCGGTGATAGTTGGCCCAACCGCGTATTTTGCGATTCAGCACAAAGATCAGATCGGCTGCCGTTTTAGCCAACCCCGTCCGTATGGTTTCTCGGATGCCTTCCAGAAAGGATCGAAGATTCTTCCGGGAGGGCTTGATGAGCAGTTTTCCATTCGGATATCTGCGCACATTTTGTCCGAGAAAATCGAAGCCCGTGGTCACGTGCGTGATGACCGTTTTCACGGGGGAGAGTTCAAGCCCGCGTTCGCGCAGGAAGCCTTCGACCAGCGGTTTGATCTCTTCCAGCAGTTCTTTCGACCTGCCTGTGATCACGAAGTCGTCCGCATAACGGATGAGATTCACACAGGGGTATTGCCCACCCAAGGATGGGAAGCGTTTCTTCTTCGGATAACTTTCCCGAAGAAGCTGCTCCAGTCCATTCAGCGCATGATTGGCCAGCGCCGGGGAGGCAAATCCCGCCCTGCGGAGTTCCTTCCGTGGTTTCGTGAAAGACGCGCTTCTCCATATAGCCCGATGCCAGCCACTTTCGCAGAACGGTTCTGTCCATAGGGACATGATCCAAGAGCCACGAATGGCTGATTTTGTCGAAACAGCTTTTGATGTCGCCTTCCAGAATCCACTGCGCACTGCCGGTACGCAATGCTAAGAAGCATTGTTCTATGGCATCGGCGCAGGACCGCTGCTGGCGAAACCCGTACGAGTTTCGGTCTGCCGTGGTTTCCACGACGGGGTCCAGAGAGAGCAAATGAAGCGCTTGCATGGCTCTGTCTTTCATCGTGGGGATACCCAGAGGGCGCATCTTACCGTTCGATTTCGGGATGTAAATACGCCGAAGGGGTAACGGATGGTAACCGCGTCCCTTCAGCTCTTGTACTGCTTGAGCTTTCTTCCGAGGAGTGTTCCAGATTTCTCCGTCCACTCCCGCAGTCTTTTTCCCTGCATTCTCCGTCACTCTGCCAACGGCAAGCACTTTGCCGCTGTAGGAGTGAGTCAGCAGCCGTTGCAAGGCTTTGACCTTGCCCCACCTGCCTTCTTTCGTCGCCTGCACGATACGCACTTGGAGCCGACGCACATTCCGCCGCGCGGTCTGCCAGTCAATGGCAGCCCATGCCAGCTTCGCGCGCGAGACCGCACCAACAGTTTTCACTGTCGTCATCTGCATTGCCTCGTAAGTCGGTTATGCAAGTTTTCTCGTGGGAAAGACCAGAGAGAAGTCCGCCTGCTTTCGCAGCCAGCAATGAAAACGCCGGTATCCGCTCCATTACCGAGCGGCGTTCGCTTCCTCTCTCCTCTGCTGCCCGCATTTCCATCGGTCGCCTTGCGGCTTCCTTTCCTCGAGGGAAGAAATACGGGTTTACCCTGTTCCGCTGAAGTGACGCGATAGTTTAGGCCCTCTCTATACGCCGGCAGTTTGGATCGCCCATGACGGAGAATTCAGAAGTCCCCGTGCCCCGCTGCGAAGAGCCGGTAAGCATCTTCGGCTCTTGGGACGTGACGACGCTTAATGAGAGTTTGCTTACGCTGGCCGTGCTATCAACCCTAGCCCCTCACCGCCTGATGCTGGCAGTTGCATTGTTCCCTCGCGGTTTCAATGCTAACCTCTCGGTTATGGGATACAGTGTCGGAGGGCTTTTAGACGGTTCGTTACCTTGCCGCCATTCCTCCTAGGGTACCGTTGATGGGACAACAGGTCTGCAGGAAAATCTCCTTCAGACAATCACTCCAGTAGCTTTCAGGTCGCGTTCTAAAGTCGTCTCCTTGGGCGCACCATTCTTCATTTTTCGTTATGCGTCACGGCGGGCCAGGTGGTTCACGGAAACTTTGCGCCGTGGCGCCCGGCGGCTTCAAACACCGATAGTAGATTGGTAAGTCCCAGCAGATGCTTGACTGGCTTGCTGTAGTTGACTAGAAGGAGATCACAGTTTCCTTTCTTGGCCGAAACGTACAGGCTTACCAGCGTGCCGAGTCCTGAACTGTCCATCTGAGTGATGCCGTTGAGATCGAGAATGATCCGTTTCTTTTGCGGGATCATATTTTTCACATGGTTCTTCAAAATCTCCGCATGCCCGAGCGTTAACGTGCCCACGCACTGCACGATCACCTCGTCCTCATGAATGGAAGTCTGTAGTTGGAAAGCAGTTTTCGCGGAATCGGTTAAATCCGGTGACACGGGAACTCCTATTGGGTGGGATCTCCCACACTCACTCCTTGGGTCTGTACTCTCCTCGTGGTGCAAAAACAAGGAATTTCGCTTGCGGCTGACCCGGCTGCCCACGCGCGCCCTCATGCGGTGCATCAGGTGTCCTATTTTCTGATACAGTGTTAGCAGCGCTGAGGAGATCCTATGGAGAAGAATATTCCGGAAAAATATGCGGACCTGTTGAAGAAACCGGCATTCGCGAATCTGGCGACGGTGATGCCCGATGGAAGCCCTCAGGTCACCCCGGTGTGGGTGGATTTTGACGGAAGCCACATTTTGTTCAACTCCGCGCTCGGACGCGTGAAGGATAAGAACATTCGCCGTGATCCACGCGTGTCGCTTGCGATCCAGGATCCTGAGAATCCATACCGTTATCTGGAGGTACGCGGCCGCGTTGTGGAAATCACGCAAAATGGCGCCGACGAGCACATCAACAGGCTTTCGCAAAAATATCTGGGCAAGCCTGTTTATCCGTTCCGGCAGCCCGGCGAAGTGCGCATTCTTTACAAGCTCGAACCAGAGCACGTGAGCGTGATGGGATAGGGAAGCAGTTGGCGGGTGGTTGACGCCGGAAGGCTCGCTTCCCAGAAAATGGTCAATACGATACACACAGCGTAGGCCCCTGGGCGACGCATCGAAGAGAATGAACTGCACGTCCATTGCGCTGGCAAATTCGGCAATTTCCTGATAATCATCTCTATGTGGCAGTTTGCGCGGCCCCTGTCGAATGGTCTGGTTTAGCGGCGCGTTCCGTTAAGCGCCTCGAAATCAAGCAAACGCGAGAACGGGAATATAGTGTTGCAGTGTCAACCTGTGAGTTAGAGTTAGAAGAGAGGATTGTGGGTGCCGAATGAAGATTGCGGGCGTTGCGGGTGCATTTCCGAAGCACTATTTCAGTCAAGAGGTACTGGTAGCAGCGCTTAAGCACTACTGGGGTGAACGGCTGCCCAAGCCCGAAGTATTGGATCGTTTGCACTCACGCGTGGATGTGCGTGGCCGCTATATGTCGTTGCCGCTGGAACGTTACGAAACGCTTTCGACATGGGGCGAGGCAAATACCGCTTGGATAGAGACAGCCGTGGAGATAGGAGAGCAAGCCATCCAATCGGCTGTCGATCGGACGAATCTGACGGCGCGCGACATCAGCGCGCTATTCGTGGTGTCAGTTACGGGGATCGCGAGTCCGTCGCTCGATGCGCGGTTAATTAACCGCATGAATTTGTGTCCGAATATCAAGCGCATTCCGATTTTCGGGCTGGGCTGCGTCGCCGGCGCTGCGGGAATTTCTCGTGCCGCGGACTACGTTCGCGCCTACCCGGGCCAAGTGGCGGCGCTGCTGGCTGTGGAACTTTGTTCCTTGACGATTCAGCGTGACGATGTCTCCATGGCCAATTTGATTTCCGCGGGCCTATTTGGCGACGGAGCCGCGGCCGTGATTGTCACAGGCGATGAACGGACGGCGGAAGGGCCCGAAATCCTGGCCACGCAATCCGTATTTTATCCTGGCTCGGAAGGCGCCATGGGCTGGGACATTTCGGAAAAGGGATTTCAGATTGTTTTGTCCCCAGCCGTTCCTGAAATTGTGAAAGAGCATCTGGGAAATGATGTGGATACATTTTTGGGGAACAACGGCCTGACCAGGAAAGATGTTGGAAGCTGGATTTTCCACACCGGCGGCCCAAAGGTGTTGGAAGCGGTCGCTACCGCGCTTGATGTTCCTGACGAAGCACTGGCTGTTTCATGGGACTGCTTGAACAAGGTCGGAAATATCTCTTCTGTATCCGTCCTGCTGGTCCTTGAAGACGTAATCGAAAACCACCACCCGGAGCCGGGAACGTACAGCATATTGGGAGCGATGGGTCCTGGTTTTTGCTCAGAATTGTTGCTACTCAAGTGGTAATTCGAACGGTCGAAATATTAATTATCGTGGCCGGCGCGCACATCCGTTAACACCACCGCCGCATCGAAGTACGGACGATGCGGAATCCAGGCGAGGTAGAAGCGAATCCCCTCGAAACAGATGTTTTCGTTGTCGGCGGAGGCCCCGCCGGGCTTGCGGCAGCCATCGCTGCTCGCCAGAAGGGTTTTCGCGTCAGTATGGCCGATAGCTCCGTTCCCCCCGTGGACAAGGCTTGCGGCGAAGGCTTGATGCCAGACGGCATTGCTGTCCTGCGCAAGTTGGGAATCAAAATCGGTTCTGCTCACGGCCTGCCGTTTAGAGGTATTCGATTCGTTGAGGGAAATCTTGCGGCGCAATCGAATTTACCCAAGCAGCTCGGCTGGGGAATTCGGCGTACCACGCTCCACATTCTTCTTTCCGAGCGGGCTAAAGCTCTCGGTGTGGATATGTACTGGGGAAAGCGCGTAGTTGGTTTTAACGAGAGCGACGCTCAAAATGACGAGGAGCAAAGAGAGATTTTCCTGGGCGGCCGCGCGATCCACGCTCGATGGATCATTGCCGCTGATGGACAAAACTCGCGCGTTCGGCAGTGGGCGCAATTTGATCCTCCGCGAAGAAAAGGGCTGCGCTATGGGTTCCGAAGCCATTACCAGATAACTCCATGGTCTGATTGCGTCGAAGTTCACTGGGGCAAGCTTTGCCAGATCTATGTGACTCCCGTTGGCCCGCGGGAAGTTTGCGTCGCGCTCCTTACAACGAATCCGACGTTCCGTCTGGCTGACGCACTGCCGCTCTTCCCATCTCTGGCAAAACATTTACAAGGCGCAATTTCGCCCATGCCCGAAATGGGAGGAGTTTCGTCGTCGTACAGCATGCCGGCAGTAACGCGGAAACAGGTGGCGTTAGTTGGCGATGCGTCGGGTTCCGTGGATGCCATTGCGGGCGCGGGGCTCAGCCTTGCTTTCCAGCAGGCATTATCGCTGGCGGGGGCTCTCGAGCGGAATGATTTGACGGTTTACGAAATCGAGCATCGGCGCACCCGGAAACGGCCAGTGATGATGTCACGCTTGCTCGTTGCCTTGAGTCACCACAGTCGTTTGCGCCATAGAGTGCTCTCTGCTTTCGCATCCGAGCCGTCTTTGTTTTCGAAGCTCCTCGCCGTTCACACGGGCGCGCCGGTCTCGCCTTTGGTGGCGCTGCAAACGTTCGCGTCACTGGGCCAGAGAATCTTGATCCCTCGTAAAATACCGAAGCCGATTCGGCCTGCGCCCGAATCGGCTATTTCTCAAGCGGGCTGACATGAGGCCATCAATGAACTGCGTTTACAGTGTCATCGCGATGCTTTGTGCCATGGTCCTTTCTCCATCGATTCGGGCGAAGGCGGTCGCGCTCAGTCTGAATCCGGCGCAAACCCAAATCACATACACGCTCGGCGCCGTGCTCCACACGGTGGATGGAACATTCAAATTGAAAAACGGCGTAATTCAATTCGATTCCGTCACCGGGCGGGCAAGCGGCGAAATCGTCGTTGATGCCACGAGTGGCGAAAGCGGCAACAGCAATCGCGATCAGAAAATGCACAAATCCGTTTTGGAGAGCCCAAGGTATCCCGAAATCATTTTTATCCCAGAGCGAGTGGAGGGGCACGTTTCTCTTTCCGGGGAATCGCAGGTTCAACTTCAGGGACTGTTGAAGCTTCACGGAAGCCAGCACGAAATCACGCTGCCTGCGGACATTCAAGTATCAGGAAATCAGCTCACCGCGGCCGTGCATTTCGCGATTCCGTATGTGCAATGGGGATTGAAGGATCCCAGCACGTTTATCCTCCGCGTCGACAAGACCGTCGATATAACAATCCACGCTGCCGGAAGCTTGAGTCGTCCATCAGCCGCGCATTGAATCCCACTGCCGTTGCCAAATCGATTTCCTTCGCCGGAAATGTTGTCTCGTCATTGACTTCGAGGCACGCTGGGTGTACAAGGCGCTCAAAGGCGTGAACAGATCCGCCACCAAGAGGAGTCAGCCCATGGACAAAAGCGCGAAAGCGCCGAAACCTGCCCGCAAGACCATGCAGCGAATCGCAACACCCAGTTGGCGCAAACTGCCTAATGGCGTTTGGAAGACTGATTTTGGGGTCGACCTGCCGGAAGTGGTGATTCTGACGATGTCGAACGAAGAGTTTGAGGAGTTTCGCAGGTCTAGTGACAACGCCAAGAAGCGCAACCTCAACAAGCGCGGTATTCTGAAGCGACATTTAATCGATGTCGTTCTTCAAAAACCGAAACGAAGAAAACGTGGCAAGTGTGTCCTTTTGCTGATCTACCATACTCCCGAGAGTACGGGATATCTGGTTCCGTTTCCGCTCTGTTAAGATGGCGTCGAAAACCGGGAGGAACGATGTCTACGGTCAGCGAGAACTCTCCCTTGCTGCGCGCCGTTCCTAATTATTGATAAGACCGACCTGCCGCAGCAGTTGTGTCAGGCGGGCGTCGCTCCGCAGAGGGTCGATGGCGCCATCGACCTTCAGCCACGCCATATAGCGATCGCGTTCTCGGAAGGCCGTTTCTAGCCACGTAAAGGCTTCATCCCTTTCACCCAAAGCCGCATAGATCGTGGCGAAAAAATAAGGGGGCACGTAAGTGCGGCTGGAAAGCTGGCGGAGCTGATCGAGAACCTTCAGCGCATCGGTCTTCCGACCGGCCAATGCGTAGGCCCTTCCTAACCCCACAAGACGCGTTGGATCATTATTAGAAAGATCGCAAGCCTTTTGGGCCGCCGCGATAGCCTGCTCATACTTGCCTTCGGCAAGATAGCTGGTCCCCAGGCAGTCGTAGGCACCCACCGAGTTCGGATCCAGTACCAGTGCTTTTTGGCACTGGTCAACTGCTTTGTCGTAGTAGCGCGTGAAATAGAATACATAACCCGCTGTAAGCTGCGCCCAAATCGACAGTGGATCAAGTTCCTGCGCTTTCGTACTCTCCGCCAGTGCTTCATCCGGTCGACCGAGGGCGGCTAAAAAATAGGAATAGCTACGGTGCGCCTCCGCATCGCTAGGACTGAGTGCAATGGCGCGCCTGAATTCGTCCTCAGCGGCAACCCAGTTCCAGTCCGCGTAAAAGTGGATTGCGCCAAGGGTCGTGTGCGCATCCGCCAAGTTCGGATCACGCTCCAGCGCGTCTTGCGCGTATTTCCTCGCCTGGGGCATTGCCGCGCGCGGATCGAGCCCCGGATCGGACCAATAGTAATCGGCCAGACCAGCGTAGGCGGGCGCATAATTGGGATCGAGTTTTATAGCCTGTTCGAAATAGTCGCGGGCCCGGCGATGCTGCGACGACGTTCCCTTATTCAAATAGGTTCCTTGAAGATAGGCGTCATAGGCGGCCTGATTTACAGAGCGTGGCTTGGCGAGGCGGGCCTGCTCGTCCGGAGTCAGCGTCACTTTCACCTCACTCGCAATGGCGCGGGCTACTTCGTCTTGCAGAGCTAGCACGTCTTCCAGCTTTCGGTCGTAGGCTTGTGTCCAAAGTAGATTGCCGTTAGAAACCCGTATCAGTCGCGCGGTGATCCGTACGCGATCGTTGGAACGCATCACCGAGCCCTCCACGACTGCGTCCACGTGTAATTCTTTGCCGATATTTTGCAGCGACTGTTGCGCGCCCTGATACGGTGTTACCGACGTTTGCGAAATCACGCGGAGCTCGCTGATCTGTGCCAATTGCGTGGTCAGTTCCTCCGTCATTCCTTCGGTAAAATAGGCTTGCTGTGGATCGCCGGAAAGATTTTCGAGCGGCAACACGGCCAGCGATTGAATTCGAGGCGAACCCGACGCGGGTGCGAAGTGCGCACGCCATGAACGAACGACCAGCGCGAGCACGATTATTAATGCGATCACAGCGGCAGCGCTCGCGAGTTTCGCCATCCTGTCGCGCCACAGGCTTAGCTTTGGCGCCGCAGTGAGAGCAACGGGGCCTGAAGTGAGCGTTTGCAAGCGCCGCAAATCGACTTCTAATTCTTTCGCGGACTGGTAGCGATTCTCCGGCTCCTTTTCCAGACATTTCATAGCGATTCGTTCGAATTCAGGAGAAATTCTCGGATTAACGGTACGCGGTGGCACCGGGCGTTCGCGTACAATCGCATCGATCAGCCGCGAGGGCAGAGTTTCCTGGCACGGCCGCCGGCCCGAGGCCATCTCGTAGAGAACCGCTCCAAAGGAAAAAATATCGCTGCGAGGTCCGGCAGCCTCTCCTCTCAATTGCTCCGGCGACATATACGGCAATGTGCCGGCGGCGCCGTGTGACCCGGTGATGCTTTGCGTGGGATCCGTGTCGCCGGCAGGACGCAAGAGCCTCGCGATTCCGAAGTCGAGCACTTTCGCCCAACCTTTCGGCGTGATAATTATGTTCCCGGGTTTTAAGTCGCGGTGCACGATGCCACGCTCGTGCGCTTCCTGCAATGCTTGCGCCACTTGCATGGCGAGCACGAGGATCTCTTTTTCGGGAAGCGGTCCAGCTTCGAGCTTCTGGGCAAGCGAGACGCCCGCAACGCATTCCATCACCAGAAAATCTGCTCCTGCCTCCGTATCGAATTCGTGGACTATCGCTACGTTGGGGTGGTTAAGCTTTGCGAGGAGCAGTGCTTCGTTGCGAAAGCGCCGCCGCGCTTTCTCGTCTTTCAGCATGCCGGGCGGCAGAACTTTGAGCGCTACGTCTCGGTCGAGCTGTTCATCGCGTGCGCGATAAACGTTGCCCATTCCGCCAGCGCCGATCTTCTCGATGATGCGATAATGGCCCAGCGTCTGGCCAATCATGTGGAGGGGGACATCTCCGTCGCGCCATCTTAGGCCTTGCCGCTAAGTGAGTCAACGCCGCGCTGACACGCCGCGCTGTCCGTTGTCGCCGCAGTGTCCGTTGCCCAAATCGTCTTTTCCATCCATGACAACGGTGGGCGGCGTTGCGGTAGACTTAAGCGCTGAGGTTTTCTTCTAGTGTTCTCTGTCCGCACAAACTGGAACCTTGCCAGTAACCGCCTCGCTGAGGTCCTCGCCCGGCGGCGTGCGACTGGTAAGGCGTTCCTTGATCTCACGGCTTCGAATCCGACGGAATGCGGATTCTTGTACGACACACCAGCGATAATGAGAGCGCTTTCGAATCCAGCTGCGATGATCTATCAGCCAGAACCGCGTGGCCTGGCCACGGCTCGCTGCGCCATCGCCGAATACTACGGCGCGCGCGGCAGCAAGGTGCCCGTTGAAGACATACTCCTGACCACTAGCACGAGCGAGGCGTATTCGTTTGTTTTCCGTCTGCTATGCAATCCGGGGGACGAACTGTTGATCCCGGCTCCCAGTTACCCGCTCTTCGATTTTCTTGCCGATATTCAAGACGTAAAACTTATCCGGTATCCGCTCCTGTATGACCACGGATGGCACATCGATTTTCACGCTATGGAGCAGGCAATCACTCCTCGCACGCGCGGCATAATTGTCGTTCACCCGAATAATCCGACTGGGCATTACACAAACTCAGCCGCGATGAAGCGCTTGAGCGAAATCTGCTCCCCTAGCAATATGGCCATCATTGCCGACGAAGTGTTTTTGGATTTCTCGCTCGCGTCAGAGCAGCCTCCGACATTCGCCGCAAATCGCGACGCGCTCACCTTCACCATGAGTGGCCTTTCGAAAATCGCCGGTTTGCCGCAGATGAAAGTGGCTTGGCTGGTCGCCAGCGGCCCCGAGCCATGGAAATCGCAAGCGGGCGCGCGTTTGGAAGTGATCGCCGACACATATCTTTCGATGAACGCACCGGTGCAATTGTCAGCCGCGGTTTTTTTAGGGCAGCGCCATGCGTTCCAACAACAAGTGATGACGCGCGTACGTGCAAATCTGGCTGAACTTGATCGTCGACTCGCCGCGCAACAATCCAGCGATCGATTGGTGGTCGAAGGCGGCTGGTACGCTGTGCTCCGCGTGCCCGCGACGCGCTCGGACGAAGATCTCGCCATGAACTTACTCGAAAATGGCGGCGTCTGCGTTCATCCCGGCCATTTCTACGATTTCCCCGACGATGGTTTTCTGATCCTCAGCCTAATCGCTCTTGAAAACGATTTCGCCGAAGGAATTGCCCGCGTGCTCAGGCATTTTTAAGCGCTCAAGCTGGATCGATTCTGGGAGGGCACTTTTTCTCGATTGAACTGCGAGCAACTCTGGCCGGAATGCCGTCCGGTACCGTGGATCTTGATTGTCGCAAAGAGTGACCGAGCATCAGACGCCCGCATCAAATGTGCGAGTGAAGATGGCGGCTCCGCGAGGCGTTCCTACGGGACGAACGCGGCGACGATGGATGATTCGTAAGTAATTCTTATTCGCATTTTCCGCCACGTGCAGGTGCAGCGCAGCGCGTGAGAAACTGGATTCGGCCAACAGTGCGCTCAGAATGAGGAGACGACGACATGCTGGCTATACTTGCTGTGATTTTGATTATTCTGTGGCTGCTCGGTTTCTTCGCATTTCACGTGACTTCCGCTTTCATCCACATAGTACTCATCATTGCCCTGATCCTGCTTGTGCTTCATTTTGTCCGGGGCCGGTCAGCGGTTTAGCAGAAGTTTGGAGGTGTTGAAATGAAGAATCTCATGTTTCCCCGATTGGTCGGGACACTCGCTTTGATTTTGGGCCTGGGTTCGGCGAGCGTTCCGGCCGCTCTCGCCCGAGCGTCCGCTCCTGTACGGTTTTCTGGTGCGCAACAACAGACGCAGCAGCAGGCAACGCAGAAATTTCAAGGCACGATCGTGAAAGTAAAGGGCAAATACATACTCCAGGACAAAGCGTCCGGGGCCACCTATCAGCTCGACAATCAAGATAAAGCGAAGGAGTTTGCCGGAAAAGACGTGCAGGTGAGCGGCACGCTTGATCCGAGCACAAATACGATTGAAGTTGCCGATATTGAGGCGCAGGGCGCGCAGTAATGACGCGCACGCGATGCGCTTTGCCCAGGCGTGGACTTAGTCGCGCGCAGTAACGCTGACGGGATACCGGCACTTCCCCCGGTCATAAATTTGCCTGAACTCGTCCGGGGACGAAACGGGCCATCAACGATGCCGCGAGGGCGGCTCGGACTGGGGTGGAAGTGCCGGGGGGCAGCGCAGCGGAAGATGAGGGAAGATTAGGCCTATTGCGCCCCTATAGCGTCTGCGCGTGATTCCGCCATCCCCGAGTGCCGAAAACGTACCAGGTTCCTCGATGCACGGGTGACATCCGTCGTCCGACTCTCTGGCCACACAAATGCTCAACATACCCTGGCGTAGACTGGTGCCCAGGATGCCAGAAGAGCTCAAGAAGAAGGATAATCCCTCCAGATTGTCGGAACGGGAGCGCCGAAGCAGCATACGCTATCCCTTTTCTGCGGCCGCGGATGCGACGGACATTGCCTCGGGGGCTCGAGTAGCGTCGCGCTGTTCCGATCTGGGACGCGGCGGCTGTTTTGTGGATAGCATCAACCCGTTCCCAGTTGGAACAGCCGTATCGGTACGTCTCACAACGGACCAGAACACGTTCGAGTCAAGAGCCGAAGTGGTTTATGCAATGCCTGGCATGGGAATGGGTTTGGCCTTCGTGTCTGTTGAACCGGAGCAGCTTTGGGTTCTCGAAAGTTGGCTCGCGAAGCTCAGCGGAAGATCAGTCCACGAAATGAAAGCCCCGGAACCGATCCATGCGACGGGACCAATCGAGAACAGCAGTCCTGAGCCGGGCTACGTTCTCAATGAACTGATCATCACTCTGATGCGGAAGCGCGTATTGACCGAGGCGGAAGGTAAAGCGTTGTTGAAGAAATTGGCGAGTTGAAATCGCCTTATAGAGCAAATTTGCCCTTTCGTAATGGTTGATTTCATTCTCGCATCCCGTCGCAACCTCACAATTTGGCGCTCGGCATTGCCAGCCGATTTCATTTCGAGGATGGACTAATCACGGCCACAAGGGTCAGGCCGTGACTCCAGCGCGTTCGCAAGCCCGTTTCCTGCAAAGTGTAGCGATAGCCTCGCAGATAAGCCGCGACTTCGTCGGGCGTGTAAACGCTGATATGGACACCCATCATGCCGCCAAAAAAAGAGTGGATGCTGGCCCAGAAGCTTGAGCGAGGAATTGTGACGATCACGCATTTTGTTGCAAGCGAGATGCAGCGGTCGAGGAACGATTTTGCTTCGCTGACGCAATCGAGGACACCGATCGCGATGACCGCGTCGAATCGTTGTGCCGGCGCGTAAGAGAAGAAATCGGCTTCGACCACCGTGATATTGCGCGCCACAGAGTTTTCGATGCGTTGGCGCAAAATTCGTGCCATACCTGCGGAACGTTCGAGCGCGGTTACATTTCGCACATGGCCCGCAACATCGAACGTATAAAACCCGGTACCGGCTCCTACCTCTAAAACCTGATCCTGCGGACCAAGATTCTCTTCGAAGGTTCTATGTAGGATTTGCTGCTCCTGTAGGCGAATCGTGCGGATGACGGGCAGCCGCAGCACGTAGTCATAAAGCTGCGGAAAGCCTTTTTGGAGGAAAAGATCACCCATCGAGCGGGCCGCAAAATTGAAGCTTACACGAAGCCTTGGCATGACGCTAGGAATGTCCAGCGAGTTCCGGGCGATACATCAACGGTTCATTCGCCAGAACGCTTGCAAAGGGATAAAATCGAAGGTGCGATTGGTGCCAGGTTCTCCGCACCCATCAGAATTGAGGCGATGCAAGAAAAATGGAAGCTCATGCCCAAATGACGACGTCTCCCATCAGCATCGACCAGCTTTGCATCAATACGATCCGCACTCTTTCGATGGATGCCGTGCAACAGGCGAACTCGGGGCATCCTGGGACGCCGATGGCGCTGGCACCCGTTGCGTACACACTCTGGCAACGGTTCTTGCGCTTTGATCCGGATGATCCGATATGGCCGAACCGCGACCGTTTCGTTTTGTCAAACGGGCATGCATCGATGTTGCTCTATTCTTTATTGCATCTTGCAGGCGTGAAAGCGGTGAATCCTAAGTACGAACGGCTGGGCGAATTGTCGGTGAAGCTTGAGGACATCAAGCGCTTCCGTCAACTCGATAGCAAATGCCCGGGCCATCCTGAATATCGCTGGACTTCGGGTGTCGAGACAACCACCGGACCTCTCGGCCAAGGCGTCGCGAACAGCGTTGGCATGGCGATTGCCAGCGACTGGCTCGCGCTATATTTCAACCGTCCGGAATTTGAGATGTTCAATTTCAAAGTTTATTCCGTCTGCGGCGATGGCGACATGATGGAAGGAATTTCCGGCGAAGCAGCCTCGCTCGCGGGACATTTGAAACTCTCGAACTTATGCTGGATTTACGACAATAATCACATCACGATCGAAGGGAACACGGAACTGGCGTTTGACGAGGATGTGGCGACGCGATTCGTGGGTTACGGTTGGAACGTCACGCGCGTGGTGGACGCAAATGACACGGAAATGCTAAGCCGCGCCTATACCACATTTTTGCGGACAAACGACCGGCCCACGCTGATCATCGTCGATAGTCATATTGCCTACGGCGCTCCCAATAAGCAGGATACGAGTGCGGCGCACGGCGAGCCCCTAGGCGAACAAGAAATCCGGCTGACGAAGAAAAATTACGGCTGGCCTGAGGATGCTAAATTCCTCGTCCCTGATGGTGTGCGGGAAAATTTCGATGCGGGGATTGGCAAGCGAGGAAGAGAACTGCGCGCCGGTTGGATGACGCTGTTCGATGCGTACGCGGCGAAGTTTCCCGACCTTGCGGCGCGCGTTCTCCAGATGCAGCATCGCGAGTTGCCGGAAGGCTGGGACAAGAATTTGCCGGTGTTTCCGGCGGACGCGAAGGGGATTGCAAGCCGCGATTCATCGGCGAAAGTTTTGAACGTCGTTGCTCAGAATATTCCGTGGTTGATTGGCGGCTCGGCGGATTTGGCTCCGTCGACGAAAACGCGCCTCACGTTCGATGGGGCGGGTGATTTTGAAGCGGAGAACTACAACGCGCGAAATTTTCATTTCGGCATACGCGAGCACGCGATGGGTGCGGTATTGAACGGACTGTCGCTTTCGAAAATTCGACCGTTCGGCTCCACGTTCTTGATTTTCAGCGATTACATGCGCGAGCCAATCCGGCTGAGCGCGGTAATGGAAGTGCCGGTGATTTATGTGTTCACGCACGATTCCATCGGCGTCGGAGAGGACGGACCCACGCACCAACCCATCGAGCAACTCGTCGCGTTGCGTGCGATTCCCGGGCTTATCACCCTACGTCCGGCGGACGCGAATGAAGTGGCGGAGGCGTGGAAAGTGATTTTGCAGCTTCATCATGAGCCGGTCGCGTTAGTCCTCAGCCGCCAGGCGCTGCCAACATTCGACCGGACGAAGTATGCACCGGCGGCGGGTTTGGCGACAGGGGCCTACGTTCTTGCCGAAGCGGAAGGGGGCAAACCCGAAATTCTACTCCTCGCGACCGGCAGCGAAGTGTCGCTGGCAATCGAGGCGTACGAACGGCTGAAAACCGATGGGATTCGTGCGCGCGTAATCAGCATGCCCTCATGGGAGATTTTCGATCACCAACCGCAGGAATATCGCGACAGCGTTCTACTCCCGGATGTGACTGCGCGAATTTCCATCGAACAGGCGTCGACTATGGGATGGGCGCGATACGTTGGCCCCAACGGACAATCCATCGGAATGCACACGTTTGGCGCGTCCGCACCACTAAAGGAATTGCAGAAGAAATTTGGATTTATGCCGGAGCGAGTGGTCTCGACAGCGAAAGAGCTGCTGGGAAAGACGGGGTAGATCGTGCGAATCGGAATGGGCGCGGACCATGCTGGGTATGTCTTGAAAGATCAGCTCGCGGCGTTCCTGCGCGATGCGAAACACGACGTGACGGACTTCGGCACGAATGGGCCCGCATCGGTGGACTATCCCGACTTCGCGCAAGCGGTCGGCGAAGCGCTGCTTGCCGGCCGGGTTGAACGCGGGATCGTGATTTGTGGAAGCGGCGTGGGAGCCTGCATTGCCGCGAATAAAATTCCGGGTATACGCGCATGCATGTGCCACGATTCCTATTCGGCGCATCAGGGCGTCGAGCACGACGATATGAACGTGCTGGTGCTGGGCGCGCGCGTGATTGGACCAATGCTGGCGCAAGAATTAGTGACAAACTTCCTGAGGGCGCACTACAAGGGCCACGAAAAAGGGCAGGAACGTCTCGAACGTCGCGTGGAAAAGATCGCAGCGATTGAAAAAAAGTACAGTTTGCCGGCCAAGACCGGGAAGGAGTAAAGAAATGGCGACGCAGACGGTAGGAAATGCGGAAGCTGGGAAATCAACGAATCCTCTGAAGATGCTGACGGAATTCGGCCAGGCCGTTTGGCTCGATTATATCCGACGAAATTTGCTGACGAGCGGCGAACTTCGGCGGCTGATTGACGAAGATGGCTTGCGGGGAATGACTTCTAATCCGTCAATTTTTGAAAAAGCCATCACCGGCAGCACGGATTATGCCGATTTTCTGAAGTCGCTCGAATCCAGGCCGGAGCTCGACGCCAAGGCGCGGTACGAATTACTGGCAATACGCGATATTCAGGACGCCGCGGATATTTTGCGTCCCGTTTACGAAAAGACAAAGCGAGGAGATGGATATGTGAGCCTGGAAGTATCTCCTCTGCTTGCGCGTGACACGAACGGAACGATCGAAGAGGCGCGGCGGCTCTGGAAGATGGTCAAGCGCGAGAACGTGATGATCAAAGTTCCCGCGACGCCCGAAGGTCTGCCCGCGATTCAGCAACTGCTGAGCGAGGGCATCAATATCAATATCACGCTGCTGTTTGCACAGGAAGCGTACGAAAAAGTGGCCTTGGCATACATTGCCGCTCTCGAGACGTATGCGAAGAACGGGGGCGACGTGAGCAGGATGGGCAGCGTAGCAAGCTTCTTCGTGAGCCGCATCGACACGCTTGTGGATAAACAGTTGGACGCCCGTCTGAAGACCGTGACCAATGCCGATGAACGCGCGCTTCTGCAAAGCTTACTCGGCAAAGTGGCGATTGCAAACGCCAAGATGGCGTATGAACGTTACCAGAGAATTTTCCAAGGACCGGGCTGGAAATCGCTCGCGGCGAAAGGCGCACATACTCAGCGAGTGCTTTGGGCCAGCACGAGCACCAAAAATCCGAATTATCGCGACGTGATGTACGTCGAGGAATTGATAGGAGAGGATACAGTCGACACAATTCCTCCCGCGACACTCGACGAGTTCCGCGATCATGGCAAGGTCCGCGCCAGCCTGGTCGAAAACGTTGATGCGGCGCGCCAGACAATGCAAGACCTGGCGACGGCCGGGTTTTCGATGAAGGAAATAACAGATCAATTGGTCGATGACGGCGTTAAATTGTTCGCCGATGCGTTCGAGAAACTGCTGGCTGCCGTGGAACAGACAATAAAGGCTCCAGCGAAACCGAAATCGGCGATGCAAACGTATAGCCTGCCTCAGGCTCTCGATCAAGCGGTCAAACAGGAGCTTAACGACTGGACCAGCGGCGGGAAAATGCGCAGGTTGTGGGCGCATGACGCGACGCTCTGGACCGGAAGCGACGAAGCGAAATGGCTCGGCTGGCTCGGTGTGACGGAAGATCAGATCGCGCATGCCGACCAATTGGCGGACGTGTCGAAGGAAGTGAAATCGGCAGGATTTGCATCCGCGCTGCTGCTCGGCATGGGAGGCTCGAGCTTGTGTCCCGAAGTGCTCAGTAAAACGTTCGGCAAAACGCCCGGCTTTCCAGAGTTGCACGTGCTCGATTCCACCGATCCCGCGCAGATCAAAGCGATCGAATCGCAAATCGACGTAAAGAACACGCTATTCATCGTATCAAGCAAATCGGGAAGCACCCTGGAGCCAAACATTTTCAAACAGTATTTTTTCGAGCGCGCGAAGCAGGTCTCAGACGCGGAGCGGGCGGGTAAGCAGTTCATCGCCATTACGGATCCTGGATCGAAGATGCAAGCTGTTGCGGAGGTGGATAAATTCCGGCGCATTTTCTACGGTCTGCCGAGCATCGGCGGACGCTATTCTGCGCTCTCGGATTTTGGCCTTGTGCCCGCCGCGGTGATGGGCGCCGATGTGAAAAAGTTTCTCGACCGCACGGAGGAAATGGTACACGCGTGCGCGCCTTCCGTGCCGGCGAACGAGAATCCCGGTGCGGTATTGGGAGTGATCCTCGGCGTGCTGGCGAAGAACGGACACGACAAAGTGACGCTGATCGCTTCTCCCGGAATTCGCGATTTGGGTGCGTGGCTTGAGCAATTGCTCGCTGAATCAACGGGCAAGCAGGGCAAGGGGCTGATTCCGGTGGACCGAGAAGAAATCGGAGCGCCGGAAGTTTATGGCAACGATCGCGTTTTCGCCTACGTGCGGCTGGAATCGGCGCCCGACGCGCAACAGGACGCGAAGGTGGCAGCACTTGAAAAGGCAGGGCAGCCCGTTGTGCGAATCTCCGTGCGCGACACCTACGATTTGGGGCAGTCATTTTTCCGCTGGGAAATCGCGACGGCGGTGGCGAGCGCGATCATCGGAATCAACGCGTTTAACCAGCCCGACGTCGAGGCCAGCAAAATCGCGACGAAGAATCTGACCGAACAATATGAAAAAACCGGCTCATTGCCGCCAGAGCAACCGTTCTTCGAGGAAAAAGGCATCAAGCTTTTCACCGACGACAAGAATGCCGCGGCGTTGAATCAAATCGTTGGAGCCAGCAAATCGCTGGTCTCATATCTCCGCGCGCACCTCGGGCGGCTGAAGGCCGGAGACTATTTCGCCACACTGGCGTTCATTCCGATGAATGATGCCGACGAAAATAGTTTGCAAGCCGTGCGTCACGCGGTGCGCGACAAAAGGCGCGTCGCTACCTGCCTGGGATTTGGTCCGCGCTTCTTGCACTCGACCGGGCAGGCATACAAAGGCGGGCCGAACACGGGCGTGTTTTTGCAGATCACGTGCGACGATGCCGCGGACATTCTGGTGCCGGGACAGAAATATACTTTCGGCGTGGTGAAAGCGGCGCAGGCACGCGGAGATTTCGCCGTACTTGCGGAACGCAACCGCCGCGCACTGCGGATCCATTTGGGAGCAGATGTGCGCGCGGGACTCGCCGCAATCGATGCGGCGGTGCGCCAGGCGCTAGCCTGAAAGCTCAACACGAAAATGTAATTCGAATTGCAGCCTGCTTTCGCGCAAGCCGGGGATAGCCGGTAAAATTTTGAGCGCGGTCTGAAAATAAAGGAGCGAGTTGATGCAAATCGGGATGGTAGGCCTTGGTCGGATGGGCGCCAACATGGTGCGACGGTTGATGCGCGGCGGACACCAGTGCGTCGCGTTCGACATGAATCAGGACAGTGTGAAGAATTTGGCCGGCGAAGGCGCAGTGGGAGCGGCATCGCTCGCTGAATTCGTCAAGAAGCTGACCGCGCCGCGCGCGATTTGGATGATGGTTCCCGCGGCCGTGGTCGACGAAACCATACACGCAATGACCCCGCTGCTTGGGCGCGGCGATATTTTGATCGACGGCGGGAACTCCTATTACATCGACGACATTCGGCGCGCAAAGGATCTCGAAACGAAAGGCGTGCGCTACGTGGATGTGGGTACGAGCGGTGGCGTCTGGGGACTCGAGCGCGGATACTGCATGATGATCGGCGGACCAGACGATGTCGTGAAGCATCTCGATCCAATTTTCAAGACGCTCGCGCCCGGCCGCGGGAATTTGTCGCGTACACCGGGGCGCGAAAAATCCTGTGGCACGCCGGAAGAGGGGTATCTCCACTGCGGGCCTTCGGGTGGCGGCCATTTCGTGAAGATGGTGCATAACGGAATCGAATATGGATTGATGGCCGCGTATGCGGAGGGCCTGAACATTCTGAAGCACGCGAACGTGGGGAAGAAAACGGCCGTGGCGGATGCGGAGACCACTCCGCTGCGAAATCCGGAGCACTACCAATATGATTTTAATCTTGCTGACGTCGCGGAGGTGTGGCGTCGCGGCAGCGTGATTGCGTCGTGGCTGCTCGACTTGACGGCGATTGCTCTTTTCGAGCAGCCGGACCTGGCGAAGTTTTCCGGCAGCGTATCGGATTCCGGCGAAGGACGCTGGACAATTCAAGCGGCCATCGACGAGGCGTCGCCCGCTCCCGTGCTCAGCGCGGCGCTTTATGAGCGCTTCAGTTCGCGCGGCCAGGATGAGTTTGCCGCGAAGCTCCTTTCCGCAATGCGTTACCAGTTCGGCGGCCATGTGGAACGTGCCGCCGGGAAATAACATCTGCCAAATTGAATATTCCGGAGAACGAAACTGAGGATTTCCAGGCATGAGTAACGGCAAAGAAACAACTGTAATGGTTCCCGGCAACAACAAGTCTTTTGGGGAAGCTGGCCGGCCCGCCGGTCCGTGCGTGATGGTGATCTTCGGCATCGGCGGCGACCTAACCAAGAGGAAACTTTTTCCGGCGCTTTACAATTTGGCGAAGGACGATTTGCTGCCCAAGGAGTTCGCGATTGTGGGGATTGGACGCGGCGAAATGTCGACGTTTGACTTCCAGAAGAAAATCGCGCAAGAACTTCACGAGTTTGCCACCGGTGATGTTGAGCCCACGCTGGTTGATTGGCTCACCGAGCGCCTTTACTACCACGTGGGCAACTTTCAGGATCCTGCGGCGTACAAAGCGCTGGCCGCGTTGCTGGCCCAGGTCGACAAAGAACATTCGGCCGGCGGGAATTATTTTTATTATCTGGCTACCGCGCCGGACTTTTTCTGCGAGATCACACGGCAGCTGGGTGCCGCGGGTTTAACACAGCAAACGGATAATCGCTGGCGGCGCGTTATTTATGAAAAACCGTTCGGTGACGGACTAGCGTCGGCGCGCGCGCTCAATCGCGAGATCGAGGGAGTGCTTCAGGAAAATCAAATTTACCGCATCGATCATTATCTTGGCAAAGAAACGGTACAAAACATTTTGGCGTTCCGCTTTGGCAACGGAATTTTTGAACCCGTCTGGAATCGCCGCTACATCGACCACGTGCAAATCACCGTAGCGGAAACGATGGGCGTGGAGAATCGCGGCGGCTACTACGACCATTCCGGCGCCCTTCGCGATATGGTGCCAAATCACATCTTTCAGCTCATCAGCTTGGTCACGATGGAGCCTCCCGTTTCCTTCGATGCGGATGCGGTGCGCGACGAGCAGACGAAAGTTCTGCGCGCCATGCAGCCCTTCACCGAGCAGGATGTCCTGATGCGCACGGTACGCGGGCAATATGGCGAAGGGTCAGACGGAAATGTCCGGCTCCCGGCTTATCGTTCGGAGCCGCGCGTGAGCCCCATCTCCGCGACCGAAACTTTTGTCGCCTTGAAACTTCTGATGGACAACTGGCGCTGGGCTGGCGTGCCCTTTTATCTGCGCACGGGAAAGAGGCTGAAGATTCGCTCCAGCGAAATCGTCATCCAGTTTAAGAGTGTGCCTTTCATGCTGTTCCGGAAAACGGCCGTCGAGCGGCTCGCGCCCAATCAATTTATCGTTCATATTCAGCCGCAGGAGGGAATCTCGTTGCAGTTCGGCGCGAAAATCCCAGGGCCAATCGTCAAGCTGGGAACGGTGAATATGGATTTCCGCTACGCGGACTATTTTGGTTCGAAACCGAGCACCGGATACGAGCGCCTGCTTTACGAGTGCATGATCGGCGACGCCACGCTGTTTCAACGCGCGGATATGGTGGAGGCGAGCTGGAGCGTGGTACAGCCGATTCTCGACGTCTGGCAGGCGCTGCCTCCGCGCAATTTTCCGAATTATCCCGCGGGCTCGTGGGGTCCGTGGGAAGCGAACGATCTGCTTGAGCGCGACGGCCGCCAGTGGAGGGAACCAGGGCAATGATCCTCGCCGGGGACGTGGGCGGAACGAATACCAGGCTAGCATTTTTTTGTCTACGCGGCGGCAACCTTAGCTGCGTCGTTGAACACGTTTACCCCAGCCACGAGTACGCGAGCCTCGAAGATATTGTCTCGGCGTTTTTGACGGCGCAAAAAATTCATCCAGACTCGGTGTCCCTGGGAGTTGCCGGGCCGGTGCGCGATGGCGTATGCCGCGCGACGAATTTGCCGTGGGTGGTCGATGCCAGGCTCGTTGCGCAGCGGGTAGGCCTTTGTTCCATCATATTGATCAATGATCTCGAGGCAAACGCTTACGGCATCGCGACGCTGGCCCCAAGTGATTTTGCTCTGTTGCAACGCGGCGCTCCGGACGCCAGAGGGAATTGCGTGGTTATCTCGCCGGGAACGGGGCTGGGAGAAGCGGCGCTCCATTGGGAGGGAACGCGCCACGCTCCCGTGGCCAGCGAAGGCGGCCATTCCAGTTTTGCTCCGAGCGACGAACTCCAGGACGAATTGCTCAAATATATGCGCGCGAAATTTGGTCATGTCAGCTGGGAACGATTGGTGTGCGGTCCCGGGTTGGTGAATATTTATGAATTTCTGCGCGATACGGGCCGCGGCGAAGAGCCGCCATGGCTCGCGGCGGAAATGAAGCAGGGTGATCCCGCGCCGGTCATCTCAAGCGCCGCGCTCGCCGGAAAAAGCGCGCTCTGCGAGAAGGCGCTCGATCTTTTCGTCGTCCTGCTTGGATCGGAAGCAGGGAACATGGCGTTGAAGGTGCTTGCCGCGGGTGGTGTTTACATCGGAGGCGGAATCGCCCCCAAAATCCTGCCGAAGCTTAAGACTCCGGCATTTCTCGCGGCCTTCACGAACAAGGGAAGGTTGAAAGAAGTGCTCGAGTCCATGCCGGTGCGCGTGATTCTGAATGACGGGGCCGGGTTGCGCGGAGCTGCGTTTCGTGCAACGTTAACGCTATAAACGAAGTTTCAGTTCTGTGATTCGAGCTTCGCGTGCACGGTCACTTCGCTGTCTTTCAGTACATTCAAATTCCGTTCCCAGGATTTTGTGTTCTCCGACTGGATTCGAATCTTGTGTGCGCCGGCGGACAAGTAAAGCTCTCAAGGTGTGTCGCCCACAAATGTCCGTCCCAATACATGACGGCCCCGGCAGGGTCTGAGGAACGTTCACGGAGCCGAATCGGCTCGCTTGGGCTTCGCCGGTCGATGCGGCCGTTTCTGGATAGCGCTTCAGCACACGGATCAGGTTTTCTGCGCTCAGCGCGAAGTTCATCCCGGACACATTTTCGCCGGCATCATTTCGAACGCCAGAAAGTGTCGTGATGCCGACGACCCGGCCGTACGTGTCAAGCAGCGGGCCACCGCTATTGCCGGGATTGATTGTTGCGTCGGTCTGAATCCACGTTCCGTTTCCCAGCGTGCGATCCGTGCCGACCCACTCACTACCCCGCGCGTCAGTGTCTCCGCAAATCCTCCGCCCGGATCCCCTATCGCCACCACTGTCTCGCCTCGGTGCACCGAATCAATCGTAGCAAGCGGCAGGTGTGGGAACCCGCGTCCGTCGACTTTGATGATGGCAAGATCCTTGTCCGAATCGACCTACAACACTATTGCCGGCAGGCGCTGTTCGCTTCGCGTCAAAACGATCAGCTCTGATTGTGCGCTGACCGCAAGTTTATTCGTTGCGATTAGCCCGGTGTCGGTGATGAAAAAGCCAGTGCCGCGTTTTAGACTTCCTTCCACGCGCACGATAGCGGAATTGGCGTGGCTGGCAATCTCCTGAATGGGAGGTTCGACGGACGGCTCGCTTAGGTCCTCTTTCGCAGTGCAAATTTCTGGCTCGCCGGTGAAAATCTAGCGAGCGGCTCCAAAATCACCTCGACGTGATTGGTTTTAATCAGCCAGGAGTTTCCCTCGAAGTGACCATTAAACGACCGCCATGCGAATGGCCCTTCGGTCAAAGTAATCTGCTGGCTGACATAACCATCCATCGAGACCCGCACGACCATGGCGTGTTCGAGGCGCGAGCCGAATACGGTGTGGGTCTTGTGAAAATAGCCGCCGGGTAACTGCGCGGTGTACGGGGTTTTTCCAGCGATCAAGCCGTTGATTTCGATGGTTGCCCCGCTCGGCTTGCTGTTGATTGAAGGTGTAGCGGCATACGTGCCAAGGCTCACCACGGACAACAGCACACATCCGCCGGCGACGATCGCCAGCCTCAAAACGCGCATGCGTGTCCTCCAAAAGGGAAGCGGCGCCGAGGACGACACTTAACTGCTAAGGATGTCAATCAAAGACACGCCTGCGCATAACATTTGTGGCCGGCCCATCCGTGGCTGTCACGTAACGGCAAGTGGCAACGTTGCGCTTCGCACTCTTTTCAGGCATAGCTTACACTGACCTGCTTATGAGAATCCTGCACCTTGACACGCGCCCGGATTGGCGCGGCGGCCAACAGCAAATTCTGCTGACGCTGCGCGGTCTTCGCGAGCGCGGACACGACGTCCAGTTAATGGTGCGTCGCGATTCGCCCTTGGCGCAGCGGGCGATCGTCGAGGGATTTTCCGTTCATTTATTTTCTTCGAAGATCGCCCGATGGCAAGCGGCGCTGTGTTTGCGCGAAATACTCCATCAGCAAACGTTCGACATTTTGCACGCACACGATCCTCACGCCTTGACGGCCGCGTGGTTGATCCGTGCGCATTACCGCGCACCCTTAGTTGCCGCTCGGCGTGTCGCGTATCCGTTGAGCCGTGCGCCGCTTAGCCGCGCGCGGTATCGCGCCGCGCGCTGCATCATCGCCGTTTCGCAATTTGTCGCCGATAGCGTGATTGCCTCTGGGATCGAGCCGCAACGCGTCGCCGTGGTGTATGACGGGGTGGACATTCCTCCGGCGACAACGATAGAAGGACGCCGCGTCGCGCGAGCGCGATGGAAAATCTCCGATCACGATGTACTGCTCGGCTGCGTCGGATACTTGCTTCCTGAGAAAGGGCAGGAATCACTTTTGCGTGCCATGCCTGAAATTTGTAAAGACTTTCCGAGCTGCCGCGTAATGGTCGCCGGCGATGGTCCATGCCGTCTGAAATTGCAGGGACTCGCGGCGGAATTACAAATAGAAGACGCGGTGATTTTTTCGGGCTTCATCGACGACGTTGACTCGGTCTATCGTGCTTTCGATCTATTTGTTTTCCCGTCTCTTGCGGAGCCTCTGGGCTCTTCGCTTCTTGCCGCGATGGCGCATGGGTTGCCGGCGATTGCGGTTGCGAGCGGTGGCGTGCCGGAAATAATTAAGAACGGGCGAAATGGAATTTTGGTTACTGCGCCTGACTCCGGCGAATTGGCGGCCGCGATTCGCAAAATGCTTAATGATCGTGCCGCCGCCACGCGGTTGGGAGACGCGGCGCGCGAGACTGTCACGCGGCGTTTTTCCGCGCAACTGCTGGCGGAAAACACTCTACAGCACTATCACATGATTCTTTCCGTGCGCTAGAATTGTGACAACCTCGACATTTTCTTGCGCATCTAGGTTAGGAGGCGCAAAAAATTTGCGCGCGCCTGCTTTAGTGAAGCGAGCTGGCAGTCTGCATGGCTTGTGCTCGCGATGTGTACCGCAATCCTGATAGGAGGAGAATCATATATGCGTAGACGTTTGGCACCATCTCTTGCCGCGTTGGCCGTTGTTGCATTTGCATGTCCTGTTTGGGCGCATGCGCAATCCGCGCCCATCACACTCACCGAGGCTGCGACAATCGGCAGCACGTCCTTACAGCCCGGAAAGTACACACTCACCCCGAACACAGATATGAATGAAGTAATGGTCAAGCGCGGTGGGAAAGTGATTGCCACGGTTCCCGCCACGAAAGTCACGCTCAACAACAAGCCGGCATACACGGCGGTCGTGTTCAATGGCAGGCAGATCCACGAAATTCAGTTCGAGGGCGAAACTTCGGCGGTCAAAGTCGAATAACATTCCCAAACAATACTGCCAAAGGGGCGGGCCAAAGCAGCGAACGAAGGCCCGCCCTTTTTTTGCGTCTTGCGTTGCGTCACCCTCAATTCAGCGTTTCGACAGCACCACCTTAATCCCATCCCGGGGCCGCAGAGTGATTGACGGCCATAGCTTGATCGTTTGGCCCGGGACCAGCGATATGCGGAAGCGCGACGCGATGGCGGCGAGCAAAAGCGTCGCTTCCATCATCGCAAACGATGCGCCAATGCACACTCTCGGCCCTCCGCCAAAAGGAAAGTAAGCGAATCTGGGAAGCTTCTTCTGCAGCGCGTCGCTCCAGCGCTCGGGCTGGAATTGATCCGGCTCGGCAAAGTAGCGCGGGTCCCGCTGCACCACCCACTGGCTCATATATATCGTTGTGTTGCGCGGCACGTCGTATCCACCAATGGTGCAGTCCTCTGCCGCTTGGCGACCCTGCGCCCACGCAGGCGGATAGAGCCGCATGGACTCGCGAATGATCGCTTCAGTGAATCGCAGCTTTGGCAAGTCCTCGTAAACCGGCATGGGGCCCGGTATCACAGCTTGTAATTCCGCCAGCAACTGAGCTTCCGCGGCCGGATTTTGCGCCAGCAAATAGAATGTCCACGCAAGAGTCGTCGCGGTCGTTTCGTGCCCGGCGAGCAGAAGCGTCATCACCTCGTCACGAAGTTGTTTCGCGTCCATTCCCGCACCGCTGTCGTCGCGCGCCGAAAGCAGCATCGACAGCAAATCGTCCATTTCCGCAGGGACTTCGCGGCGCTGATCGATGATGCGATGCAGAATGTCGTCGAGGCGGCGCACGGCGTTTCGCGAACGTATATTCCCCGGCGTGTGCCAGCTCGCGGGCAGAAGAAAGCCTGTCTTCACGCGCGCGTCGAATTGTTGGATTGCCGCCGCCAGGGACTCTCCGATAACGCGAACTGTCTCTGGTTCGAGATCGGCACCAAAGAGCGTCCTGGCTGCGATCTTCAACGTCAGTTGCATCATCTCCCCGTGAATCTCGCGGCTTTCGCTATCCTTCCACGTTTCCAGCATTTGCTCCCCGTAGCGTGTCACCACCTTTGCGTACGCCATCACGCGCCCGCGATGGAATGCCGGCTGCGCCAGCTTTCTTTGCCGCCGCCAGAAATCGCCTTCGCTCGTCAGCAGCCCGTTGCCGAGAACGCTGCCGCCTTCGCGGAGGTCGGCGCTTTTAATGAATTTCGCGCTTTGCGTGATGAGGATCTCTTCAATCAAGCTGGGCCGGTTGCAGAAGTACACGGGAAACTTCAAAAACCGGAAGCGCGCGATGTCCCCATACTTGCGTTGTGTCGATATGATGAAATCGAGCGGCTCATGCGTGAAATAATACAGCGGACGAAAAAGAGCTATGCCTTTAGGGCCGGGTGGAAATGTACCCTTAGACATCGAGATTACTTTGACGCTGCTCGTGGCGGCCATATATAAGGATGATGTGGAACCGCTGCCCTGGAATGTTAGTTAACTGGGTCAAATTATTTTAGGTACGTTGCGAGCCATCCCAGAAATTCGTGATACCACAGCCTGCTGTTCTGGGGTTTCAGCACCCAATGGCCCTCGTCCGGGAAAATGATAAGTTTCGACGGCACGTCCTGCCGCTGCAACGCCGTAAAGAGTTCCAGGTCCTGCGTGTAAGGCACGCGATAATCAAGCTCTCCGTCGATGACCAGCATGGGCGTGTGGAATTTTCCGAGCGCCGCCGCATACGTCGAAGGAGACCACTTCGCATAACCCTCGGGATTGCTCCACGGCGTTCCGCGCAGGTCGTGCTCGACGAACCATAATTCTTCCGTCGCGCCGTACATGCTCACCAGGTCGTACGGTCCCGCGTGGCTGATCAGGCAGCGAAAGCGGCCGGTGTGCGTCGCGATCCAATCCGTCATGTAGCCGCCGTACGAGCCGCCGGCCTCCGCGAGCCGGGTGCCATCGATAAACGGAAAATGTGCGATGGCATAATCCACGCCGTCCATCAAATCCACATACGGTTTGCCGCCCCAATCGGATTGTATTTCGTCCGTGAATTTCTGCCCGTAACCCGTCGAGCCTGTCGGATTGATCATTACAATCACATATCCCGGCGCAGCCATGACTTCGGGGTTCCATCGATAGCCCCACTCGTCATCCCATGCGCCTTGTGGCCCGCCATGAACCAGCAATAGCATCGGATATTTTTTTGTGGCATCGAAATGCGGCGGCTTGAGCAGCAGTCCTTCTACCTTTGTGTTATTCGCGCCCATGAACCAGAAAGGCTCCGCAGCGGGCATCTCGAGAGGCGCAAGAAGCGCGGCGTTTTGGTGCGTGATTTGCCTGACGCCCGTGCCGTCGGGGTTCGCGGAGAATAGTTCCGCGGGATATGCGATGCTCGAACGCGAGAAGACAATACGTTTCCCATCCCCGCTCAGTGAGAATTCCTCGTTGAAGCCGTCAGCTACCACGGTCTTCGGCGAATTGCCCGGCGCCGCGACGATCGAATAAATCGGCATCTCCGCCTTGTCTTCCGCCTGGAAATATATCGTCTGGCTGTCCGGTGACCACGCATACGTCTCAATGTTGCGGTCGAAATTCGTCATTAGGTCTGTGTATGCTCCGTTCGAACGATTGTAGAGCATCAATCGCCAGCGGTCGCTTTCGTAACCCGCCGTCATTTGCGAACGGTAAGCAATCCATTTCCCATCCGGTGAGTACGCCGGTCCCCAGTCATCGCCTTTGTTTGTGGTGATGCGTTTGGGTTGCGATTCGCCGGAAACAGGCACGGTAAAAAGGTCACCATTCGTGCTCAGGGCTTCATCTTTTTGAGTGTCCGCCGTAAAGCAAATCTCTCTGCCATCGGGTGAAAACGCAATTGCCTCCGGCGCGCCCAAATTGAACGGCGGCACGTCGTAATCCCCGCCGGGCGTAAGGTCGCGCGGGGTCCCCTTCGCCAGCGCCGTCACAAACAGATGGCTGCGTTTGCCGTCCGCCCAGGCGGTCCAGTGACGATAGAGCAGATGCGTTGCTATGTGCGCTTTCACTGGATTTTTCGCCGCAGCTTCATCGCGAGCCTTGTTGCAAGCGTCGTCGCGGCAATCCGGATACACGCGCGAAACGAACGCCATCCATTTGCCGTCGGGCGACCAAAGTTCGTTGTCCACGTCCGTCGAAAGAAAAGTAACGCGCGATGCCTCGCCGCCGTACACGGACATCACATAAATTTGCGTGACGCCATCGCGCGATGACAGAAAGGCAATTTTCTTGCCGTCTGGCGACCATCGCGGGCGTGAATTGCTTCCGCTCCGCGTCAATTGCCGTTCCTCGCCCCCGTTTGCCGGTACGATCCAGATGTTGCTAAGCGAATGATTGGCTCGCATATCGGGCGTGGCAACCACATACGCCACCCATTTGCCGTCAGGAGAAACTTGCGGATCGCTCAGGCGATGCATGGCAATAAGGTCGTCGAAAGTGATTGCGCGCTTCGGCGTTTGCGCGGAGACATGCGCCGCGAAAAAAGCGCAAAAACAAACGGTCCAGATAACGCGCTCCGCGAACCTCATGGACAATCCTCCTCGCCGTGACCTTGACCCGCAAGAAATTCCGGATTAAATCGCTGGCGCAAAATCATGGCACTTTCCGGCCAGGATGCCAAGCGCAGTACGTAACACTCCGATGCGCAAGCCGGTCAAATCAGCCGGTGTCTTATTTGATGTATGATGATGCAGTTGCAGTTTCACCAAGGAATCCTTGTGCAAAGCGCGCTTATCGTTGACCGCCTGCAATTCGCATTCACCGTCACGTTCCATTATATCTTCCCGCAAATCACCATGGGCTTGGCCTTGCTCATCCTCATCCTGAAAACGATGGCCTTGCGCCCCGGCGACGAGCATTACAATCGCGCCGCGCGTTTCTGGGCGAGGATTTTCGGAATCAATTTCGTCGTCGGAGTCGTCACCGGTATTCCCATGGAATTTCAGTTCGGAACGAACTGGTCGGCATTCTCGCAATCCGCTGGCGGCGTAATTGGACAGACGCTGGCCATGGAAGGCGTGTTTTCTTTTTTCCTCGAATCAAGTTTCCTGGGACTTTTTCTGTTTGGCGAAAAGCGCCTCGGGCGCATTGGCCATTGGTTTGCAGCGCTGATGGTTTTCCTGGGCGCGTGGCTCTCGGGATATTTCATCGTGGCGACGGACGCGTGGATGCAACATCCCGTGGCCTATTTGCTGAGCGCGAACAACGCATTCGGATTGCGCAGCTTTTGGGGCCTGCTGCTGAATCCCTGGACGCTCTGGCAATACCCGCACACTATGATCGGCGCCGTGCAAACTGGCTGCTTCGTTATGGCCGCCATTGGCGCATTTTATATCCTGACGAATCGTCACGAAGATTACGGCCGCTCCTTTGTGCGTATCGGCGTGATTGTTGGTGTGCTCGCCGCGATTCTGCAACTTTATCCGACCGGCGACGCTCAGGGCGTCATGATCGCTCGTTATCAGCCGGCAACATTGGCGGCGATGGAGGGATTATTTCACAGCGAAAAAGGCGCGCCGCTCGCAATCTTGGGTCAGCCCGATGTGACGAACCAACGTCTCGATAATCCCCTGATCATCCCGCGCGGGCTCAGCTTTTTGACCTATCGAGCCTGGACTGCGGAGGTGAATGGCCTGGATCAGTTTCCCCGCAACGCGTGGCCGGATCAAATCGAGCTTGTATATTTCAGCTATCACATCATGGTGGGTCTCGGAACAATATTTATCGCCATTTTCGCAATTGCGGCCTTCTTGCTTTGGCGCCACGCGCTTTATCGTAGCCGAGTGATGCTGTGGGTGATCATGCTCGCCCTTCCGTTTCCTTTCATCGCCAATTCGGCGGGATGGATTACCGCGGAAGCCGGCCGCCAACCGTGGCTAATCTACGGAATGCTGCGTACATCCGCCGGCGCGTCGCCGTTGGTTTCGGCAGGCAACGCATGGTTCACGCTAATCGGCTTCATGGGTTTGTACACCGTGTTGGGGATTCTATATTTATTTCTGGTGTATCGCGAAATCGAACGCGGCCCACAATTCGAAGCCGTTGCGTCGTCCGCCTTGGCGAGGTAGGCGAAGATAAATGGGCGCTCTGTGGTTTTGCTTGATAGCGATGATGCTGACGACCTACGTCGTCCTCGACGGGTTTGACCTCGGTGCCGGGATTGTCCAGCCCTTCGTCGCGCGCAATGCAGACGAGCGCCGCCTCGTCTCGCGCACCATCGGGCCTGTCTGGGACGCCAACGAAGTATGGCTGCTCGCTGCGGGCGGCACTCTCTATTTCGCCTTTCCGGCATTGTATGCTTCCAGCTTCAGCGGATTTTATCTTCCGCTGATGATCGTGCTGTGGCTGCTTATCCTGCGCGGCATTTCGCTGGAGTTTCGGCGTCACGTCACCACGCCGATATGGGCGTCTTTCTGGGATGGCGTTTTCTTCGTCGCCAGCTTGTTGCTCGCTGTCTTCTACGGAGCCGCGCTCGGGAATGTAGTGCGCGGCGTTCCTCTAAACGCTCAGGGGCAGTTTTTTGAGGCGCTGTGGACAAATTTTCGTCCCGCGGGCCAGACGGGCATTCTCGATTGGTATACGATTCTCGCCGGAGTCACCGCGCTCGTCGCCCTCACTCTCCACGGCGCGCTATGGGTCGCGCTCAAAACGGAAGGCAGCGTCCACCGGAGAGCTCGCACGTTGGCCGCGACGCTTTGGTGGGCCGTTGCGCTTTTCACGATTTTGATCACATGGGTCAGTTTCGCGTTGCAGCCGCATTTGAGCGCCAGCTACGCCGCGCATCCGTGGGGATATATTTTCCCCGCGATTGCAGTCGCGGCTTTGATTGCTATCATCGTATTTTTGAAAAATGAGGGGCGGGCTTTTTACGCCTCGTGCGCTTATCTCGTGGGAATGCTCGCCAGCGTCGCGTTTGGGCTATATCCGAACGTGCTCCCATCAAGCACGAATCCCAATTACTCGCTGACGGTTGAAAATGCGAAGGCCGCAAGTTATGGTCTGAAGATTGGCCTCATCTGGTGGACTATCGGAATCATTCTCGCCACAATTTACTTCGTGATGGTCTACCGCCGCTTTGCCGGCAAAGTGAGTATTTCCTCGGACGAAGACGGTTACTAGCCGCCATTCCCAAGCCGCCACGCGCGGAGTCCCCCGGCAAATCAATCCTTGCGCATTCCGCCAATCAAAAAAGCAGCTCCAATCGTCAGCACAGGCACGCTGAACCACAGCGGAAAGTGAATCATTTTTCGCGTTTCGAATAGCACTTTCATCGAGCCCACTTGTTGCGAATGCTGATCAACGCGATAACTGAATTGCGGGTGTATCAGTACCGCGACCCCAATCACAATCAGCGCCACACCAACCACGACCGGCAAGCGCATTCGCATCAATACCTCCTCGGTCTTCGTCGCCCACCTCAGTTTCTAGCCAGACTATGGCACCACTCGCGCAGCTCAAAATTCAGCGAACAATGAAAACGCAACCAATCAGCGCCGCGGTTGGCCCGCGTCACTTTCCTGCATTCCATTTTTCCGTGGGCAGCAAGCCGGTAACACTTTGTGCGGCGAGCGGCTTGATAATTTCATCCAGATAATCCGCAGCGCCTTCCTCGCGTTCCAGATGCGGATAGTGGATCCCGCCGTGATAATCGATTTCGTATGTCTCGACGAAATCGTCATTCGCAATCAGCAACTTCAGCGGGCGTGTCCTTTTGGCGCTGTTTTCGATGGCCGCTCGCATGGTGTTCGTGGACCATCCCCGTCCATCCACCGCTTTGATCTTCATCCCGGGCCCGATTCCGGCATTGTAAGCAAGCATTCCGTGAATCACGTCGCCAATTGTGCCGTCCTCCTCAAGAACAAGTCCGATCGAGGTTGTGAGATCGAGATGGCTGTCGACCGATTCGCCGTCGAGGATCATTTGATTCGGCGCGTCATTGTAAACCAGTTTGTAGCCCCCGCCTTCGATTCCGCCTAACGGCGCATGGGGCCCAACGTAATCCAGGCGATCGCGCAGAAATTTTCCCCAGTCGTAAGGAGCGAGGCCATTGAGCGTCGCAACGATATCGTCGAACGTGTAGGATTCGAGCGTCGGCTTGCCTCCGGGTCCGCCATAAAAGATCCTGCAAAAATCGTTCATGGATTTCTTATCATGGGTCAGCTTGCGCAGTGTCGTATCCACGTCCAACCAGATCAACGTTCCCTCGTCATAATAATCGGTGCTTCGCCGCCAATTCGCCCATTGAGGAGCAGCGAAGTAGAGAAGCTGCGCGGCGTCAGCGGTATCTTCCAGGGATCGCCATTCGCGGCCCGGGCGGTGATCGAGCGTTGCCGCAACGTCGGCGAGATGCTCGCGAAGTTGCTCCGGCGTCCACAGCCCGCTGCGCGCGCAGAGGATCGTGCCCAGATATTGCGTCAGCCCCTCATAAACCCACAACAGATCACCTTTCATCGGCGTGTTGTAATCGGGTGTCGCCAGTCCGGCGGGCCGACGAAATTTCCCGTTCCAGGAATGCGTGAATTCATGCGGCAGCAAATCCGCATTTGTGATCCGCAGCGCAGGACTGATCATCGTCCGCTCGTCGACGCGATCGTCGCTCGATTCATGATGCTCCAGGCCGAAATGCGCAACGTTGTCGCTGAGCGTCAGCAGAAAATGATAATCGCGATAATGCCGCGAACCGAAAAGCGCGCCGGTCTCAGCGACCAGCCGCTTATAACTCTCTTGCGTTTCCGCCGGCATCTCCAGAGCTTCCGGGCCGTCGGCGGCCATGTCGATTTCATGCGAAGGCGTTTGGCCCGGCGTCAGCTGAATCGCGCGAAAATAGCGGCCCGAAAGCACGGGCGAATCGACCAGCGTGTTGAGCGGCGCGGCTTTGAAAACTATCTCGTTGCCAGTTTGCTCTTCCACCGGCAGCGCGGTCCCGAATTTCCAACCCTCGGGCAGGCGCAGGCTTGCATCAAAAGTCAGTTCGCGCACGGGCCAGCCCTTTGGATAAAGCAGCACTTGGTTCCAACTCAGCACGTCGAGCTGCGCCGTGGCAGACGCACCGGCGGAAAATCCAGTGGCGGGCGCAGTAAGAAGAAAATCAAACGCCACGTGCAGCGAATCTACACCCTCGGGAACCGTCAAATGAATCGCGAACATATCCACCAGATCGCGCCTCCACGCGATGCGGTTGCCATTCGCCGTAAATTCCATACCTGCCACATCCGTGATCGGGCCATCCGGCGCATGTTCACCGGGAATCCACTCAGGATAAAAAAGCGTAAGCCGGCCCGGACGAACGGGAATCTCTTCGACGATATGCAGAATTTTCTGTGGCGCGTGTGTTGCATCCACGGTCAGATGAATCGGCCCCGGCGCGCTTTGCGCAGCGAGCCGCGGGCTGCTTGCGAGAACGCATGACAATGCAAAGGCTCCGAAGAAAGCCACAGTCCTGCGCCTTCGCCCTGATCCCTCGAACATGATTCCCCCTTAAAGTCCCTCCGTTGCTTAACAGCTTATTGAAAAACTCCGTCCGTTGTCATTCCGAGGAGCAACTGCGACGAGGAATCTGCATTTCCCTCGCGTTTCCATAGTCCGTGGCTCTCTTGCGTCGCAGAAACAATAACCAACAGTACTTTTTCAGCAAGTCGTCAGCGGTCTGCGGAGAAAGCTGATTCGGACCTGCCTATTCTTGGCGGCGTCACGCGGCAGGCGTTGCCATCTTTCTTGGCGGGTTGAAAAAGGGTAAATTTGCAATTGTCACGGATACGCGATGCCGCACAGCCTCAACGGTGAATTCCATTTTCAATTCTGTGCCAACCGCCGGATGCTCTGTCGCAACGCTCGCCAGCGCGATCATTTTTTTCAAAGTGGGCGACCACGTAGTCGACGTCGCCTTGCCAATCTGTATCCCGTTCGCGTCGTACAGCGGTACGGCGACGCGCGACGCCGTGCTTTGCACTTGCGGCGCTAGGCCGATTTTGTCGTAGAGCGCTTCCACTTCATCCCAATTGATATCCAGCCCGACGAATTGCCGTTCCGCGCCGCGTTTATGCTCTTCAATCAACGCCTCGCGCCCCACGAAGTGTTCCTTTTCCAGGTTCACCATGCGGCCCAACCCGATTTCATACGGCGAATATTTCTGCGATTCGATCAGCGCCTTCTTGCTGCTCGTGTAATCCACTTCAATCAGCAGCAGACCCGCTTCGATGCGCGCCACGTCGAGCGCCAGCATGCCCGTGGGATGCAAATCGAATTGCCGGCCTTTTGCCGCCAGCTCGTCCCAGACCTTCGTCGCATCGTCCCACGGCATCCAAATCTCGTAGCCCAGATCGCCCGTGTACCCGGTACGCGAAATATCCACGCCCACGCCGGCAATCTTTCCTCGCGTCACGCGAAAATACTTCAGGTTCCCAATGTCCGCATCCGCGACTTGTCGCAGCAGCCGCGCGGACGTCGGCCCTTGCAGCGCCAGAGCCGCCACTTTTTCGGAAATGTCCTCGATTTTTACGTCGAGACCCAGTGCATTCTGCTCGAACCACCGCAGGCTCGGATCCGCCGCCGTCCACCGGTACGTGTTTTCGGCAAGCCGCGAAATTGTGCCGTCGTCCACCACTTTGCCTTGCTCGTCGCACCAGCAGCAGTAAACCACCTGCCCCACGGCCACCTTTCGAATGTCTCGCGCGATCACGCGATTCACAAACGTGGTCGCGTCCTTGCCAGTGATCCAGTATTTGTAGAGCGGCGTCACGTCGATCAGCGCGCACGCGTTGCGTATCGCGTTGTATTCGTGCTCGTGATGTGCCTCGTACGCGCTGACGGTGTAATAGCCCGCCCACTCGCGATAATTCAAGCTCTCGCAAAGTTTGAACGTCCTCTCATGGACCGCCGTCCCTATTGGCACTTTTTCTCTCCGTTTACTAGCTCGCGAAAGTCAGGGCGCAGGTCGTCGCGCGATTTCGCGCGACGAATTATAGTTCTCGTTTCTCGCTTCCAGCAAGGCCCGGCCATCTCACAAGCATTTCTTGTCAGGGCACGTCTTCAGCCGTGCCAAAAGGCCTCCGCGGTTCACGGGTTTTAACCCCCTGAGGTCAGCGTTCCCTGTGTTTGTGAGAGGGTTTCAAGCCGTCCCGCGCCCACGCCCGGCAGCAGAGCTTAGGTGCTTTATCGGTCCCGTCTTACCGAGGGTAGTTATCCAGAGGTGCCGCGAATTCCTTGTCAAAGTGAACGTGTAAGATGTCTGAAGTGACCGTTGCTGTCCAAGTCTCCATGGGCACAATGGATTGAAATAGCGGGCCAGTGAGTTCCGCCTGGACCGAGTAGGTGCCCGCATGACATCTCGCCTCCTCATATTCCTTGGAATCGGACAAATCCAAATATTTGCCGAGGTCTAACGGAAGCGGCAACGACGCGCCCGGTTCAAGAATCGCGACGAAAGGTACTATTGGGCTGCCAGCGCAGAATGCCGAGTAACGTGGACCATTGCCAAGATAAGGTAAGTGTCGATGTGGCTTTCCTTCCGAATCCGTTAGATTCAGTTTGATCAAGTCAGTTTTGGCGGGACTCCTTCCGCCGCAATCGACGAGTGTACCCGGCGTGAAAGTTACCTCGTCGGTGGATAAATTTCGGAATGTGATAATAAGGCGCATGGCTTTCTCAGGACCCGTCGCCGCATCGTCATGAGAAATTGACATTCGCAGTCCGTTGACCATCTTGCCCAGGTCCTGCGAAGTTGCCTTCGTCGTTTGCTTAACGGTTTGACTGTTCGCCACGAAGAAACCGGAGAGTGCAAGCAGGAAAGCTATTTTCGCAAGTTTCATCTGGTTACTCCTGCAGCATGGACGACTTCCTTTCCTAGCGATTATATCCAAGAAAACTACGATAAGGGCAAACTCCTGGCAGGATCGAGTGGCCGGACGAGATTGTTCCCGTCCAGCCCTCTAAGAACCGTGCTTGAGAGTTTCCCCTCACACGGCTCAAGCCCTTCAAACGCTTCCAGAGAAACGCGGTTTGGAAACGGTCAGATCCTGGCAATGGACTGTGCGGTAGCACTCTGGATGAAGCAAAATGCGGTTCTCCGAGCTGGTCGAGCCGCCCAACGTGCGGGGGAGGCGATAATGCAAGCGCCATCCCGTAAGTTGAGTGATTCTCTCCTTACACACAGCACAGAGTCCGCGCTGCGAATACCAGAGATAGCGGAGCATACTGCGGCCGCGGAACGATTCCAGCATCTGGGCTCCTTCTCGTTGCGCGAAGTAGGATTCCCCAAGCCGGATCGTACGGGTTAGCTTCGCCCTTGACCTTTACATGCCGTTACTCAACCGGTGCCGTGCTCGAAGTTGATCCTTCTGGGCCGCTTCTCGGGCGCGCACCAGATCCCTCAACGCCTCGTGAGCCGCATCCGGCACCCCTACCGCCGTCAACTCTCCTGCCCGGTAATTTCGCGCCAGTTTCAACGCATCCCGCCGATCTGTCTTCACGCGGTCCCCGGCCTTCACCGGCACCAAGGTGGGTGCCACCACTTCGCACTGGGCCCCCATCCGAGTCAGTTGCCAGTACAGCGCGTAGCCTGTCGGGCCTGCCTCATAACAAAACCGCAGCTCCTCCACCGGCCCCAGTTCCTTCACCAGTTTCCGAATCGATTCTTCGCGATTCGGTATTACCCCCAGCGACCTAATCTCTCCGCCCTGCTCCGCCACGGCTACCGAAATCGTCTCGGCATGGACATCCAACCCGACAAACTTTATTCTCTTCATCGACCGGCTCCTTTCGCTTGTGGCTCTGTACTG
>DATLSS010000046.1:0-3004 GCA_035534035.1 Candidatus Acidiferrales bacterium | reverse complement strand
AACACAACAAGCCGCGAAAATGCTGGATACGGAAATCGATCGCCTGGACCGCGTGGTGAAAACGTTCCTGGAATTCAGCCGTCCGGTCGAATTGGAACGCGAGGAAGTAAATCTGCCGGAGTTGATCGAAAGCGTCCTCGCCGCCGCAAAGCCTGGGATCACGCGCGCCGGCGTTACGCTGGTGAAAGAGATTCCCGCTTCGTTTCCCCTGGTTGAAATGGACAAAAGGCTGATCGAGCAGTCCATACTCAACCTGGTGCTCAACGCATGCGAGTGCATGACGGCAGGCGGACAGCTGACCGTGACCCTCGCCCGCCTGGGTGATGTGGCGGAAATCCGTGTGGGTGATACCGGCTCGGGCATCGCGCCCGAAAATCGCGCGAAAATCTTTCAGCTTTTTTTCACCACGCGAAAAGGCGGCACGGGCCTGGGCCTTGCTAACACATTCCGATTTGTGCAGTTGCACAATGGTTCGATAGAATTCGATACGGAGGCCGGACATGGCACGACGTTTCGCATCGAGTTGCCGTTAACGCGCACCGTCAACGTGCCCACATCGAATTTCAGAGACTACGGCCAGCCGTTCGCACGGCAGACATAATCCAAGATGAATCGTCCAGCCCCAATCCACTCTTCGAGCCGGCTCGTTGCCGGGTCGCGGAACTGCGCGTTCTTGACGTGTCTCATCGCTGCCGGGCTCGCGCTGGGAACTGGGGGCTGTCTGACGCACAAAGTTCACGCCAACCCCATTGTTGTTCCGCCGCGGCCGCCCTCTCCCATTGTTGTCCCGGAAACCACTAAGTCGCCGGCTTCAATTCCTGCGCCCACGCCGTCACAGCCGAAAAACCCTGAACCTTCCACTCCTCCTCCGAGTCTAACGCCGAGGCCCAACACGCTGAAACGGCCTGTGACGGAGGCCGCGCCAGAGCCCGAGCGGCCCGCGGCGCCGCAGATCTCTCCTCAGATGTCCGCGTCGGATCAGGCGGAGCTGAAGAAGCAAACGCAGGATTACGTCGCGCACGCGCAGCAGAACTTACATCGTGCCGATGGGCGCCAGCTCAATGCGACACAGCGCGACATGGTCGACAAGATTCGAGGTTTCCTCGATCAAGCGCAGGATGCAATTCATACCGCGGACTGGTCTCAAGCCAAAGATCTGTCAAAGAAGGCTTATCTTCTCTCGCTCGATCTTGCGAAGACGCTCTAGGTTCCGCATTCCTCCGACAAAATAGTTGTAAGATTAGATTATGAAGAATCACGACACCGTGATCGCGGGCGGCGGAATTATCGGCGCGTCGCTGGCGTTTGAACTGGCGCGGCGGGGCCAGTCGGTGCTCATGCTCGATCGTCAAGAGCCGGGCCGCGGAGCTTCCTGGGCAGCAGCCGGAACGATATCGCCCGCGCCAGACCACGAATCACTCGCGATCGCGGCGCTGGGATGCGAGAGCTACCGCCTGTATCCGGAATTTGTGGCGGCAATCGAAGACGTTTCAAGAAAATCCGCGGGATTCCATTCCAATGGCGCGATGGAATTATTTTTCGATCCAGAGGGCGAAACAAAGCGCGACCGGCGCCGGGAGGAAATTCAAAGTCACGGCGTAGGGTGCGAAGCAATTTCACTGAACGAGGCGAAACGGCGTGAACCAGCCATCAGTCCGGCGGTGCGCGCGGCGCTGTGGATCCGAGACGAAGCGTATCTCGACCCGCGTGTCATCACGAATGTCGCGCTCGTGGCCGCGTCGAAGGCCGGCGTGGAGATTCGCGACGACGACGAAGTCATCTCCCTGCTGATGGAGCAAGGCCGCTGCACGGGCGTGCTTACCGCTACGTCACGAAATGCGACAACACGCAGGCTCGACGTTCACGCTGGAAAGAAAATTGCGGCGCGCAACGTGGTGATCGCCGCGGGATGGCGTTCCGGAGACATCGGCGGCGTAGAATCCTATGCGCCGACAATTCCCGTGCGCGGCCAGATGGTTGCGCTGGGAAATATTGCCGGCGCGCCGCGAACAATTCTTCGCTGTGAACATGGCTACATGGCTCCGCGCAAAGATGGGCGCACGGTGATTGGCAGCACACTCGAAAGGGGTGCATTCGAAAAGCATATGACTCCGGCCGGCCTGCGAAAAATTCTGGATGCCGCTTTAACGATGGCGCCAGCGCTGGCGGAAGCGCCGATTCTGGAAACATGGGCCGGCGTGCGCCCGGATTCGCCCGATCACCTGCCAATTCTGGGCGCAACGGGTATCGAAGGCCTGTTCATTGCGACGGGACATTATCGAAATGGAATGCTGCTCGCGCCCGTCACGGCGAAATATCTAGCTGACTGGATTACAAGCGGGAAACCTTCGGCATGGTTCGAGCCATTCAGCCCGCTGCGTTTCACCGCGACGCACAGGGCGTTTACGGCGGGTGAGGGGCAAAAAAAGGGCACTCTTAAATAAGGGCTTACACTAGACTGACACGTCAGTCTAGTGTGCCTGCGACCGTGTAAAATTGCACACTCGTAAGGAATTCGTAAGAAATTTAGTAAGGGACTATTCCAGCGCGGCGTTGCGGCTCGCGATTCGGCGGACCTGCCAGCGTGGATGCCTGCCCCGGTGTGGTGAAGTTCGCTTTGCTTGAGAGCAAATAAAGCGGGCGATTCATGATCACATCTAAAGTTGTGCCGCGCGGCAATTCCGCTTCGGGACCGCGGGTAAGCAGCACGGCGAGAAGACCCGCGGCCGCGCCAGCACCTGCACCGATTCCCGCACCTCTCGCGCTCTGGCCCACAATTCCGCCAAGGCCCGCGCCGGCTGCGGTTGTCTCGAGAACTGTGCCTGCATCCGCCCCCTTATTTGAATCACCCTTTATCACGCCTTCCTTGCCCACGGACTCGTTGCCGCCAGTGCCCGCGTCGGTGGGCGAAGCGTTAAAACTTGCCTGGTAGCCATTTGGAAGAATTAAATTGTCGAGCTTGATTCGAATTTCACCGCGCCCGTGAATGCGTCCCGGACGTTTT
>DATLSS010000045.1:0-24187 GCA_035534035.1 Candidatus Acidiferrales bacterium | reverse complement strand
AGTGAGCGGCTGGGCGAGGCTGGCTTGGAATTCGTCGCCGACATGATTGACAGCGGAATCGACGGAGTCGATGGTTTGAATTTCAAGCGTGGTGCCGGCGGGGAAAATGGCGGTGATGGGCTGCGGCGGAGGCGGTGGAGGTGGAGCGGACTCGACCGGCGCGGGCGCGGCAACGGGCGGCGCAGCGTCGGCTGGAGGTGGCGCTGATTCCTGCGTCCGGGATGAGGACTGCTCGCGACTACGGCGCGCTGCTTCGGCGTCTCTGCGATGCGCGTCGAGGCGACCAGGATGACTCTTGCGCGTGGCGCGGTCCCGCCGTGCGGTGCGGCGTTCGCGCGGTGCGACTCGCGCAGGTTCGGAAGCTGGCGTTTCTTCCGGAGCTGGAGTTGACGGCGGCGTGGCTTCGGCTGTTTGCACCGGCGGTTGCGCGGGCGATTGCAAAACCGTCTCGTCGTTTACCTTCGTCACGCCTGGAGTGGTTGTGGCAAGCTTGTAGGCTTCGTAGCGCGCGCCGTTATCCGGCACTGTGCCTGACAGCGTGACGACGCCGTCTTTGACGGCGACTTGCACGCCGGAGTCCTTCGTTTGCGGATCGGAGAACAACTGTGCTTTTAGGGTGGTGGCCAATTGCGCGTCGTCGGCCTTTCTGGCGCAGCCGGCGCCGAGCGCGGCGAGAGTAAGAGCAGCCAGCGAAATCAGAAGTGTGGTTCTCTTTCTGCGCATCTTCATCCCTCCAGCATGATCTTTCCGTCTCAGGAAACGGTCTACTGCGACATTATACAGAATATTGGGCACTACAGTTTTTCGATGCGGTTCCGAGACCCAGGGCTGCTCGAAAAGCGAGAGTCGACAGTCGAAAGTTGACAGTCAAAACTCAAAACTCAAAACCCAAGACTCAAGACTCAAGACTCAAGACTCAAGACTCAAGACTCAAGAACCCTGCGGTTGGCATCCGATAACAGTTCAGGCTGTAGCTCGGAACAATGATAGGACACGCGAAAATAGCCCGCAACTTTTCGCGCGGAGGTGTGTTTGATGGGGAGCGGTGAAGTTGGCGGTTTTTCGGTTTTCGTCGGCCATTTTTCGTCAGGTTCTGGGGTGGACAGGAGAAAAGGGATGCGAATCCAGAGAAGTATTGGTGTGTTCGTTGCAGGGATTTTGCTGATGGTGATGAGTGGATGCACCGGTGGAACGAGCTCGACAACTCCGCCGCCGCAGATGGGCAATGTGTTTTCCGTGGGCACGGACGCGCCACCGTCGCTGCCCAGCGTGGTTTCTTTTCAAGTGATGATCACCGGCGTTACGGTGAATAATTCCGGCGGAACGTTGTCCGTGCTGTCGAATCCGGTGAGCATTGACTTCGCCAAGCTCGACGGATTGCACGACCTAATCGATCTCGACAGCGTGCCGCTGGGAACTTACACGAGCGTCACGATTACCGGCTCGAGCCCCGTGATTGGATTTCTGGATACCACGCAATCGCCGCCCGCATTGAATTCGATGAACGCGACGCCGTCGACATTCACGGTGACAGTGCCGCTGGCGAATCCCCTGATGGTCGATCAGAACGATCTGGTCGGCTTGCTGATCGACTTGGACCTGCGGCAGACGATTCAAACCACGAACGGGCAATTGACCGGCACGATCAATCCCACTTTTGACGTTCGCGCGCTGACCGCCGATGATTCCGGGGCGGAGATTGACGATTTTCGCGCGGGCGTTGTGAGCGTGGACACAAGCTCGTCAGCGTTCACGGTGCAGGGAATTTACAGCCGGCAATGGAATGTGACCACGAACGCGCAAACGCAATGGGATGACGGCGGATCGTTGTCAGCGCTCACGACGAATTCGATCGTGGAAATCTCCGGAAAGCTTGACCCTGTGACGCACGCAATCGATGCCGACGAAGTCGAAATTGTTTCGCAGGATCATTTCTTTTTGGGTGGACTGGTGACGTTCGTGAATCCGGCGAGTCCGAGTCCTGCAACACAGATTTACGTTTACACGCGCACGGAATTGCCGGACCTTTCTTCCACGGCGCCCAGCGGACAGATCAACGCGCTGGCGCTCGACGGCACGGAAAAATATTACATCGCTGACTTCCACAATCCGCTCACCGCGTTGCTGTTCAGCAATACAACGCTCGCGGCGGGGCAGCGCGTGGGCATCGGTGGCGCACTGAACGGCTCGGGGAGTTCGCAAACACTGACCGTGCATCGCGCGGTGCTCGAACGCCAAGGGCAGCAAGGCGCGTGGGTCCCGGGGAGCACCCAAATTCAAACCGGGAACGCGGGCAGGTTCCAACTGAATGATGATTTCCTCGCAGGAGTGCTGCTGCCACAGCCGGTGACGGTGATGACCACGAACTTCACGACCTTCGTGGGCCTCAGCGGACTTTCTGCGCTCACGGGAACGCAACCGCTCCGGCTGCGCGTGGTGGGGTTCATTCTGGTGAATCAGCAGACAAATCAGCCGGAAATCGTGGCACGCAGAGTGGAGTTGGTGACGCCTGCGACGGAGTAAAATGAGAGCAGCGCCGTTTGCAGGGAAGAGCATCGCGCAACATTAGTCTTGTAACATCGTCACGAAATTGGCCGCTCCGCTGGAGACAATCTGGCGGAGCGGCTTTTTGTTTGAGCCACGCAGGTTTATCACCGTGGGAATCAAGTCTCCGGATTCACAGGTGGTTTGACTCCCTCGACGCAGATACCCTCCCCGTTCGCAACACGACCAGGCTGCTCGACATCTTTGATGTCGGCAATTCGGCTCTGGTGCAGAGACATTTCTTGAACCGCTGTGAATCCGGATGACTCAAGCAGCGCTATAAGAGAATCAGCGTCGTACATCCATTTGTGCTGATGAAAATCTTTCCATGCCGTGTAGACACGGTATAGACAGTTGGCGTTGGGAGGGGCTGATGGTCGCATCAGCAATCGATGGTTGAGGCGGTCGGCAGGTCGCAGGCTGTCAGGGTCTGCCGATGGCTCGCCGATTCGGCCGTCTCCAAGGTATTCCCTTACGATTGCCCGAAGGTCTGGCACAACGATGCGGAGGACACCACCTGCCGTGAGCACGCGGAAGCACTCGCGAACGAGCTCTCTGGCTTCTTCAAAATACAAATGCTCGAGCAAGTGTGAGGAATAAATCACTTCCGCGGAATCGGCGGGGAACGGCAGAGGATTGCGCACGTCGTGGATGAAGATGGCTGGATTCCACGGTACGCTCAGTTTGTCGGCAGAAACTAAACGCAGCGAATGCGCAATACGGCGCAGGACAGGATGCTTGGCAAGCCGAGCGTTCCAGGAACCGTCAATATTGATCCATCCAACCGGGGTCGTGAGGCCGCATCCGAGATGGAGACGATTTTTCGTAAAAGCGTTCTCTGACGACACGATTTCGCCTGCCGCCGGCAAATTCATGGCGGTAGACGCGAGTTTACGTCATCGAGCAACGCGTGTGAACCGGAATGTCCATTTCGTCTTCGCCAGGATTAAAGATTGCGATACAGATGCGCGCAAGGCGCACGCGATTATGATTCAAAGTCGAAAACTCCAGGCGGGAGAGCGGGGCCTACAACGCAGAAGCGCAAAAGGAAAGCAAAACGGAGTGATTAGAGGAACGTTGCTAGTATTGCTTTTCGGCGCGGGTGGCGAGGATTTCGTGGCCCTTGATCTGAACCTCAATGGCGATGGGCGGGCGGATTCCCGTGCCCGCGACGACGGCTCCACGAACAAGGCCATTCGGTCCGCTGCCATATTTGGTTAAATCATAGAGCGTGTGCGTGCAGGGATCGGCGACCATGGGATGCGCGGCGTCAAATTTGTATGTGCTGCGGAGTTCTTGCATATCCGTGACGAACTGCAAATCGCATGTGCCATAGGGCGCTCGCAGCGAAAAAGCCCAGTACGCGTTGCCGGGCAGCCGCACGACCATCGCGGGGAAGGTGTCGCCGGGCGCGTTGCGATACGTGAATTTCTGCGTTGCCCAGGAATGCGACAATTCTTCTGTGGTGGCTACCGTTCCCGGAGCAACCGGCAACGTTGGCGTTGACCTGAGAGGCGACGCGACAGGCGCCGTGTTGGCGGGCGCTTCGACGGCGGTGGCAGGATGCGCGGCTCGCGCGGACGCGCGCGCCCACCAAATCATAATCACAAGCAGAATCACCGCGGCTATGGTTGCACCCACCCATAGGTAAAGCCACCGGCGCTTTTCCGCTTCCGTTCGTTCGCGCGGAACGCCCGGAATTTGCGGTTGCGCAATTTGGAAGGAAGTCGGTTTCGGTTTGTCGGTGGAGATCTTTTCGGGCATGACAGTCGCGCAATCTTAAAATTCAAGTGCGAATCATGAGCTTGCACCGCGTGATACCGAAAAGCAAGACGGAGGGGGACAGAGAGTAAACGCTGATCGGAGAGGAAAGGGAAAGTCGAAACTCGTCCCGACGCAAAACGTCGGAATGCACATACCGCAAAAAGCGAAAGTCAAAAACCCCACCCTCCGTAGAAACACCCGGAGCGCCAAGAACGCGCTTCGCAAACACCGCTCAGGATGGGGCACCCGCAAAGGCAAAAGAAACGCACGATACCCCGTGCGCGCGGCTAGTGAACCCACTTCACGCGAAGAGAATGGTGAGTGATGTAGTCCTGCAGATTCGCGATGCAGAGAAGCAGTTCGAGGATTTTCTCGTTGTCGGAAGGATCGCGATCCATCTCGCTCTTTGCAAGAGCGTAGACGGTATTCGGGGCGTCGGCCAGGAGCCACGCAAGCATTTCTTCGTCGACCAGGCCGGCTTCAATGCAACGGGCGCGCACTTGATCGGCGCGGTCGATTACCATCTCGACGAAATGATCGAGGCAGATGCCTTCGGCCGCGAGCGCCGGCAGGATTTCTTTCCCGCAACCGTCTATATCGCAACGCCGACCCATTCGCGTTTTCGCCTTCCTTGCCCATGACAAGAGAGGGGGCAAGGTGAAGCGGAATCATACTCCTGTTTGGGGTGTCGTGTGCGCGGGTGTGTTTGGAGAGCAAACAGACGCAGAAGGGTAATAGTTGAGAATCGAGACTCAAAAGCACGAAACGCGTCAAATTGACGGAGAGCGGCGGGCGGCGAAAAGAGCTTCGCCGCCTGCGGTTACAGTTGAAGATTCGCTTTGCGCTAGCGCGATTCGATGCGAATCGTGCCGGAGCTGGTGCGCAAATCGACAGTCGGGCCCCCGGAGCCGACCGTTGCGTGGATCTCGCGTGGATTGATCCTGCCTTGCAAAGTAATCGGGAACGTCGAATTGATGCTGCCGGAACTGGCGCGCGCGTACAGCTCGAAAGAAGCCTTCTGCGGAAGCTGGACCGTCAAATCGCCCGAGCCGGTGTGGAGAAGCCAATTGCCCGTCGGCGTGCCCTGCGCGCGAATATTTCCGCTGCCAGTGCCAACGTGGACGGCGCCCTTCACGCCATTGATTTCCACGGTGCCGGAGCCGCTCGACGCGTCCACGTCGCCCGAGCCTGTCTGCGAAAGAATAATGTCGCCGGAGCCGGTCGAGGCATGCATTCCGCCGGTTATGCCGTCCGCGTGAATCGTTCCGCTGCCGCTGGCGGCACGCACGTTGCCTTTCACGTTGGAAAGCGTAACGTCGCCCGAACCGGCCCGTGCGGTCGCGTCGTTGCCGATGCTGGAAAGTTTCACGTTGCCGGAACCGGTGGTGGATTCGACTGGCCCAGCCACGCCGTCGACCGTCTGGTTGCCGGAGCCTGTGGCGGAATGAAGGCGCGTCTGCGCGGGCACGGTGATTTCGTAGCTGATGGAAATATTGCGCAGCATTTCGCGGTCATTCGCATGGCCGATGGTGATGGTGTTGCCGTTCTGTTCGACGGGTGGATGCTGCTCGATGTACTGGATGCGCGGTTCGGCGTCGCGTCCGGCGGAAAACCAGCCATCGTTGGCGTGGATGCGCGCGTGGACTTCCACTTTGCCGGAATCGCCGGTGCGCACGGTGATGTTTCCCGAGCCGGTGGTGACGTCCATGTCCACGGGCCCGCTTACGGTGAGAGTCTTGTCGAAATGGCCGTCAGCGGCCGCGCGTGCCGGCGCGGGAACCATTGCGGCTAGGATGGCAAGCGCGAAGGCCGCGCTCGCGAGTTGCAAATTTTTCGTCAGCCTCATATTCATAATCGGATTCACCCCTCTTGAATTTAATGGGCCTGTGTAAGCTACGAAAAAGAGCTGCTGAAAGTTCAGACGCGCGGCCAGGCCAAGGGTGAGCAGGAAGACGGTTTGTAGTCGAGAGTTGATAGTCGAGAGTCACACCGAAATCTCGGTTGATTTAATCAAATTCGACTCTGAGTCAGGAATTGCGGCCGCAGCACTTTTTGTATTTTTTGCCGGAGCCGCAGGGACACAAATCATTCCGCCCAATTTTCGCGCCGGTGCGGACTTGCTTGGGCGCTTCCGCTTTTTCGGAGCCAGTCTGTAATTGCAAGTCCTGTTGCGCGCGGCGCTGACGGCGCTCGATTTGCCTAGCCTCTTCTTCCGGGCGCGCGGGCTGCATCAAGTACAGGAAGCGCACGGCTTCCGTGTCGATGCGTCCCATCATTTCCTCGAAAAGCTTGAAGCCTTCCTTTTTGAACTCGACGAGCGGATCCACCTGCCCGTAGCCGCGCAAGCCAATGCCTTCCTTCAAGTGATCGAGAGTGAGCAGGTGGTCTTTCCATTGCGCGTCAACGATATCGAGCATGATGTGGCGCTCAAGCCAGCGCATCATTTGCGCGCCGAATAATTTTTCCTTCTCCTCGTAACGCTGCTTCGCTTTCTCGATCAGCTCGTCGAGAAGAGTGTCGTGAGTCATCTGCAACGGGTCGATTCCGGCGGCTTTGATGTCGAGGCCGAATTGCTTGAGGACTTCGCCGGAAAGCTGCGCGACGTTCCACTGATCGGGATGCTGCTCGCGCGGGCAATAGGTGTCGACAAGATCGTTCATCAGGTCTTCGGTGAGCGCGAGGATGTCGTCCTTCTGGTCTTTTCCTTCGAGCACGGCGCGGCGGATGGAATAAATCGTTTCGCGCTGCTTGTTCATCACGTCGTCGTATTCCAGCAGGTGCTTGCGAGCCTCGAAGTTTTGCGCTTCGACGGATTTTTGCGCGTTTTCGATACGCTTCGAAATCAGGCGCGACTCAATGGGGATTCCTTCCTTCATTCCGAGCATGTACATGAATTTCTGCACTCGCTCGCCGCCGAAGATGCGGAGCAAATCGTCTTCAAGCGACAAATAAAATCGCGACGAGCCGGGGTCGCCCTGGCGTCCCGCACGTCCGCGCAACTGATTGTCGATGCGGCGCGCCTCGTGACGTTCCGTGCCGAGAATATGCAAACCGCCCATGGCGACAACTTCGTCGTGCTCTGTTTTGCACTGCTCGGCGTACTGGTCGTAAAGCGGCTTCCATTGCTCAAGAGGCACCTGAAAGATTTTGCCTTCCTGCTGGAACAGAACCATGGCCACATTGCCCGCGCCGTTTCCGCCAGCCGCCGCCTCTTGCGGAATTTCTTTAGGAGTTTCAGTCGCGCCGGGATGCTCGTCGCCATTGCCGATGACGGCGCTGGCGGGCGCGTACGGAATCGCAAGCTTATTCTTGAGGCAATAATCGCGCGTCATCGCTTCCGGATTGCCGCCAAGCAAAATGTCCGTGCCGCGGCCGGCCATGTTGGTCGAGACGGTGACAGCGCCCTTGCGTCCCGCCTGTGCGATGATTTTCGCTTCGCGCTCATGTTGCTTGGCGTTCAAGACTTGGTGCGGGATGCCGGATTGTTTCAAGTGCTCCGCAATTTTCTCGGACTTCTCGATTGATATGCTGCCGATGAGCACGGGCTGGCCGCTTTCGTGCAATTGGCGCACGCCGCTCGAGTACGTGCCGTCTTCCTGCATAATTCCATTCACCACCGCTTCGAGTTTTTCCGCTTCCGTGCGATAGACCACGTCGGGATTTTCGAGGCGAATCAGCGTGCGATTCGTCGGAATCACCACCACGTCGAGGCCGTAAATTTTATTGAACTCTTTCGCTTCCGTCTCGGCCGTACCCGTCATGCCCGAAAGTTTTTTGTACATGCGGAAATAATTCTGGAACGTGACGGTGGCGAGAGTCTGATTTTCGCGCTCGATTTTCACCGCTTCCTTGGCTTCGATAGCCTGATGCAAACCGTCGGACCAGCGCCGGCCGGGCATCTGGCGGCCCGTGAATTCGTCAACGATGACGACTTCGCCTTCTTTCACCACGTAATCCACGTCGCGCGTGTACAGGGAATGCGCGCGAAGCCCCTGATAGACGTGATGAATCAGTTCGAGGTTTTGCGGGTCGTACATGTTGGGCAAATCGAGCAGCCGCTCGCATTTCGCCACGCCTTCCTCGGTTAGCGTCGCGGTCTTGTGCTTTTCGTCGAGCGTGTAGTCAATCTCCTTGATGAGCTTGGGGATAATTTTGTCGATGCGGTAATACTTGTCGGTGGATTCCTCGGCGGGGCCGGAAATGATCAGCGGCGTGCGCGCCTCGTCAATCAAAATCGAATCGACTTCGTCGACGATCCCAAAATGGTGGCCGCGCTGGACGCAATCCGCGAGATCGTACTTCATGTTGTCGCGCAGATAATCGAAGCCGAATTCGTTGTTGGTGCCGTAGGTGATGTCTGCGGCGTAGGCGGCGCGGCGCTGCACGTCGTCAAGATCATGGACGATGACGCCGACGGTAAGGCCGAGCGTTTTATAAATGGGACTCATCCACTCCGCGTCGCGTCGGGCGAGATAATCGTTGACGGTGACGATGTGGACACCGCGTCCCGCGAGTGCGTTCAAATAGGCGGGAAGCGTGGCAACCAGCGTTTTTCCTTCGCCGGTTTTCATCTCCGCGATTTTTCCGTCATGCAGCACCATTCCGCCGATCAACTGCACGTCGAAATGCCGCATGCCGAGTTTGCGGCGGCCCACTTCGCGCGCCAGGGCAAACGCGGGCACAAGGACCGGCGCAAAAGCCTCCTGCATTTTCGCGCGGTATTCGGGGTCTTTTATGTCCACGCCTTCGAGCTTCGACGTGACCTGCATCTTCATTTCCGCGGTCTTGATGCGGAAGTCGTCGTCGGCGAGCTTCTGCATCTCGGGTTCGAGCGCATTGATCTGCGCAACCAGAGGCTCGAGCTTCTTGATATCGCGCTCGTGTTTGGTCCCGACGAAAAACGCAATTATATTTTCAACAAACCTATCGGCATCCATGCTTTGGTGTTGGATGCTTGCTTCTGAGCAAGCGTCGCAAGCCTCTCTTGTGGCCGTCTCGGGAGTAATGCAATGGGTAAGGAGCGTTCCACCGGAACGTTCCCCTTGTTTCGCCCCGCACGCTCCATTCTATCCTGTTCGCCGCACTCGGCGCAAAGCGGAGCGGATTCATGGTTCCTGAACTATCCTGCGTACCTCGTCCTGACTGTCGAGCTCAGGGACCACGACTTCGACTCGCGCTTGATTCATGGAGTGAAGCAGCTCCTCGATTTTTTCGGGGCTCATTCGCGTCTGCAGAACGGAGCCGCCTCCAAAGACAATACAGAGCAGTGTCTTGCGCACGAAACGTTTGATGGACACTTGTCCTCCGGACAGATGAACGTTTGCCGGAATCTGCAGACAAACGCAGATCGATTGGCAACCCGAATGTGCAAAATGGCCCGCCGAACGGCGGTACTCGTGTGAGAGTTATCGGACCGGAGGAGGTCGCGCCGAAAATATGGGCAGCAGAGGGGACTGCAGTGAATCGCAGAGCTCTTCAATGCTGCGTATCTCGAAAACGACAACGGCAGCAAAGAAGAACCAGAGCGGAACGAGGACGGCTAAAAGCAACGGAGCGGAGGTCAGCGTCAACACGGAGAATAACAATGCCGCCACGCACAAGATGACCAGAAACCTGAAGCGAGAGGTCTTCATGATTTTTTCATTATACTCCCCAAGGCAACGACTTTGGTGGATGACCGAATTTCGGTGGCGTCCGGGTATGCCGATCGGTGATGTGGTCGAGGACCGGTTCAACGGTGGTACACCACCTGGCAGGTTTTCACATAAGCACGTCGACTCTGATCGTATTGGGCATGGTCGTTTTTGCCGTAATGGAGGCACTAATCGCTCAGGTCTGGGCTCGTTACGCTGCTGGGCAGGGCCCCCCCCAATGGCTTATGACCTTGCGACGCCGGATTTACGGCGAGCGTAAACATCCACGCAATTGATTGACCCCAATCTCGCCTCAAGTTAGGACACCACCCGAATTTTGGGTGCTTTGGTTGGGTTGCCCCTGCGACACAGGCGTCCTATGATGGAGTTCGTAATGGCGGCAAGTCGCGCGTGTGACGTGTGAAAGGACCTGGAATGACTGGCAATCCATTGACGGAAGGGGTGGTATACGAGGCGCTGCGGACGGTCGAAGACCCGGAGCATCATCGCAGCATATTGTCGCTGAACATGGTGCGCAGCCTGGTGGTGCGCGAGGGCGACATTTCGCTGGTGATGTCGCTGTTGCGGCCGGAGCCTGAGTATCGCGATACGCTCGAACGCGGAATACGCGCGGCGGTGGGACGCTTGCAAGGCGTGCGCTCGTTCGATTTGAAATTTGACGCGGCGACACCGGGAGGCCGGCGGTTGCCGGAAAAAGAGCCAATTCGCGGCGTAAAGCATTTGATCGCGGTGGCCAGCGGCAAAGGCGGCGTGGGCAAAACTACCGTTGCCGTGAATCTGGCCATCGCGCTGCAAAAAATGGGCTCGAAAGTGGGCTTGATGGACGCGGACGTTTACGGGCCGAACGTTCCGTTGATGCTGGGGACGACGGAACAGCCGCGCGCCCTCGCGGAAAACATGATTGTTCCCGTGGAAGCGTACGGGCTGAAAGTGATTTCGATGGGGCTACTGAATCCGGGCGACCGTCCGCTGATCTGGCGCGGGCCGATGCTGCACGGAGTGATGCAGCAATTCCTGCGCAGCGTGCAGTGGGGCGAGCTCGATTATTTAATCGTCGATCTGCCGCCGGGCACAGGAGACGTGCAGCTTTCGCTGGTGCAGACGGCCGCCATTTCGGGAGCGGTGCTCGTCACCACGCCGTCAGTAGTCGCGTTGGCCGACGTGCGCAAGGCGATTGAAATGTTCCGGCAAGTGAGTGTGGAAATTTTGGGCATCGTCGAGAACATGAGTTATTTTTCGTGCCCGCATTGCGACCAGCGCATCGACGTTTTCGGCCACGGCGAAGGCGAGCGCATGGCGAAGACTTTTGGCGCGCCGTTTCTGGGCGAGATTGAAATCGATTCGCAGATTCGCATCGGCGGCGACACGGGAAAACCCGTTGCGGCGCAAGGGCCGGACGCGCCGGGCGCGAAAAGCATCTATGCCGTGGCGCGGAATGTCGCCGCGCGCGTGGCCGAGGCAGGCCGCGCGGCGGGCGCGCCCGTGGTGCAAATTTTGTAGGAACTGGCTAAACGAAAAGCCCACCCTTCACGAAAGGCGTTCAAGATGGGGCACCGGCAAAACCCGAAAGGAAAAAGGAAAGAGAAAAGAAGCAGATTCCTCCCCTCGCTGCGTTGCTCGTCGAATGAGAACATGTAGAGTTTTTAAACAAATTTCTAGAGCCTGCCGGCTGAATTTCGCGACTCGCGAATTTTATTCCGGCTGGTAACGCAAATCCTGACGAGTGTAGGTGCCTTTGGTTTTGCAGAGCGGGCATTCCATTTCCGAGCCGTTGGCGGGAAACTCAGGGACCGAGGGGGCAATTTCCGCTCCATATAAAAAATCGGCCCGTCGCCATGGTGGTATACTAGAAACTAGAGCTTTGCCGTTGCATCCTCGTTGCCTCCTCGCTGCGCGACATCGCTAGGCCAAATTCATTTCTTCTGGGAGAAATTCATGAAAAAGTTAATTCGTACTATAACAACTCGAACGAAGTTGTGCTCGCGATTCGAATCCGGCGCAATGGGTCAACGCAGTTTCTTGGTTGCCGTGTTGCCGCTGGTTTTGGCGATGGGATTGATGTGGGGCCCGTTCGGTCGAGGACACAAGGTGATTATGACCGCTGCATCATCTGTCCCCAGCGCCAAAGCAACCGTGGAAGTCAGTCACGACCGCAACAAGAACACGGCAGTGGAAATGCGGGTCCGCTATCTGGCGCATCCCAGCGCATTAACGCCCGCCGAGGAGGTTTACGTCGTGTGGATCCAGGCGAGCGGCCACGCACCGGAAAATGAAGGCGAATTGCATATGGACAGCAACCTCAAGGGAGAATTTAAGACTCCAACTCCGTATAAACAGTTCTCCATTTTCGTGACTGCCGAGCAGTCGGCTCAGGTACGCCAGCCTGAGGGCCAGCAAGTGTTGACCGCGAACGTCGTCGAATAGCGCGGCAGCAGATACCCCGAAAAACTGCGATGTTTCATTACGTGGCGTGAGGGCCTAGCGGTATGCTCGCTCAACCGCGTGCGATCCTGCGTCACGCAAGGAATTGCCGCGCCGTTTGCGTTATAATCGAAGTTTTACGCAGCGCCCAAATTGCGCGCAGAGAGACTCCGGCATGGATTTCAAGCTTTCGAGCGATTACGAACCCCGCGGCGACCAGCCCGAAGCCATCGCGCAAATCGAGCAGGGAATTTCTGGCGGCGATAAACATCAAGTGCTGCTGGGCGTAACAGGCTCGGGCAAAACGTTCACCATGGCCAAGGTGATCGAGAAACTGAATCGTCCCACGCTGGTGCTGGCGCACAATAAAACTCTGGCCGCGCAGCTTTTTCATGAATTCCGTTCGTTTTTCCCGCGCAACGCCGTGGAATATTTCGTCAGCTACTACGATTATTACCAGCCCGAAGCGTACATGCCTTCGTCCGATACTTACATCGAAAAGGAAGCGACCATCAACGACGAGCTGGACAAGCTGCGCATGAGCGCGACGCGTTCGCTTTTCGAGCGCCGCGACGTCATCATTGTCGCATCCGTTTCCTGCATTTACGGCCTCGGCTCGCCCGAAGCGTATTACGGCATGATGCTGATGCTCGAAAAGGGGCAGACGCTTTCGCGCGACGCGATTCTGCGCAAGCTGGTCGAAATTCTCTACGAGCGCGGGGAGGATTTGCGGCGTGGCACTTTTCGCGTTCGCGGAGACACAATTGAAATCCATCCGCCGTATGACGATCTGGCCGTTCGCGTGGAAATGTGGGGCAGCGAAATTGAAGCCATCCGCCGCATCGATCCGCTGACGGGCGAAATCGTTTCGCCCACCGAGGAGATTTCGCGCCTGCCGATTTATCCGAAGACGCACTACGTCCTTCCCGCCGAGCAGAAGGGCCGCGCGGTGCAAAGCATTCTGGAAGAACTCGAATGGTGGCACACGGAACTGGCGCGGCAGGGAAAAATCGTGGAGGCGCAGCGCATCGAGCAGCGCACGCGCTTCGACATTGAAATGATTCGCACCATCGGCTACTGTCATGGTATCGAAAATTATTCGCGCCATCTCTCCGGGCGCTTGCCCGGCGAAGCGCCGCCCACGCTGCTCGATTATTTCCCCAGCGATTATTTGCTGGTGGTCGACGAATCGCACCAATCGATTCCGCAACTTCGCGGGATGTATCACGGTGACCGTTCGCGCAAGCAAACGCTCGTTGATTATGGTTTTCGCATGCCTTCGGCGCTCGACAATCGTCCGCTCACATTCGAGGAATTCGAGCATCGCGTCAATCAAGTGGTCTACGTTTCCGCAACGCCGGGGCCGTACGAGCTGACGAAATCAGGCGGCGTTGTCGCTGAGCAGTTGATTCGTCCCACGGGATTGATCGATCCGGAGATTGAAGTCCGGCCGATCAAGGGGCAAGTGGACGATTTGCTCGAAGAAATTCGCGTGCGCGCGGAACGCAACGAGCGCGTCCTCGTTACTACGTTGACAAAACGCATGGCCGAGGATTTGGCGGAATATTTTGGCGAAGTGGGTGTGCGCTGCCGGTACTTGCACTCGGAAATCGAAACGCTGGAACGCGTGCGCATTCTGCGCGATTTGCGGCGGGGGGAATTCGACGCGCTGATCGGCATCAATCTGTTGCGCGAGGGACTCGACTTGCCGGAAGTTTCTCTGGTGGCGATTCTCGACGCGGACAAAGAGGGATTTCTCCGCAGCGCCACTTCGCTGATTCAAAGCATCGGGCGCTGCGCGCGGCATATTGAAGGCCGCGCGATTCTTTACGCCGACGTAATGACCGATTCCATGCGCCAGGCCATCGGCGAGACGAATCGCCGCCGCGCCAAGCAAACCGCCTACAACCGCGAAAACAACATCACGCCGCAGTCGATCATCAAGTCGGTGGACATGCAACTCGCGGCGATTGTCGAAGCCGATTACGTCACGGTGCCGCTCGACGATGCTCCGCTGGGCGAAATTCACAACGAAGAGCAACTCGCCGCGGCCATCGTTCAACTCGAAACGCAAATGCGCGAAGCCGCGAAGAAATTCGAATTCGAGCGCGCCGCCACGTTGCGCGACAAAATACGCGTCCTCAAACAACGCGACCTCGGCCCCCTGTTCGACAACGCCCCCGCCGCAGCCGCGTCAGAAACATCCGTTCCACCCTCCACCGAAGCCGCAAAACCCTAATCAGCTGTTGTCGTTCGCTGTCATCCCGAACCCGGTCGCGTTTTCCGCGAACGGCGGTGAGGGACCTGCTTTTCCCAGCGCCTAGTCTACCGACGATGCGCGAAGGGTATTTCGCGCAGCGAAGGAGTTCGCCGTGGCGGCATACCGTAATTTGAGTAACGTGTGGACACCTTGATAGAGCAAGAAGAGCCCCGGTGCGCCAGAAATGTAGCGCCAGTCCATTTGGTTCCCGGCTTTGGACGTTCAACGGTAGACCACAGGAGCAACACGGCCGCCGCGATCATCGCGACCCCTGGTCCGTATCTAATGAATTGAAGCATGTCGACTGTTCTGGCCCACCTGTTTGTCCATTCAAAAAAGCCCGCTACGCATTTTGTTTTCTGTCGGGGGCATCAAACACTATACCAACCCCCGCTTCAACTCCTCGAGCGCGTAAAATGTCCCCCGCCACACCACACCGCCGCGCGCCAGCGTCACCACCATCGAGCGCACGATGATGTAAATAACGACCAGCGCGCCGAGCGGATGCGTCAGGCCAAACCACCGCGAAGCGCGCGCTTGGGTCATCAGTTGGGACTCGAAAAATATTGCCATCGCGGCAGCCACTCCCGCGGCGATTTGCGCGGGACCTCGCGCGAAAATAAATCCGAGAAACGGCAGCACGCTGATCGCAAGAATTCCCAGGACGCCTGCGAGCGTCTTCGTCACGCTGAAGTCGAATCCCGCGAACATATTTTTCGTCATGCCCTTGATGACGTTGCCGATGCCTTCCTGCCAGCGAATGCGCAGAAAATTCTCGCTGGGCGCGACGCCGGACGCAAAGCCGTGCCGCTTCACCAGTTTTCCGAGTTTCATGTCGTCGAGCACTTCCATCGCCAGCCGCCGGTGCGTTCCGATCGCTTCGTAAGTCGAGCGCCGGATCATTTGAAACGCGCCCACTCCCATATAGACTTTTGATTTTGGATTGCTCACGCGCCACGGCCGCACACCAACCGCAAAACAAACGCCCAAATATCCCACGGCGGTCGGTTCCCAGAATCCATGCAAATCCAGTCCCGCCAGCAGCGTCAAATGATCGGACCGCGCCTGCTCCATCAACGCAAGCGTCCGCCGCAACAAATCGGGTGCGAATTGCACGTCTGCATCGGTAAATACCAACCATTCGCCCGTCGATTCGCGATACGCCATTTCGAGCGCGTGCGGTTTTCCCAACCATCCTTGCGGCAAATCGGCGATGTGGACCACTTTCAATTTCGGATTGCGGCGCGCGAAATCATCCAGAATGCGCGGCGTCGCGTCAGCGGAACGGTCGTCCGCGGCAATCACTTCGTAATTCGGGTAATCGAGCGCAAGCAGGGAAGCGAGCGCCTCGGGCACTTTTGCGGATTCGTCGCGCGCGGCGAAAAGAATGGAAACGCGCGGAAAATTTGGGCCGTCGAACGGTGCCACGCGGCTGAGCGCGGGGATGCGCGCCATTCCGCGATAGCTGAGCAAAGCCATCAAAATCCAGAATGCCGCGAGAGCGATGAAGAAGATTATCGCGAAGTTGTGCAATGATGGTTTTTCCGAAGCGCGGATTAAACGAACACGCTATCCTATCATGTGGCGTCGTTGAGAAACGGTTTCATGAAGATGGGGGACGGATGATGGAAGGGAGAGAATGGGCAGCACAATTGCAATCGTAGGCGCGGGCCGGGTCGGGCGCGCGCTGGGGCGCAGCCTGCGTGTGCGTGGATGGACGATCGGCGCAGTCGTCACGCGCTCTTTCGGCACGGCGCGGTCGGCGGTGCGCGCGATTGGCGGCGGCCACGCGCACGGCGGAGTAACACGGCGCGTGCTGGATGCCGATGTGGTTCTGATCGCGACGCCGGATGATGCCGTCCGTGATGTGGCTGTAAAATTCGCGCGCGCCGGCGGAGAGGAATGGCGCGGGAGAATTGTGTTGCACACGAGCGGCGCGCTCGACGATCGCGTACTCGAACCATTCGCGCGTGTCGGCGCAGCGACAGGCGCGATGCATCCGTTGCAGACATTCAGTGGGCGCGGCGCGCCGGTGCTTGAAGGCGTCGCGTTCGTGATTGAAGGCGACAGGCGAGCGCAAAAAGCAGCTCGACGTGTCGCGCGGGCGCTCGGTGGCGCTCCGGTAATGCTCCGACGGTCCGTCAAACCCTCGTATCACGCCGCCGCGACGTTCGCCGCGCCGTACGTGCTGGCGCTGTTTGAAAGCGCGACGCTCATTTTAATGCGCGCGGGATTTCGGCGTCAGCGTGCGAAACTGGCCCTACTGCCGCTGATTCGGCAGACACTGGCGAACTACGAACATTTGGGTGCGCGCAAATCCTGGACGGGCCCCGTGGCGCGCGGCGATTATTCGACCGTGGCGCGGCATCGCGCCGCGCTTGCGAGCTGGCCCGAGGAATTTCCGCGCGCTTACGCGGCGCTTGCGCGCCTTTCCGCGCGTGTGCTGGCTTCGGATGCGAAAAGAAAATTGCGGCAGCTCGATCGCGTGCTGCCGAAGCGATAATTTCACTGCGAGGAGGAAGCCTTGTCGAATTTGCAGATTCCGGTTGAAACCGAAACGCTGGCAAACGGCCTTCGCGTCGTCATTTCGCCGGATCATTCCGCACCGATCGTAACGGTCGGCGTTTATTATCAAATTGGATTTCGCCTGGAGCCGCGCGGCCGCAGCGGCTTCGCGCACCTTTTCGAGCACATGATGTTTCAAGGCTCGGAACATGCAGGGAAAATGGAGCACATCCGGCTGATCAACTCCTCCGGCGGCGTTTTGAACGGGACAACGAATTATGACATCACGAATTATTTTGAAGTGGTGCCTTCGAATGCGCTCGAGCGCGTTCTGTGGCTCGAAGCGGACCGCATGCGCGCGCTGAAAGTGGACGATGAGAATCTGCGCAATCAGCGCGACGTAGTGAAGGAAGAAGTGCGCGTCAACGTGCTCAACCAGCCCTATGGCGGTTTTCCGTGGCTCGATCTGCCGCCCGTGGCATATCGCAATTGGCCGAACGCGCACAACTTTTACGGCGATTTCGCCGATCTAGACGCGGCCACGCTCGAAGATGTTCGCACTTTTTTTCACACTTATTACGCGCCGAATAATGCGGTGCTGCTGGTCATTGGCGATGTGGAACCGAAGGAAAGCTTTGAACTTGCTCGCAAATATTTCGAAAGCATTCCGTCGCATCCGGCTGTGCCTTCCGCGGATACCAGCGAGCCTCGGCAACTCGAGGAGCGGCGCGGCGAGGTGGAGGAAAAATTCGGCCAGCTTCCCGCGCTCGCCATCGGCTACAACATGCCGCAACGGCACGAACGCGATTGGTACGCCTCTGCGCTTTTGGATCGCGTGCTTCATGGCGGCCGTGCGGGTCGCATTCATCGCGCGCTCGTTCTAGAAAAGCAAATCGCCATTGCCGCCGAAGGTGGCATGGGTTTTCCCGACGCGTTCGAATACAACGGGCCAACGCTTGGCACCACGACGATTTATCACAAGCCGGAATATTCACCGGAGGCGACCATCGGCGCATTCGATGAAGTGATCGCGGAAGTTCGCGACAAAGCACTCGACGCGGATGAACTCGAACAAATCAAAGTGAAATGCCGCGCAGATTATTTTTCCATGCTCGAGTCGGGGGGCGCTGGCGTTCCGCGATTCGGCCTGATGCACGCGCTCGCGTGTTTCACATTGTTCGACAAGGATCCGCAGCGCGTGAACACGGTGCTCGATAATTTTCTTTCCGTAACACCGGCGGAAATTCAAGCGACAGCGCGAAAATATCTGGTGCCCGCAAATCGCTCCATCGTTTTCCGCAAACCGATCGTGCAAGCCGCACCGGCCGCCGCGCATGAAGGAGCTCAACAAGGAGTCAGACAATGACAAGCGCGACTTCGCAAACCGCATTCCCCGTCACGGCTCCCGCCGTCGGACCCGAGCGGCCCGTCGCATGGCCGCGCCGAACTGTTCGCACGCTTGCGAACGGCGTGCAAGTGGTGCTCGCGGAGCAACACACATTTCCGAAAATCGGCGTTGAATTATTTTTTCGCTCCGGCAATGCGCTCGTGTCGCGCAAGTCGCCCGATCTTGCGGAGCTGACTTCGCGCGTGATTCGCACGGGTACGCATTCGCGCACCAGCCGCCAAATTGAAGAGGAGTTGCGGCGCCTGGGCGCGAGTCTCGGCACAATGGCTGGCGCGGATACGAGCGCCATCGCCATCTCCGGGCTTTCTGAATTTGCGGACAAATTGCTCGCGATGGTTGACGATCTCGCGCGCAACGCCGCATTTCCCGCGGACGAATTCGAGCGCGAGCGCCGCCAGCGCCTCGAAGAATTGCGCATCGAACGCACCACGCCGGGATTTCTTGCCAACGAACGTTTTCGTCGCGTGCTCTTCGCCGAACACCCGTACGCGATCGTTGCGCCCACCGAAGCGCAGGTCGAAGGATACCAGCGTGATTCGCTCGCGGCGTTTTACCGCGAGAATTATGTGCCGTCGAATGCGCTGCTGATTGCTGTCGGCGATTTTTCGAGCGAGCGCATGATGGCGCTGGTCGAGAAAACTTTTGGTGCGTGGAAAGCAGGTCTGGCGCCCACGCTCGGTGAAACAGAGTTGCCGCATCCTCGCGGGCGCGCGGTGCATCTCGTGCATTTGCCAGGAACCGTGCAGACGGAAATTCTGCTCGGCAATTTGGCGATCACGCGGCAAAGTCCTGATTGGCGACGCAGCGTTCTCGCGAACGCAATTTACGGAGGCGCGTTCAATTCCCGGCTGGTCGCGAATATTCGCGAGCAAAAGGGTTACACGTACAGCCCGCGCAGTGCCCTGCACGCGCTGCGGCGTCACGGATATTTCAGCGTGCACGCAGCGGTTCGCAACGATGTGGTTGCGGCAACGCTCACGGAAATGTTTTACGAACTCGACCGGCTGCGTTCGTTGCCAGTGAGCGGGGGCGAACTCGCGGACGCGATAAATTATTTGAGCGGCGTTTTTTCGCTCGGCATCGCCACGCAGGATGGCTTGCTCGCGCAGCTTTCGACTGTGTATCTGAACGCTCTGCCCGAGGATTACCTCGAAACATTTCGCGAGAAAGTCCGCGCGTTGCAGGCCGGCGATGTTTTGGAAGCGGCGCGGCGCTATTTCGACTCCGCCAACGCGCAAATCGTAATCGTCGGCGACCGCGCGCAAGTCGAGCCACAAGCAGTACTGTTCGGTAACGTAAAAGTGTGGGACGCCCAGGGCCACGAGTCGGCCGGCTGATGGATAGCGAGAGCGGAGGAGTGGAACATGGCGCTGAATTCGCGCAAGAGTTATGGACTGCCGGGCTTGCAAGCATTGGTTTACGTCTTTGTGTGTGCATTGGTGTTTGCGAGCGCGGCGATGGCGGCGAAGAAGCCCCTGCCGACGCATCCGATTAATTTGAATACCGCGACGCTGGAGCAGCTCGAAGAATTGCCAGGGATCGGGCCGGTGACGGCGAAATCGATCACGATTTTCGCACGAAGAGCGGGCCGTTCAAGCGCACCGGGAATTTGCTGGCGGTGCCGCGGATTTCGAAGAAGCGATTCCAGAAGATTGCGCCCTACGTGACGGTGGGTCCCGCAAAGCCCGCGAAAAATCACTGAAACACAGACGGGACGCATTCGCGCTGCAGACGAACGCGACGAAAAATTCGTATCCTCGAAAAATGCAGATTCCTCGTCGCATGGCTCCTCGGAATGACAACCAGCACGGGTGTCTTCAGAATCGAGCGCGAATTTTCCATCGGAATTAGAGCGGCTGGTGAGAAGTTTTCTGCTGCGTGAGGCGCAGAGGCACTTGCTCCGCGATTTGCAGGCCGTAGCCTTCGAGCGCGACGATTTTGCGCGGATGATTTGTGAGCACGCGAATTCTTCGCAATCCGAAATCAATTAAAATCTGTGAACCGATGCCGCTTTCGCGCCACACCATGCGCTGACGATTCAAATCCTGATCGATTTCCGCGCGCGAGTGAAAAAGAATGCGCGGGAGCGCGCCGCCTTCTTCCGCCGCTGAATCAATGCGAAAACCACGCCCGGTGTGATGCAGATAAACGAAAACGCCGCGGCCTTCGGCGGCAATGGCTTCGAGCGAGCGATCGATAATTTCGCGGCAATCACAGGTGAGCGAACTGAAAACGTCTCCCGTGAGGCAATGCGAATGAACGCGCACAAGCGGCGGCTGGCTGCCCGCGAGTTCGCCGCGCGTGAGGGCGACGTGCAGTTCGTTATCCACTTCGCTGGCAAAAGTGATCATGCGAAAGTCACCGTGCCGCGTAGGGAGAACCGTCTCCGCGATGCGCTTGACGTAACGCTCGTGCTGCATGCGGTAGCGAATTAGGTCGGCGATGGTCAGCAATTTCAAATTGCGGCGCCGGCAAAAGTCGGCGAGCTGCGGGACGCGTGCCATGGTGCCGTCGTCATTCATGATTTCGCAAATCACGCCGGCAGGCTCGAGGCCCGCGATGCGCGCGAGGTCGACCGAGGCTTCCGTTTGTCCGGCGCGGACGAGGACGCCGCCGCGGCGCGCGCGCAAAGGAAAAATGTGTCCGGGGCGCGCGAGATCTTCAGGGCGCGCGTCGGGATTGATTGCCGCGAGGATGGTGGTCGAGCGGTCGGCGGCGCTGATGCCGGTGGTGGTGCCGCGGCGCGCGTCAATCGACTCGCAAAATGGTGTGCCGAACGCGGAAGTGTTTCGCTGGGACATGGGCGTCAGATTGAGCGCGTCGCAGCGCTCTTCGGTGAGCGCCAGGCAGATGAGGCCGCGGCCTTCCTTGGCCATGAAGTTCACCGCTTCGGGCGTGATTTTTTCGGCGGCCATGGTCAGGTCGCCTTCGTTTTCGCGGTCTTCGTCGTCGACCAGGACGATCATGCGGCCCTGGCGAATTTCTTCGAGCGCTTCCTCGACGGTGGCGAATGGGGATTTGGTTTCGGGCATTTTTAGTCAGTGCGTCGCGCGGCCTTCTCCGCAAAAGTGTTAAAAAAGCGAAAACGCGAAAGTGCGCTTTTGTACCCGATTAGAAATGAGCGCGAGTGTATGTTTTGTGTAAGTCACGGGCAATTCTAATAATTTGCTGTAGCGATCAGAAATGCGCGAAAAAAACAGCGGAGTGTGCGCCGCGATTTTTTCTGCTGTTCGTTGTCGCCACGGTTTCAGTCTGCGCCCTTCTCCACGCTAGCACAAATGCAGGGCTGAAGGGTAGCGCGCGCGCCTGTGGCTTTTGGAGGCTTGTCGTGGGGAAGGAGAGGCAAGCAAAAAGCCGCAGAACCTCAAACGGCGAGGCTCTGCGCTACCGACGCCGTCTTTGCATCTGCATTTGGTGGCGCAGAGTTTCGTCCCTAGAAATTCTGCGCGCCAGTTGTGGTATGCAGTCTGTCAAAGGGCTGAGCGGGCCGAATCCAGTCGGCCGCGACAGCAGCAAGCCACAGCGGGTTGGTGGAGTCAGAGGATGAACATGCGGTAGAAGGCGGCGCCGAGGACGCCCGCAGCGGGGATGGTGAGAATCTAGGCCCACCGGATGCGGCGCGTTACGCCCCAGCGGACGACCGTCGGTCGGCAAGGAAGGGGCGCGAAGGGCGGCGAGCGAAGGTGGCAGGAATAAAAAGACCGCCCGGCAAGAAGCGCCGGGCGGTGGAGAGCCTTACAGAAGTTCGTACTTAAGGGCTAGCGGCGGCGGGCGTCACCGCCGGGGCCGTGAGGCTTCTGTTTCTTGGGCGGCGGGCCCTTTTTTTGGTTGCGAGGGTTGCCGCGGTTGGGACGCCCGTTTCTGTTCTGGCGCATTTGGTTGTTGCGGTTCGGCTGATTGCCGCGGCCGTTGGAGCGATAGGAGCTGCGGTTATTGTTCGCGTTGTTGTTGAAGCGGTCGCCTCGAGCGTTTGCGTGCCCGACGCCGCGATCGTTGAATGCGCCGGGGCGCGGCGTGGCTGCGACGTCGGGGCGGCCGTGATTGACGGAGGCGAACTGCGCGCGGTTGTGGCTGGCTTCGTCGCGATGCTCCACTTGGGCGCGGGTTGCGTCGAAGTGGCGATCATGATCGGCAAGCTCTTCTTCACGATTCGGGCGAGCGTCGATTCCGTCGCGTCCGCCATTGAAGCTGACGCGGTTGTCAAAGTGCTCGTCGACGCGACGGTCGTAAACATTGTGGATGACATCTACGTTGATGCGAGTAACGGAGCGGTTGTAGAAGAACTCGCGGCCGCGCCAGTATCCGCCGACGAAGCCGACGCCGGTGTAGCCGAAACCATAGTTAATGCCACCGTAGAAGCCAACGTGCGGTCCCCAGTAGCCGCGGTGCCAGACATAAACGCCCTCGCCCCGACCCCAATAGCCGGGGGTCCAAAGTAGTCCGGGCTCGGGAGCCAACACCCATGTTCCGGGAACCCAATAGTAGCCGTCGTCGCCGTAGGCCCAGTAGCCGGGGGTCCAAATATAGCCGGGGCCAGGGCAGAGCGGTTGCGCGTAGACGGGCAGAGCCGGCGGGCCGATTCTGACAGACACGCCGATGCGGACCTGGGCGTGAGAAACGGTTGGTATGGCGAGAAGTACGAACGCAAGCAAGAACAAATGCAAAAAGCCGTATTTACGCATCATCGTCTTCACCTCAGTGCGTTAATTGCCCTGCCATCCTTAAAACACCCCGGGAACCAAAAAGTTGTGCCGCAATGGATCGGCGGCGGTGATGGCTGAGCGGTTCCAGCGTAGCGTGGCGAAGGAGCGAGTTCAAGACTGCGGCGAGCGAATGGTGTCTTGGCGGAACCTGTACGTAAGGTCAGGAAGTGGGCAAGAAAAAGGGCGCTCCAAGAGAAACGGAGCGCGCGAAATACGAAAGGCCTCAAACCAGCGTCGCACGGGAACCCCAAACACCACGCGCAGCTTCTATCGCCGCGACCACGTATGCTGCAAGGGCCACAACAACCAGAGCGATTGCGGCATCTATGAGGGCCGCCTTAAGGCCCCACCCACGGCGCAGCACCAAGTCGGTAAGGCCGCCAGCACCGAATTGGCTATGAGCAATACCGTAGCGCCAGTCGTGCCAATCATTAGCCACCTCCTTTGCACAGGGCAAAGCCACACCGGCTGAAGCCTGTGCCAAGTAAACAAAAAAAAGGGGGCGGGATAAGCCCGCCCCTAGAACAGCAAAAGCAGCACAGATGTTTAGTACATGCCGCCCATGCCACCGCCACCGCCGCCTGGACCGCCGGCGCCAGCAGCCTTCTTGTCGTCTTCCTTGATGTCCGCCACGAGAGCTTCCGTGGTGAGCATCAAGGCCGCGATGGACGCTGCGTTCTGGAGCGCCAAGCGGGTGACCTTTGCGGGGTCGATGACGCCGGCCTTGACCATGTCGCCGTATTCGCCGGTATCGGCATTGAAGCCGAAGTTGTCGTCCTTCGAATCGCGCACGCGGCCAACAATGACCGCGCCTTCTTCTCCCGCGTTGTGAGCGATTTGCCGCATGGGCTCTTCGAGAGCGCGCTTGACGATGTTGACGCCGATTTCCTCATCGCCAGTGGCCTTGATCTTCTCGAGCGCCGCTACG
>DATLSS010000044.1:0-10604 GCA_035534035.1 Candidatus Acidiferrales bacterium | reverse complement strand
CACTTCTCTAGCCTAGGGCTCAGCTCTCCGTGCTTCTCCGTCCGAAAATAGGGCACCTGCCTCATGGCCCACCCGGCACATAAAATCCCTGTCCCCCTTGCTGCTATTCTTTCCGCGTCTTCAAAATTTCCGAAACGGCTGGTCTGGTGGGGGCTGGCTATACTTTAGAACGATTATCGGTTATAATGTGCACATGGCTATAAACGTGCTCCGTATTCCCGGCCTCACTTACGACCGCGTCCACGAATATCGCGTGGGCCCCAGCGGGGTGATTGAACATCGTTGGACTCTCCAAGAGGGCGGCCAACGCAGCGATGGTACCAGCGAATGGATCGTGGCTACGAACGATTTCATCCGCACGGCTGTATGCCACGCGCAGTCCCATGTGAGAGACTGGTTCCAATCTCGCGGCATTTCTTGCGAACGCATCTCCGCGCTCATTGAAGAGGAGCGCCGAACTAAGAAGCCCACGCGCGCGAAGACCGCCCCAGTGCAAGTCGGGCCTCGCAAGAAATAGCCTTTCTTAAGAATTCGCGAGTGTGCCTCTGGCGCAATCTCCTGTGTGCACGGATGGCGCAGTTTTGCTTTACCAGTTCCGCGCGATGGCACCCAGGATACGCGAAAGTGAATCTAAATCCCGGAGGTCGATCACTTCGCCGGGTGAGTGCGAGTAGCGCAGGGGCCAGCCCAGCGCCACATCGATTGAGCCATAGCGCAAAAACGCGGAGCCATCATTTCCGCCACCCGTGACGCCGTATTGAACGGGAATGTGATTCGCGCGCGCAAGAGCTACGACTCTTTGCTCCAGCTTGCGCGGTACGGTATTGGAATTATCGACCGCACGAACAACGAATCCATCGCCAACTTTCGCATCGCCGAAACGCTTCGATTCGAGAGGCGAATCGGAACTGACGAAGGTGTCCACGGCAAAAACGTAATCTGGCTCTTTGCCTTCCGCGGCCAGCCGCTTCGCCAACTTGCCCGCTCCGACCAGCCCCAGTTCTTCGCCAGTGGACCAGACGAACGTCACGTCGCGCCCCTTCAGATCCGGCCCGAGCGCCCATACAGCCGAAATCAACGCGGCGTCTCCCACGCGATCGTCGAAGCTGCGGCAATTCGCGCGTGTGTCCGCGAGCCTGCGATACATTTTCGGTATCGTGATGTAATCTCCGACGGCGATCCCGAGCTTCGCCACTTCTTCCGGCGAACGCGCGCCGACGTCCACATGCGAGAGCAATGCGCGGCCGCGGGGCCATTGGAATCCCGGCTCGTCCCAGCCCTGCGGCAGTTCCATAATTCCCGGCACGGATGCGCGGGTTTTCGTGTGCACGAGCGCGGCGTGGCCGATGAAGAAATATGGAATTCCGCCTCCGCCGCTGACGGCGAGCTTGCCATCCGGCATGATTTGCTCGACGATGTAGCCAATTTCGTCCATGTGCGCAACGACCATGATTTTCGGCGCGTGCGCGCTTGGCGGTGCAGTCGCGACATGTAGAATCAAATTCCCCGCGCCATCCTTTTCCGGCTTCGCCCACTGCGGCAGTAAACTCTTCACCACTTCGCGCACCGGCCCTTCGTGTCCGCTTACGCCGTAGGCTTCGACGAGACGCGAAAGAAGTTGCTCGTTCGTTGGGATTCCATGTATCGGCGGAAGCGGTAACGGCAAATAATCGTGGGCAATTTGCGTGCTGCTATTCGGAGCCGAGCCCTGCAGATAGACCTGAAGCAAATCAATCAGATCGCTCAAGTCCTTACTGCTGATCATTTCCGCCGGCGTGGAAGGCCATGCCGTAGCAATCGCCAGATGCACGGTGCGTGCGGGCAGCTTCGGCGCGGGCAAATAACTCCGGGGCATCAATGCCGCGGAATAATCCTGCTCAAAGGGAATTTTGTTTTCCGCCGCGACTTTTTCCAAGTCCGCGCCTAGTCCTGAGAACTTCCCGCTGACGTCCTGATCGCCCATCAGTACGCCGCTCCCTAGATCGCGCCGCGGACCGCGATGCAGCGTCGGCTCGGCCGGAAGGGGAGGACTGGCTGTCAGCCGCCCCACAAAAATCAATTCATCTGGTTTTTCGGCATCTACGACGCGTTCGAGTCCGCGCGCCCCGGTCCATTGCTGCGCCACGAACGCAACGACAAGCGTGCCGTTCAATTTCGACGGATCCAATCGCCGCAGCAATTCGACGAGCGCCACGTCGCCGAAGCGATCGCCAATCGCGGGTGCCGTTTCAAAACCTGAACCCATGTCGTAGAGTGTGCGGTCGATCACCACGGGACTCAGCAAATCAGCGCCGATTCGCTTCACTTCCGCCGCCGACGTCGCGCCTACGTCCACCCACATGTTTTCAATATCCGAAGGATCCGGCGGATTCAAGCGTCCCGGCAGTAAGTGCACCGAAAGTCCCGCCACGACGCCGTTGATCCATTTTCCGGAAGCCGCCTGGATCTGAACCGGCTGGGCGGAGTAGAGTTCGTTGAACATTGGCAAGGGCGCGAATTGAGGCAGGCGCTGAAGTTGAATGTAGCCATTGTCCGTGATATTGCTGACGACATATCCGGGCTCGTCCATGGGCGCGACAATCAGCCGCTTCGGGCCGCCGCTGCCGAGCGTGACGATCACGTCGCCCAAATTGTCTGTCGTCGGCGACAGCGCGCTCAGCCGCGCGCGAATCTTCGCGGCGAGATCCGCTTCGTATCCTGGAATCGCCGGTGTCTCGACAAACTGCCTCATGTCCTGCGCCATCGAGCCCGGGACGTTGCTGGAGCCCTTCGATTGCGCTTGGACTGGCAGCGCGCTCGCAAATGTCAAAACGAAAACTGACAAAAAAAATCGCTTCCTCACGGCTATCCTTCCTTTCTATTCAAACGGCGTTGCCAACAGCGGAATTAATCTGACCTACTCGGCTCGGCAAAGTTCGGTTGTCAGGGTTTCGCGACGGGTCAGCACCAGACGATCAATTTTTGTCAGGCTGAACCAATACCCCGCTCCGGCGACGCCCGCAAACACGAGAAAAACGGGCGTCACCAAGCCCATGCGGTCAAAATGCTTCGCCAGCAGAAACACGCCCGCGCCCAACCCGATCAAGATGCCTTGCGACACCATGCCGATTAGCATTGTGACGCCGGCCAATTTTTTCCTCCGAAACGCGCCAAAATCGAGCCGCCGCGGAAACCACACGGACAAAATATTCCCGATAGCGAAATTCGCGAGCGTCGCGTACAGAAGCCCCGCAAACGTCGCCGTCACGATCAGCGCCGGCGGCGGCGCGAAAAGCCAAGCGACCGCGGCCCACACGGCCAGCGCCTCCATCACGGCAGCCAAGCCCTGAAGTAAATTTTTCCCAGCCATCACGTCGCGAAAGCGCACGGGAGAAAAAAGCAAGAACTGCACGCCGCCGCCTTCGTAGGCAAAGCTGTTGAACACCATGTTCATCTGAATCAAGAACGTGTAGGCAATCGCGATGGGGAACGCCATGTCCGGTGAACGGTTAAAAAAATCCGCATGACTTCCTTGTTGATGAAATGTGATTCCGAAAAAAACCACGAGTATGACGGGAATCACGAAATTCAAGAGCATGGGGCCGCTGCGGAGGGCGTAGCGCACTTCTTTTTCGAAAATCGCACCGACCGTTCCGGAAACCAGCGGAATTTCCCACGACGAAGCCGGAGTCTTCCCGGTTGCGCGTGGCGCGATTGCGCGACGCGGCACGACCGCTTGGCCTTCGCTTAAGTTCTCGCCCCGATATTGCGCGACCAGTCGGCTCCGCAGCAGCAAGAGAAACGCCGCGGCGTACAATGCCAGAAAAAGCAGCCACAATGGCGCGAGCGCAAAATCGCCTGCCAGCGCGTATGTCAGCGATCGCGCGGCGATTCCTGGCGGAAGCATGCGGGCCGCCGGAAGCACAGCCGTCACCCAATTGGTCCGCAGCCGCGCCTGGTGGTTCTGAAAGTGATTGATGGCGGGGCCGATGAACTGGAACGACAGCATCATCAGAATGAAAACGACTGCCAATACTTCGCGCGTCCGCCGCCGAGCCAGCCATTTCTCCGTCCACGCCAGGAGCATCCGCGCAAGCAGCAAATTCTGCGTCGCAAACAGCAGCAAGACAATCAGGCCCCACGGCAACATTCCCGGACGCGCGATTCCCAGCCCCACCCACATGCAGAACAGCCAGAAAAGCGCCGCGACCGCTCCGGGGTCGAACAAGCCGTAGATCAAACTCAGCGCGAAAAAACTCCCGAAGCGCAGTGGAAAGCGCAGCAAATTCGCAAAGTCGAATGGCACGCCAACAGACGCCGCGAAAAGCGGATACAATTGCCAGAAGAAAAGAACAATCCACAACAAACCGGCGATCCACTGCCATGCATCACGTTCCACCAGCGCGAACGTAGCGATACCAATCAAGATGCCACCGCCAAAGACGAGGCCACTCATCGCCAGCGCAATGAAAACGGTAGACACCGCTTCGAGCCGGCCCTTCAGCGTTCGCATCGAATTGCGGAAAAGCTGCCAGCGCAGGCGCGCGATCAGTCCGATTTGCTCGCGTGTTCCCGGAATTTGGTTCATCCCAGCCACGTCAATTCCTGTTCCGTCTGGCGGCTGCCGCCGACGATATCGAGGAAAATCTGTTCCAGAGTCAGCTTGCCACCGTCGGGGCTGGTCAGCGCACCTCCGGCCCCTTGCCGTGCTTCGACGCCAGCGCGCAGTTCTTCGAGCGAGCCCTGCGCTACCAATTTGCCATGCGAAATGATCGCCACGTGGCTGCAAAGGCGCTCGACAATTTCGAGAACATGCGACGTCAGAAATATCGTCGCGCCGCGCGCAATCATCCGTTGCAACATCGATTTCAGCGTGCCTGCGGCGATCGCGTCCACGCCCTCGAAGGGTTCATCCAGAAACAAAATTCTGGGCGAATGAATCACAGCGGCGGCCATCGCCAGTTTTTTCTGCATGCCGTGGGAATAATCTGTGATCAGCGACCTTGGGCGATCCGCAAGTTGCATGAATTCGAGCAACTCCTTCGTACGCTGCGCAGCCGTGTCGCGGTCGAGCCCGTACATGCGACCCGCAAAATTCAAATACTCCGCGCCCGTCAGCCGACCGTAAAGCGCGAGGCCCTCTGGCACGACTCCGATTTGGCGTTTCACTTCGACGGGATTGTCGGCGAGATCGACGCCCAAGATACGCATCGTACCGGCGGACGGCGCCAACAATCCTGTCAGCATCTTAATCATCGTCGACTTGCCCGCGCCGTTTGGTCCAAGGAAGCCGAAGAATTGCCCGCCATCTACACGCAGATTTACTTGGTCTACCGCGATCAATTCGCCGAAGCGGCGAGTCAGCCCTTCCGTTATGATTGCCGTTATGACTGCGGGCTCAGTCCACACGGTGGACGAATCTAACACAAGGGGCTTCGGGTGCGAAGCGGATGTGGGAGGACACTTTAGCGAGTACTGATGGGGTTGGTGGTAGCCAGTTGCGGGAAGAGGGCCAGCACAGCCGGAAGAATTACTCGGAACGTGCATCCGCCCTCGGCGCGATTGAATCCGAAAATTTGTCCGCTGTGCTCTTGCACAATTCCGTAGCAAATGCTTAACCCGAGCCCGGTTCCTTTTCCCACCGGCTTGGTGGTGTAGAACGGGTCGAACACGCGCTCCGGATCGCGCAACCCCGGGCCTGAATCGGAGAAATCGAGCACCACACTGCCGCGCTCCGTGCGCATGCGTACGATTAGCACTCCGCCGCCCACCGACTCCATCGCATCCACGGCGTTGTTGATTAGGTTATAGAAGACCTGCAACAGTTGATTGGGGTCGCCGCGCACGGCGGGGAGCACGGCTGGATTGTCCACGTCGATGCGAATTTTTTTATCGCGCAGATCTAGCTGGCGCAGCTCGATAGCGCTCGTGACCACGGATTTCAAATCGAGCAATTGCTTTTCCGTCGGCACCTGTCTTGCGAAACTGAGCAAATTCGTCACCAGTACCTTTGTGCGGCGCGCCTGCTCGCGGATTTTCTCCCCCAGCGTGCGCGAACGTTCGCTGGCCGTACTATCGGCTTGAATCAATTCCGCGTACCCGAGAATCGCCGTAAGTGGATTATTAATCTCGTGCGCCGCGCCCGCCGCCAATTGACCGAGGGAAGCGAGTTTCTCAGCCTGCACAAACTGCATTTGCAGGCGTTTGAGGTGTTCCAGTGAATCCTCCAAGCCTTTCATCAGACTCAATCGCTCGCGGTCCACTAATTGCTGCCGCAAGAAAACAAGACTTGCGCCAACGATTATCGTGATAAGCGTGAGCACCAGCCGGAAATTTCTGACGGGCGCTGGCGCGTGGCTGAAAAAAGCACTCCATGCAGCCATCACCGGCATGGACAGAATACACACAATCGATAGTTGCGCCGGCCATTGCGACTCGCGCCGTGGGCGATCATTCGCCGCCTCTGGCGCTGGCGCAATCTGGTGCGCCACGATTCCTGCCGTCCCGAACCATACAAACGCAGCTATGATTGGCAATGTGGCGAGGCCGCCGAAATCGATCGTGCCTCGCAAGTTTAGGATCACAATCAGGGTGATCCCGATGATATACGTCGCCGCTGCACCAAAAAGATTCGCATAGATCTTGCGCCATCCTCGCTTCGCGCGAATTGCGAGAACTCCCGTGCCCGCAAGGAATATAAGGTTAGCCATCGCATAAGCTTGCAGGTCGCGGATGCGATCCAGATTCGTGTGGGCCGGGTCTTGCGACCACGCTAGCGCCATGAACAAATACAGAAACGTCCACCACACCGCAAGTAGCAGCAGATCCAAGTAGCCGTAGCGCAGGGTTTCGCGCATCTTCCGTGCATGCGGTAGCAACGCAAGCGCGGCCATCAGAGGGACTGTATGCAGAAAAATGATGATGTCTACGGCAGAAAGCGAGCGCGGCACGGTGTGAAGTACGAGTCCTTGATATGTCGCGATCAAGCGACCAGCGAGCCATAGGGTGCAGCCGAACGCCAGCAGCATCCAGAAATTGTTTTGCCGGCGATAGGGCGAAGAAGCATTCCACAGCAGGCAGGCATTGGCGAAAAGGGGCACGATACATAGGACGACGTCACCGACGATTGTGCGTGCGTCGCTTGGAGGCATTGCGAGGGACACGGCTGCGAATCCGCCGACGAAGACAGCCCAAGCAGCAATAATCACCCAAGTAGATTTGGCTAGCTTCATTCCCGCCTTGAAAAGGAGCTTACCCTAGGTTAGCACGGCCTGAGGCCCTTGCACGCCCTCGAACCCTATGAATTAACAGAGCCTTAGTACTTTATGAGATAGTTCTGGTACTATCTCAGCATGCCCTAGCCAGGGGTCGGGAAAAAGTGGTGCTCCCTTTGGGGGGTCGATGCGGTCTCCGCGGTGGTCAATTGAGTGTGGCTAATGAGCTAAAGCGTTGCGGCCGAGGAATTTGGCATTTGCTCCCACCTCTTCCTCGATGCGGAGCAGTTGATTATATTTTGCGACGCGGTCCGTACGGGAGGCGGATCCGGTTTTGATTTGCCCGGTGCCCATGGCAACCACAAAATCAGCGATAAAGGTGTCTTCGGTTTCTCCGGAGCGGTGCGAGACGATGGAGGTATAGCCGGCTTTGCGCGCCATTTCGATGGCGTCGATCGTTTCGGTGACGCTGCCGATTTGGTTCAGCTTGATCAGAATTGCATTGGCGATTTTCTGCGCGATTCCACGAGCGAAAATTTCGGGATTCGTGACGAAAATATCATCGCCGACCAACTGCAATTTGCCGCCGAGAGTTTTCGTCAGTAACTGCCACCCCTGCCAATCCTGTTCCGCCATGCCATCTTCAAGTGAGATGATAGGATATTGCCGGACCCAGTTGACCCAGAATTCGACCATCTGCTCGGAGCTGCGTCGCGACTTATCCGATTTCTTGAAGTCGTATTTCTTCGTTGCCGTATCGTAGAACTCGCTCGCGGCGGGATCGAGCGCGATGGCGATTTGCTCGCCGGGCCTGTAACCCGCTGCGGCGATCGCTTCGAGGATGCGCTCGATGGCTTCTTCGTTGGATTTCAAATTCGGCGCGAAGCCGCCTTCGTCACCGACGGCAGTCGAGTATCCGTTTTTCTTCAGCACCGCCTTCAAATGATGAAAGACTTCGACGCCCCAGCGCAGGGCTTCGTGAAAATTCGGCGCGCCGATGGGCATCACCATGAATTCCTGCACGTCGACGGAATTGTCCGCATGCGCGCCGCCGTTGAGGATGTTCATCATCGGGACTGGAAGCGTGTTGGCGGAATTGTCGCTCGAGAAGCGCGCGAGATATTTGTAGAGTGGCAGGCCACTTTCGTTTGCGGCGGCGCGCGCGGTGGCCATGGATACGGCGAGAATCGCGTTGGCGCCGAATTTAGATTTGTTTTCGGTGCCGTCGGCTTCAAGCATTTTGCGGTCGAGCGCTTTTTGGTCGCGCGGGTCCATACCGGTGACGATTTTCGCGATGGGCCCGTTGATGTTTTCGACTGCCCTGCTCGTGCCTTTGCCCAGGTAGCGCGACTTGTCGCCGTCGCGCAACTCAATGGCTTCGTGCTCGCCGGTCGACGCCCCGGAAGGAACGGCGGCTCGTCCGCGCTGGTTGCTTGCGAGGATTACGTCAGCCTCGACCGTAGGATTGCCACGCGAATCGAGGATTTCGCGGCCAACGACATGGGCGATTTTCGCATAGTCTGCACGCATGAATGGGTGCTCCTTTCGCCGTGAAAGAAATGCTGTCTCGCTGTCCTTCCGGAACGGGTCCGGCGCAAAAAGGCTTGTGTCTTCATTATGAACATCAGCGTGGCCCGTATCGCACGCCCCTGGCCCGGCTTGTCGGGATTTGCAAGAACAAACACCAGCGCTATTCCGGTTCCTCGAGCATGGATTCTTCGCGGACCACAACAACCACGCCGTTGTCGCTGATGTGGTAGCGCTTGCGGTCTTCGTCCGTGTTGTAGCCGATCTGGGTGTGCTCGGGTAATTTCACATGGCGGTCGATGATGGCGCGGCGAATGCGCGAATGGCGGCCAATGTTGACGTGATTATAAATTATGGAATCTTCGACATCACAGTAGCTATTCACACGCACATCGTAGCCGACGACGGAGCGTGAGACCCGCGCACCAGAAATGATGGAGCCGCCCGCGACGATGGAATCGGTCGCAGTGCCGGTGCGACCCGGGTCTGCAAAAACAAATTTCGCGGGTGGGTATTGCTGTTCCCATGTTTTGAGCGGCCAACTTTTGTCATAAAGATTAAAAACGGGCGAGACGGTGGTCAGGTCCATATTGGTTTCATAGTAGGCATCGACGGTGCCAGCATCACGCCAGTAGAGTTTTTCCTTTTTATTTTCATCATAGAAATTGTAAGCGAAGACGCGGAACTTACCGATGATTTTGGGAAGAATATCGTGGCCAAAGTCGTGAGAGGAGTTTGGATCCTCCGCATCCGCAATGAGCGACGGCAAGAGAAATTGCGTATTGAAAATGTAGATGCCCATGGAGGCGTCGCATTTTCCGGGATGGCGCGGCGAGAGTTTCGGCGCGGCGGGCTTTTCCTCGAAGCCGAGAATACGGCCTTCCTCATCGGTTTCAATTACGCCGAATTGGTGCGCGGCCTCGGTCGGATCCATCTCAACCGTGGCAACGGTGACTTCCGCGCCGCTATCCACGTGTTGTTCCAGCATCTTTTGGTAATTCATCTTGTAGATATGGTCGCCCGACAAAATGAAGACGTAACTCGATTGCTCGCTGCCTATGGAATAAATATTCTGGTAGACAGCGTCGGCTGTGCCTTGGTACCAGTGCGCGGAGACACGCATTTGCGGTGGGAGAATCTCGATGAAGTCGCCAATGCCCATCAGCGAAGACCAACCCTGGCGGACGTGGCGGTTGAGACTGAGCGCTTTGTACTGCGTAAGGACGAAGACCCTACGCAGATCGCTATTGAGGCAGTTCGAGAGCGTGATATCAATAATGCGATAAATGCCGCCAAAAGGCACGGCCGGTTTGGCGCGATCACGCGTTAGTGGCCAGAGACGTTCTCCCTGGCCGCCGGCCATCAGCACACCGATCGCGCTTTTCATCAAGGACATCGAAAGCCCGTTCCCAAATAAGCGGTCCTATTCTAACAATAATCCTCGCCGAGAAATGCAGACGCACAGAGAAAAAGTAACAGTGCGCGATAAAGCGCGTTGCGCCGCTACGGAAATCAACCCCCCCTGCATCCGCGGACCGAGTCTCGAAGGAACTTAAGTAACCCCCAACGACGGCGAAAGCCCCAAGTGAGACGATTTACGGGTTGTGTGCGAGTACATCTATAAGGGAAATAGATAGCACCCCGGGCGACGAGGCGAACACGGGATCTACAAAATATAGTACTTGACTTACGGTGAAGGGTTCGCTAGAAACGCCCCATAAGATGTGTCCTGTGGCGGGATTAGTCTAGTAGTACCCACACCAGCATATCGAGCACAATATCCTGAACGGGGGTGAAACTGCGTGGCGGAAGTCGTAATTCAAGAGGGCGAATCTTTGGAGAATGCTCTCCGGCGCTTCAAGAGAAAAGTCCAGGGTGAAGACA
>DATLSS010000043.1:0-8119 GCA_035534035.1 Candidatus Acidiferrales bacterium | reverse complement strand
GAAACAAGTGAAGAAGATGATCGCGAGTTACGTGGGAGAAAACAAGCGCTTCGAGCGGCTGGCACTCACCGGGGAAATCGAAGTTGAGTTGAATCCGCAGGGGACGCTTGCGGAGCGGATTCGCGCGGGCGGCGCTGGAATTCCAGCGTTCTTTACGCCGACGGGATATGGCACGCCCGCGGCGGAAGGAAAAGAAACCCGAGAGTTCGACGGAAGAAATTGCGTTATGGTGCCGTGGCTTCGGGGAGACTTTTCGTTTATCAAGGCGTGGAAAGGGGACCGCTGGGGAAATCTGGTTTTCCGGAAGACAGCGCGCAACTTCAATGCGCCCATGGCCGCGGCAGGGAAGTACGTCATTGCAGAAGTCGAAAAACTTGTGGAACTCGGGCAGCTCGGACCGGACTGCGTCCATACACCGGGGATTTTCGTGGATGCGATTTTTCAGGGGGACAGCTATGAACGGCCCATCGAGAAGAGAACGTTGCGTACGAGGTAACAATCGGGAGCGAAGATGGCGAAAGACATGGATAAGCGGGAATTTATAGCGCGTCGCGTCGCAAAAGAATTGCGCGACGGCAATTACGTCAATTTGGGGATCGGCATGCCGACGCTGGTCCCGAGCTTCCTGCCTCCGAATGTGGAAGTCGTGTTGCAATCTGAAAATGGGATGCTGGGCGTGGGACCGTATCCCTACGAGGGCATGGAAGACCCCGACTTGATCAATGCGGGCAAGGAGACGATCACCGAAATTCCAGGCTCCTGCTATTTTTCGAGCGCGGATTCATTTGGCATGATTCGCGGAGGTCGAATTGACGTTACCGTGCTCGGCGCGTTGCAAGTGGACGAAAAGGGAAATCTGGCGAACTGGGCGATTCCCGGCAAGATGTTGAAGGGCATGGGCGGGGCAATGGATCTGGTCGCGGGCGCCAAACGCGTGATTATCGCGATGGAGCATACGAACAGGGATGGCGAGCCAAAAATCATGAAAAAATGCACGCTGCCTTTGACGGGTCTCGCTGTGGTGAAAGTGATCGTGACGGAAATGGCGGTGATCGACGTGACGCCGCAGGGGTTGTTGCTAAAGGAAGTAGCGCCAGGATTGACCGCGGAGGACGTCCAGAAGGCGACGGAAGCGCGGTTGCGGATTGCCCCGGATGTGAAAACGATCGCCGTCTAAATGTGTGCAATGCAGCGAGCGACGCACGCAAGAAGGTGCGCGCGATGCGAAAATGGGATAGCATCAAAAACAGAAGTTGTTCGAGGCCATTATGGATTCGCATTCCGTTGTGGTAGTGAGCCTGCATAGCCCGAAAGAACGGATTTGGGGTGAGCTCGCGGAGATTTCCGTCGCGGGAGTGACCGTTAGGGGCATCGATCTCAATTCCTTCGACGATTTCATCATTCAGGTGATGCACCCGGAAGGCGAACGGATCGGCCTGCCCACGCTTTTCTTTCCCATGCAGCGCATCGAGAGGATCGCTCTCGACGAAGCTCGCGGCTCTATTCCTTCGTTGGCGGAGAAATTTGCGGCGAAGGTGGGCCAGACGCTGGGAGATTACCTCGCGCAATTCGCTTGATCGCCTTTCGGAATCAATTCATGGACAAGCACATTTTTTCAGTGCCGAACCAGCTTACCTTCTTGCGGCTGGGATTTCTGCCGTTCTTTATCATTGCAATCCGATATAGCCGCTACGATTGGGCATTAGCGCTGTTGATTGCAGCGGGACTGAGCGACGGTCTCGATGGTCTGCTGGCGCGGAAAATGAACCAAAAAACGCGGCTCGGATCGTTTCTTGATCCGATTGCGGATAAATTGCTGCTGTCGTCATCCTATTTCATGCTCGCGTTGAAGGGGAAAATCGCGTGGTGGCTGACGATTTTGGTGCTAGGGCGTGATGTGCTGATTTTGACCGCATGCGCCGTGATTCTGCTGGTGGTCGGGCACATGACGTTCCCGCCAAGCATTTTCGGGAAGTTAAATACCACTTTCCAAATTCTTCTTGTGCTTGTTGTGATTCTGGCCGCGCTCGTGGAGAATCCGGCACTGCGAATGGCGCGCGTGCTACTGATCTATCTCGTTGCTGCGTTCACGATCATTTCCGGATTTCACTACAGCGTGACCGTGGCGCGAAAACTGTAGGCTGTATATCCCCCGATGGCGTGTGCTTCCTAGCGGTGCAGGAAAATCTGGCCACCCCTGAAAATCATGAAGCCGAAGCTGACGAGGAGCACGACGGCGGCGGCCCAGCCGAGTGCGTAAGCGCGCTTGCGCTCGGAAGGCGCTGCAGGCGCGCGATCCATCATGAATTTTGCCAAAATGAAACCTGTAATGCCGCCGCCCAAATGCGCCATATTGTCCACGCCAGGAAAGAAAAATCCCCAAAGGACAAGATAAATGATCCAGCGGTAGACCTGCGTGCGAAGCTGCTGCATTCCTGCTCCGCCCCGGCGATACGTTACGGCCAATAAGACGCCGATCAGACCGACAATCGCGCCAGACGCTCCGATACTGAAATGGCCTACACGGCCGCTGAGAAGATAACCGCCAATTCCGCAAACGGTGTACAGAAAAAAGAACCTCGGTGAACCGTACAATTCTTCAATCGCCGGCGCCAAATCGATAAGCACCCACATATTAAAGACGATATGCAGCAGATTCGCATGGAGGAAGCAGGCGGTGACTAAGCGCCAGGGCTGCACGAGATCAATTGGCCAGGGCAGCGATGCCCCCAAGCGAATCAGGATCGGAGAAGCGATCGAGCCGATGCCGAAGAGCGTGCTGAGCATGCCGCCGCCCTGTGGCGCGGTCGGAAAGCCGGAGCGCATGGTGAGAAGCAAACTGATGCCGTAGATCAGGCAGCAGACGCTGAGAATGAAATAGGTGACCGGAGCCGTAGTGGGCATAATCTTACTGAGCGAACGGCTGACGGCGGCGAGCGAAAATGTGAGATTGGCGCCGCATTGATGGCAGCGCGTGGCCGACGAGCCGACGAGCGTGCCGCAGGCGGGACAAAGGCCGGGGCGTCTTTGTTTTTCCTTCGATTGAAACATGGCGGAGAGGCTTGCGCGCAACCGATCAAGTTTCAAACGCCAACGGAGCGGAAGTGGCAAAGGTTTCCTTGCTGCGGCATCGCCGCGTTCCTATAATACCGGAAAAGTTAGAAAGCACACGTGGAGAACGATTCGTGAGATGTGCATAGCTAAAGCACCAGGACAGCAGGCACGGAGAACCGCCGAGGTGCGGCGCGGATCGTGAAGCTAGGGACTCTACATCGACGAATTTCAAGATGTGCCGTTGCATGTGGGCTGGCAATTGTGTGGATGGTCGGCGGGTGTGCTTCACGGCAGCCGGGCGGGCATCCGCCGGCTTCTCCGCCCACACAACCGTCGGGGCCACCGCCGGCGATCGAAAACATGCCCGCAGTTCCGGGGCAATATACAGAGCAGGGAGTGGCGTCGTGGTACGGCGCGCAATTCAACGGGCGGCGCACTTCGGACGGCGAAATCTACAACATGTTTCAATACACGGCGGCGCACCGGACACTTCCGTTTGGCGCCGTGGTGCGCGTGACGAATCTGAGTAACGGCAAAGAAGTGGAAGTCCGAATCAATGATCGCGGGCCGTTTGTCGCAAATCGGATTATTGATCTTTCCTACTCCGCCGCGGTGGCCATTGGAATGATCGGCACCGGGACTGCGCCAGTGCGACTGGATGTCGTCGCGGGACCCAATCCGAACGCGGGATTTTTCGCCGTTCAAGTGGGCGCATTCCAATCGCAGCAGAATGCAGAACGCCTGCGCGAACAGTTCAGTGCCCGCTACTCACCGGTGACGATCGTACCGCTGAACTTGCCAACTGGCGTTTTCTATCGCGTGCGCGTCGGCAGACTGCCCAGCGAAGCTGCCGCGCAGCAATTGGCTGTTGAGGTGCATGCGGAAGGGCAGGCCGTTGCGCTTGTCGTCCGGCTGGATAATTGATTGTTGTTTGTGTGTGGAGTCACCTCCCTATAAGCGACCTCACGGGCATGTGGCCGCCGGACCGGCGGCAAAACATACATGCCGACGATAGCCGACAGATGCTCGATCAACAAAACTTCAGCTTGGTGGCTGCTAGTTTTCGGGTCCAGCAAACAGCAGCAGATTCCCATCCGGATCCTTGACGACCAAATTCTTGGCGCCCCAAGGCTGCTTTTTCAGCGTCTGGTGAAAGGCAACACCAGCGGACTGAAACTCAAGAAACAGCAGCTTGATCTCGTCCGCTGTAGCGACGGTCATAGATACCGACAACAGTTCCTCCCGATCGCGGACCGTCGACTCGATTACTGGTCGCTCGACGCACCTTAGATTGAGACGCGCCGCGTCGCGACCTACCTGTGCATAGTAGGGAGGTTTGCCGTAACTGAATACAAGCGAAAAGCCTAACTTCTCGCGGAAAAATTCGCACGATCTCTTGATATCGGTGACGAACAGTTGCGGCTCTGCACTGACAATCGTCGCTTTGGATGGCGATGATTTCACCTTGGGCGACGTGGTCCAAAGTCCAGTTTTGAGGGCTTGCCAACTATCGAAGCCATGCTGTCTTGCGACCATTTCTTGCGCATCGCTGAGCTTAAAGCTCGCCGCAAGAATCTCGGAGTCGGGCATATTCAGGAAACGAGGCAAATGCCCGCGGATTTGTGCGGCGACGGGATAGCGGTGTTCGCGATGCCACCGCAATATGAGCTTGGCTTGCTTTTTGAGGTTCTCTAGATTGGGCATGTAGGCCTCCACGATGAGATCGTAGGTGGGCATTGCCCTTCGGCGACGTGCCGTTGCATCCTACATGCGCAGATTGCAGTATCTGCGACGGTGTTAGCAGTTGTCAATTGAGAACGACGCTCCTCTACGCGTTGTTGGGCCGCACTTACGCATCTTGCCGTATCACGGGCTCGGAAGGAATCTTCTGAGTTTGTGAGCGCCGCGGGCGGGTAGTGCGCTTCCTGGACGGGCAAACCGCCGGCACTATTTGTGCTGCATGATGTAGACGCCTTCCCAATCCTCGGGAGGTTCTTCCGCGATGTATTCCTCGCAGCGTTGGAGAAAAATGCGCGCGGGGCCGTCGTTGGGCCAGCGCGACAGGGCCTTCTCAAAACAAGTTTTGGCCTCGGGCCACTTGCGCAGCTTGTACGCTTCGTGGCCTTGCGTAAAAATCTCGCATAATGCGCTCAAATCGCCAGCGGATTCGCGACGGCCAAGCAATTCGTAAATCGTCACCGGCAATAACTTTCCTTTGACGCGAATGAGATCGAGCTCGCGAACCAGGAAGCCAATGTCGTGCATGGCGATGTATGTGGACTCGGAAAGAATGATGTGCGTCGTGAATTCCTTGTTGAGACCTTCGAGACGCGACGCGAGATTGACGGAATCGCCCATCGCGGTATAGCCGTAGCGTAGAGCCGAGCCCATATTGCCCACCGAAGCGATACCTGTATTGATGCCGATGCCGATGTCGAGGAGCGGCTGGCCGCGATTTTCCCACTGTTTTCGAAGATCGGCGAGGCGCGCCATCATGTCGAGTGCTGCCTGCGCCGCTAGATCGGCGTGGTTTGCTTGTTCGAAGGGCGCGCCCCAGATGGCCATCACCGCATCGCCAATGTATTTGTCGAGCGTGCCTTGCCGGTCGAAGACGATTTTCGTCATCGCGGTCAGGTATTCGTTCAGTAGAGCCGCGAGATCCTGTGCATCAAGAGCTTCCGAAAGCGTGGTAAAGCCGCGAACGTCGCTAAACATGACGCTAACGGCGGTCTTGCGTGGCTCGACCAGCTTCGGGTCATCTAGCAGGCGGCGAATCACTTCGGGGCTGACGTACTGCTGAAACGCGCCACGGACGCGGCGTTTTTCGTGCTCCTCGATCAGGACGCGATAAAGGGCGACGAGGCTGACGTTGGGGATAAGCGTGAAAAGCGACGGGACAATGAAGTTCAACCACCAGCCGTGAAGAAATGCCCAATACACGAGCGCCGTGAACGGCACGAGCAGAAAAAGTCCGGCGATCAGCCAGCGGGGTTGGACGAGTGCCAGCCAGATCCCGAGCGGAACGCCAAAAAGGAAAATCATGCCGAGGTCAACGAGTACTTGCGTGCCACCATGATGGAGAAAATTCTGATTCAGGATGTTGTCGATGACGTTCGCGTGAATTTCCACGCCGGGAAAATCGAGACCGCCAAATGGCGTGGTGCGCAAATCGCCGATTCCTGTTGCGGAAGCGCCGACAAGAACCAGCTTTCCCTTGAATGTGCCAGGCACGAAATTTTTATTTACGACATCGGCGATGGAAACGTATGGGTACGTATGCGACGGGCCCTGATAATTAATCATGATGCGGCCAATCGGATCGGGATGCACGGTTACGTTCGGACCGAATTCGAGCGCGACGATGCCTCCCTTGCCGTAATCGAGAACAGTCCGCTGGTCGGAGAGATTCAAGAAAAGTCGAATGGCCTGGACGTCGATCGAAGCGTAAAAGTCCCAGTTGGACGGGTCTGGATCCGTTCCGTAAGGTAGTGCGAGGAGGGCGCGGCGAACAACGCCATCGGGATCGGGCGTGACGTTGAAGAAGCCTGCGCCTGCGCGGTCCGAGGCAAGCGCACCCGTAAAAAGATCATCGTTCGCTTCGGCGCCCTTGGGAATCAGGCTGAAATCAGCGTAGTCGCGAATCAGTCGCACGTAGCTGGCAGGGCCTCCAGAGGATTTGAGCGCGCGCACCTGCGGATAGGGGAAAAATGAGACGAGGTCGGCGTAATGCTTTAGGGACTGCTGCGAGACTCCCTGCAAGTCTGCCTCGGTGTACAGAAAATAATTTCCAAGGACGACGCGGCCGAATCGCTGAATCGCGTCAGCGAATTGCTGGTCGTAGTTGTAGCGCTTCTGGAGCGCGGCGACTGCGGAAAGAAGCGCGGGGTCGACGGGCTTGTCTGCTTTTTTCTCCGCGGCGAGTTCTGACTGAAATTTGCGCAACGGTCCGAGCGTTTCGTCGGGTTTGCTGAAGGTGATGTCGAAAGCGACGACGCTTGCGCCATCCTCGCGAAGATTATCGAGCATGCGCGCGAAATTCTGGCGCGGGAATGGCCAGCGTCCGAGAACTTCCTGGGAGCGCTGGTCGATATCGACGATGATGATTCGTGGGTCCGGATGCTGACGCGCCCGGTAGCGGAAACGTGTATCCAGGCTGTTTAATTCCAGCCGCGACACGAAATCGAAAGCGGGCGTCGGGCGTTCGCCAATGAACGTGGTGAAGTAAACGAAAAACGCGAAGAGCGTGATGGCTAGGCTCACCGCTAGCGAGCCTTTGTGTTTCCACCAGGCGGGGAGAAAGTCCAGAAAGCTTCGGGTGTTCCAGTTGGACATGAAATGAAAGCGCGCGTTCGCATCCGACACGCTAGCGAGCGCTGCGATACGCACGTAAACGCAGGTAAGGCTAACAAACACGTCATCGTAGTTCAAGAAACGGAGGCTGCGCGATTTCCTTGCCCGCTGATAGCGCACAGAGATTCGACCGCCGAGGCGAGGCACGATAGAATCTGGCCATGACGCGCGGGTTGTGTGCTGCATTGCTGCTGATTGCTGCGTTACCGATTGTCGCCGCGCCGGGTGCGCAGGCGCCGATGCAATCGTCGCCGGAACAAATTGTGTTACCACCGGAACTGATGGCAGCGGAGCCTGCGACGTTGGCAGTTCTTTCTCTGGATGGGCGCGTCGAAGCGGGAGTCAAATTAGTTTTGTCAAATGGCGAAGTGGTCACGACGGACGAAAGCGGGCGCGCGCATTTTCTGGGGCCGCCGGACGCAGGAATTCTGATCGCGCGGATTCCGGGGACGGAGTTGCGCGCTGCCGCGGACGTGTTGCATCGGGCGGGTGCGGAGAAATTAGAGATCGCCACAGTGCCTGCGATGGTTGCGCTCAAGGATCGCTTCACCATTATTGGTGATGGTTTTCAGGGCGACGCGGATCGGAATCAGGTTGAACTGGACGGGCAGCCCGCATTCGTGCTGGCTGCTTCGCCGATCGAGCTTGTGATTCTCGCGTCGTCAAAGACCGCGCCGGGAAGTGTTCGGCTCGCCGTGAAAACGGGCGCAAACGA
>DATLSS010000042.1:0-13546 GCA_035534035.1 Candidatus Acidiferrales bacterium | reverse complement strand
TCAAGATGGGGGAAACGCCGGCGCGCGGGCTCGATCGGGTTGGAATCGGCCCCGGCTCCTTTTGGAGCCGTCGTCCCCGCAGCACGTCCCCAACCCGCACGATTCATGGTAAGAAAGCGTCCGGAATGGAACAATGACTCTTGAGGTTCAGCAGCATGGTACTTCGACAATAGTACTGCATTGAAAAACAATGACTTATTGCCGACTTCCGTGGTTCCCGAGGCTCCTTCGCATTATGAACAGACGCTCAATTGGAGTGCGGCGGCAGAGTCCGTTGCGGATATTTCGTCCACATAAGGCGAAGATTTACCACAGTTTCTTTCCGTGAATGCACAACGAGGTTGTGCTTCCAGACGGAGGCAGCGCTCTTGTCCGATGCGCGAATGTCGTAAAGGCCGGGCGGAACAAACCTAAATAGGAAATGGCCGTGCGAATCGGTGCGTGTCGCGAGCGGAAGAGAACCATCGGAGCGTTCGGCCATGACTTGCACGCCGACTGCGGGTCTGCCGTTTGGCGCGGAGATGGTGCCGCCTATTCTGGTCGTATGCACGCGCGCGAACACGCCTGTAGCTAACAACAGAGAAGTAGCGAAAAGAAAAGCAATCGTTCGTCGCACCAGTTAAGCCTCCCAGGACGAGCGTTGCAACGATTTTACACGCAATGGCAGAGTGGTGACTCGCAACACGGGAGCGGGGCGCGTGTCAGCTAACTGGCCAGAAGGCCTGTTCGGCTAGGCCTCCAAGCAGCCAAGCAAATCCAGTTTAATACTTGTAAATTTTTCGAGCCCGAGCGTGTGCGGCCTGCTCTAGGCGCCCGTGGTCGGGATTGGTGCCGCGCGCGAGGGCGAGGAAATACGTTAGCAATTGCAGAGGCACGAGGAATACAAAAGGCGAGAGCCATTCTTCCACTGCTGGAATAGCGACCCAATCATCGGCCGAATCGTCTGGCTGGGCCGCGGGAACATGAAACACGATTCGATGTGCTCCGGTTTCGCCCGCAGCACGAACGATCATGCGCGTACGTTCGTCAGCAAGGCCGCCAGCGAAGAGAGCAATGAGGGTCATGCGTTCGTCGATTTCGGAGAAGGGGCCGTGCCGGAGCTGCTCGGTCTGTTCGCCTTCGGCGGGCGCGAAGCTCGTTTCCTTGATTTTCAGGGCGATCTCGCGTGCCATCGGCCAATTCGGCCCCGAGCTAATCAGAACAATCCGGCGGCGCTCAGCGATGTTTCGCGCCAGGTCTTTCATTCTTGCTTCAAGGTCGAGCGCTTGCTGCATCAAGTCAGGAATGCGGTTTAGCAAATTTTTTGCGACCGAATTTTTCTCGCCGCGAATTTCCGCGAATGCGATGGAGAATGACGCGAGACGCGCCAGGGCCGAAGTAAGACTTTTCGTATACGCGAAAGAAACTTCTTGCTCGCACGTGGGTATCAGGAAATCGGCGGAGTGCATGGCTTCGCCTTCGTTTTCTCCCGAAATGGCAATCGTGAGCGCGCCGGCGCGGCGGGCAAATTCCAGGGCGTCGACGGTGCACTTCGTGATTCCTGTGTGGGAAAGGACGATGACAGCGTCACGCTTAGCGAGCACGGGCGGATAGAAGACAAACTCGAACGACTGCCCGACGCGAATATCGGCGCGACCGCCGGTGAGGTGGCGAAAAAAGTACTCCGCGATCTCAGCCGTATAGAGTGAGCTGCCGATGCCGACGATCCAAAGACGGTCTTTTTCCGCGGCAGCACGCGCGGCTTTTGTAACTAGGTCAGCGCGTTCGCTAATCATGCGCCGCACGAGACCCGGTTGCTGGTGAATTGCGTCGTAGAGATAAAACGGATGCCCGGTGCGTGGTTCGGTCATTTCGTCCTTTTTGCTTTGATCGTCGTGGCTATACAGATTGTTTGTTGGTTCGCGGGAATATTCTACCGGAACGCCAATTCCTTCGCGACGCGACTTTTGTGTTAGCCTGCTTTACCGATGAGAGGAGATTTCCATCGATGAGAAGATTTAGGACCGCGCGGATATGCGGTTTGCTGCTTGTTTGCGCCGTGGAGGCGCAGGCGCACACGGTACAAACCCCGGCGAGGAATTCCGCCGGTTGCAAAACAGAGGAACTCCAAGCCGCGCACTTGGGCGGTACAGCGGTGAAATTCAATATCATCCTGCCGCGCGATTACACGGCGAACGACCGCCGTTTTCCGGTTCTTTATCTGTTGCACGGTTACACCGGCCACTACTCGGACTGGTGCGAAAAGACGCACATCGTTGATTACGCGAAGCCGTATGAAGAAATCATCGTGATGCCGGAAGGGGAAAACGGCTGGTATGTGAATAACTACGTTGATCCTAAAATGCAGTGGGAGAATTACATCCTTGAGGACTTGATTCCGTACGTTGACGCGCATTATCGGACAATTGCTTCACGCCAGGGACGTGCCATTGCGGGTTTATCGATGGGCGGCTACGGGGCGATGTTCCTGGGACTGAAGCACCATGAAATGTTTGCAGCTGTGGCGAGTCTGAGCGGTGTTGTGGCCAGCGCGAACATGGCGCGTTGGGACAAACCGGTGACGAAGAATAAGCAAACCATAAAAGAGAATCCGGGCGTACGAAAGACACTTTCAGACGATTTTGGACCCGCAAAGAATCCTGCGCGCAACGGCGAAGATCCGTTTCTGCTGATTCGCAAGCTCACGCCGGAGAATTGTCCGCAGCTCTATCTCGCGATTGGATGGGGCGACAGTCTGCTCGGCGAGAACCGCGAATTCGTCACATTGCTCGCGCAGCTTAAGATGCCCTACCGATATGCTGAAGTGCCGGGCAAGCACGAATGGCCCGTGTGGGACGAAGAGATCCGGCGCGTGCTTGCCCTGCAGGCACCCGTAATCGGCGCGCATCCGCAGCAGAATTGATTTTCTATCGAATGTCGTTTCCGCTAGTGGCCGCACCCGGACGCCGGGGCATTCAGCGTCGCAGACGGCAGCGCAGCGAGCCTGTCTTTCTGCAACAGGGTATTCAGCGCAGGCAAATCGTCCGCATCGAATTTGCGCCACGCGTCAAAATCCTTCGTCAACGTCTGGCATGTCTCTGTTACAGCGGCCCGAACTGATTCTGACGGCCGTCCGTCGCCCGTATCCTCAGCATAGAGAATTTGAGTCAGTCCGGAGTTCACGCCCCCAAAGCCAGGAGCGGCAAATGTGCCCTCTTCAATTGCACCGAACTTCTTTTCGTAGTCTTCAAGTACTTTAAGGTCGTCCTTGGCTTGAGCATTCGCCTGGAGACTCTTCAGCCGGTCGGCGAGAGCTTGCTGCAGGGGGGCGAGCGCGCTGAATGCGTCATAACTGATGGACATTTGGCGAGTCACTCGCCTGAGCAAGTTAAATTGCGCGGAGTAATCGTATTGCGAGACGTTTACTCGCGGGTCTTTCACAATGTGAAGCGTCTGCCGGTATGTCTGGCCATTTACGGTAAGCGCCAGTTGATAGTCGCCCGGAACAACTTGGGGTCCGAGCGGCTGGAATCGCGGCGTCACACCGGGGACAGCATCCTCGGTGCCGTAGAATGCGACCGACTTTTCACGCTCGTTGAAAAGCGCATAGCTTAGGTTCGCCGGATGCGGATAACGCAGGTTCCAGACGAAGCGATTCATTCCGGCATTTTTAGGCAGGACGGTGGGAGGCGCGAACCAATATTCCGGCACTGCCTCTGGCTTGAGCTTCATGGGCTCGGGTGCCGCGCTTGTATATTTGCGGATAAGGTTTCCTTGAGAGTCGGAGATTGCTAGCGTAATGTCGCCCTGCGGAACAGATTTCAGATAGTAATCAATGAACGCGCCGTCAGGGGGATTCTGGCCCGCGGGAACTTCGGGCGGCAGCGGCGTGTCCTGATCGTTATTCCAGCGCACGCGAATGGTGGCTTGCGGCCGATAGAGGAATGCGTCAGCGCTCGTGACTTTTTCGCTCTCCTGCCGGAGCGGAGTTACATCGTCGAGAATCCACAGCGACCGGCCATAAGTTGCGATGGCGAGATCATCGCCATGAACGATTAAATCTCGAACCGAGCACGTCGGCAAATTAAGCTGCAACGATTGCCAGTGATCACCATCGTCGAAGGAAACGAAGACGCCCGTTTCAGTTCCGGCGTACAGTAAACCTTTTCGCTTGGTATCTTCACGGATGACGCGAGCAATGCCGTAGTCGGGGAATCCGGCCGAGATGGATTGCCACGTTTTGCCGTAGTCGCGCGTGCGATAGAAGTAGGCGTGAGAATCGTGGAACTTGTTAACAGCGACATATGCCGTGGCGGCATCGAAGTGCGAGGCGTCGATAATGCTGATTTGGGTTTGGGCATTTAGGCCCGGCGTGGAAACATCTTGCCATCTTGCGCCGGCGTCTCGCGTCACCTGTATCAGGCCGTTGCCTGTTCCAGCCCACATAACATCGGCGGAAACGGGCGAAGGTGAAAGCGCAGTGATCACTTTATTTCGCGGATTCACCGGCGTCTGTTTTTCTTTTGCATTCTCCTTACTTTCTTCCTTGGGCCGCACCGTCAGATCCGGACTCGCCTCGCGCCAGTTCATTCCTCCATCTGTTGTTTGAAGCACATACTGCGAGCCGTAGTACAGAGTGTGTGGATCCTGAGGCGAAAATAGCAGTGGAGCGTTTCCGGAAGATCGGTATTTCGTGCCGCGTTCAAAAACGTCAACGATCTGATTTGTCCTGCGATCGAGGCGCACAATCGTGCCTGGCGCGCCGTCGGAATAAACCAAATACGGATGAAGAGGATCGGCGACAATGTAGCCAAATTCATATCCCGCCGGAGAAAAAACATCGCGATTCCGTATGCGGCCGAAGTCGCTGCGGCTGGGAATTGCTACTGTGCCGCTATCCTGTTGCGAGGCATAAATCACGTAGGGGAATTGATTGTCGGCGGAAAGATGATAGAGCTGGCCAGTCGGCTGGTTGTACCAGGGCGTCCACGACTTGCCGCCGTCCACGCTGATCGTCGCGCCCTGATCGACGCCCAAAATCATGCGGTCGCTGTTGGCGGGATCAATCCACAAAACGTGATAGTCATCGCCATCGGGCGCGCCTTTGAACGCGGTGAAATTCACGCCGCCGTCAGTCGAGCGGTAAGTGCACGTCTGCATCACGTAAACTACGTCTCGATTTTTCGGATCGACGAACACGCGGCTGAAATAGCCGTTGCCTACGACGCGAGGATCCTTGGTAATTTGGCGCCAGTTTGTGCCGGCGTCGTCCGAACGGTACAGGCCCTCGCTGGTGATGGCGAATACGCGGCGGCCACGATCGCCCGGGGCGACGGCAAGTCCCGTACGTCCCCATTTTTTCGAGGGCATTCCATCGCCGTCGAGCATTTTCCACGTCGAGCCTTCGTCCGTGGATTTGTAAATCCAAGCGTCGGGTCCGGGCGCAGGTTTTCCGCTTGGCGGAAAAAAGACGCGCGCGCCGGGTTTCCAGAGCGCGGCGTAAACGACTCGCGGGTTATTCGGGTCGAGAACCATATCCGCGATGCCTGTCATGTCGTCCTTGTACAAAGCTTTCTTCCACGTCTTGCCGCCGTCGGTGGATTTGTAAACGCCACGATTTTCGCTGGCCGTGGCGTCGCCCATCACGCCGACAAGAACGATATTGGGATTCCGCGGATCGACGAGAAGGGAATTGATGAAATGCGTGTCAGTCAGGCCGATGTTCGTCCAAGTCGCGCCTGCGTCCGTGGATTTGTAGACGCCGTTGCCCTGCGTTTGCTCGCCCGTGCCGACGTAAATGATGTTCGGATCGGAGGGCGCGAGCGTGGCGGCGCCAATCGAAGCAATGTGCTCCGCGTCAAAAATCGGTTTCCACACCGTTCCGCCATCGGTCGTCTTCCAGACGCCGCCGCCGGGAGTCCCGATGTAATAAATCGCGGGCTTTCCGGGAATGCCTGCAACCGCCGTGACGCGTCCGGCACGGTACGGCCCGATTTCGCGCCAGCGCATTCCGTTGTAGAGGTCCGGGTTGACTTGCTGCGCGCGCGCGCGCCCAGGTGTGGCAGCGGCGAAAGCAAACGAAAGGCAAGCGAAGAAAATAACAAGCGATTTAGAGATACCGCGAGAATGGCGCACGATGGGAGGCTCCCTTGAATATGTATTTCAGTCAGAACGCGGGAGTATATACCCGACCGAGCAAATGTCGAAATGTCAGCGCTTGCGAGTTTTGGGTGTGTAATGCGCATCGAGGTATTGAAGGATGCGGGCTTGAGAGTCCGTGGGTATCTGCGCGCCGAATACTTTGCCCATTTTGTCAACTTCGACTTTCCAAATCGCCGCGGGAAGTGGAGGCTGCATGGTGATGTAGCTGGGCGTGTGGCAAGTCTTGCAGTAGGCAGCCGCGTCCTGGCGGCCAGTGCCAGGAACTAATTGTGGCGCGTACAGCGGATAAGCGGCAACGCTATAAACTCCGTTGGGGCGAAGGCGCAGCGGGGCTGGCTGCGCGAGTCGGCCGAGATTCTCCGCTGTGTAATAGCCGATTTCGAGATCGGCATAAATTGCGCCGACCGCGAGAACGCAAATGCCGGTCAGCAAAACCAAGAGCATCGGTCTTTTCCTTGTCCCGAGGTTCACGCCGCATCTCCCACAACGATTTCCTGGCGCTCGATTTTATTCCAGAGATATCCTCCGGGATTCCAGACTCCTTCGTCAGGCTGCACGTTACCCTTCTCATCGGTAGCGCGCACGGCAAGAGAATACTTGCCGGGTTTTTCCGGCGTCCACTCGCATTCCCATATGCGAAACGCGTAACGGCCAAGGTCCTCGCCAAGTTTCGCTTCGCGCCAGCCGCCCCGCGCGGAATCGGAAAACTCGACTTTCGCGATGCTGCCAAAGCCGCTCAAGGAAGTGCCCCGCACAGTCACTGGCAACCCTGCCGGGATTTTCGTTGCACCATCGGGAGAAACGATGAACGACCTCACGGGCATGCGCGCGATGGGAATCATTTTTACTTTGCCTGCTGCCACATCGGCGGGCGTCGTGGTGCCTCGCGGCGTATCTGGAACACGATACGCTGGATCCATCCAGAAATTTTCATCGGGCTTGTCGAGAACGCGGACGTCCGTGAGGCACTTCACCCAATAGGTCGCGAAATACCCGGGGACGATCAGGCGAACGGGAAAACCATTGAGCATCGGCAACGGTTCGCCGTTCATGGCGTAGGCAACGATGCATTCGTCGAGAACAGGATTGCTGAGGTCGAGCGATTTCTTGAATTCATAGGAAGGCATGCCCTTCGGACCCTTGCCGCGCTCGAGGCCTTGCATCTGGACTTGCACGGATCCGCTTTTCACGCCAGCCATGTCGAGAAGCTCGCGAAAATGCACCCCTGTCCATCGCGCGCAGCCCATCGCGCCATTGCCCCATTGGCCTCCCGCGACGCGCGGCCCGAAGCGGCTGCGGCTGTTGCCGGAGCATTGATTGACCGCGGCGAACGTGGCGGGCTTGAATTTGTGCAACAGGTCGGAAAAAGTGAGCTCGAGCGGCTTGTTGACGTTGCCCTCAACGCGCAGTCTCCACGACGAAAGATCCACTTCGTTCGGAATGCTTTCGAGATGCCAGCGAATAAAAAATGCGTCGTTGGGCGTGATCGGGTCGAGAAAATAATGGCGTGGCGTTTCGAGTTGCACGGGGCGGTCGGTGAGCAAAACCAAGGGCGCTTTTTGCGGATAGGTGGCCATTGGTCCGACGGAGTTCCAGTACGGATTTGCTCCCGGACCCGTGAATGGCGAAAGACGCTTTGCTGCGGAGGGCTGTTGCTGCGCAAAGGCGCTTGCTCCGGCGAAATAGCTGAATGCGAAGGCGCCGCTGCCGATACCGAGAGTTTTCAGCAGGGCTCGGCGAGTATGGTTGCTTGAACTTTGCGTCATAGAAATGCGAGATGCGCACTCACTATCGGCGAGGAAATATCCTCGTGTCAAGAATGTTTTGGCGCAAACGCAATTTCTTTTTCTAGGGGCCGCGTCAGGATTTTGGAAGACGCCAGGGAGCCAGATGTGTGCTGTGGCTGGTGATCAGTGAAAATCGTGGGAAGTGGTTTCGGCACGGGTAAGAGTCAAGGGTTGAACGCTTTCGACTTTGACCGAAACGACATTGTCCTGATTTTGGAGCTTTCCTTCAATCAGCAGAAATTGGTGATGGACGACTACGGTATGATCCTGCTCGAAAAGCTGCGGCCTGATGATTGCATTGGCGATCCCGGTTTCATCTTCCAGGCTGAGAAACACAAAACCCTTCGCGGTTCCGGGCCGCTGGCGCGCTATTACTGCTCCGGCGAAGCGAACGTGGGTGCCATGAGGAAGGCGCTCCAGCTCGATAGCAGAACGAATACCTCGCCGTTTCAATTCCGCGCGATGGTAGGCGAGGGGATGTGGGCCTACAGTCATACCCGTGCCGCGAAAGTCGGCAATCAGTCTTTCTTCGACGCTCATGGGAGCAAGAGGCGAGCCAGCGGAGGCTCCCAGCGCGATTGCAGGACGGGAATTTCCTGATTTGACGCTCGATCGTTCTTCCGATTTCTCGGTTTCCGTGTCGAGTGTTTTGAATAATGCTCCTGGTCGCCGCGCGGCGCGTTCGATCTGCCACAAGGCATCGCGACGATGGATGGTTTGGCGATTCTCGCCATCCGCATTGCGCTGGCCTTCGATGAAATTCAAGGCGCCAATTTCCGCGAGAGCCGCAAGTTCGGATTTATGGATTGCGGGAATGCGGAGTTTCAGATCTTCAATCGAGGCAAACGATTGAACGGCGCGCTGGAGGACAATTTCTTCGGCGATTTCGGCGCGCAAGCCTTTGACGAAACGCAGGCCCAGGCGCAAAGCCAAATCTTGGGCGCCGTTCTTCTGAAATTTTTCGAGCGTGCACAGCCAGTCCGAGCAAGTCACGTCGATCGGCCTGATTTTCAGGCCGTGACGCTGGGCATCCTTGACGATCGTCGCGGGATGATAAAAACCCATCGGCTGATTATTCAAAAGTGCAGCCGTGAAAGCGCCGAGGTAATGGCATTTCAGATAAGCGCTGGCATAGGCAAGAAGCGCAAAACTCGCGGCATGGGATTCGGGAAATCCATAGAGTGCGAATGAAGTGATGGATTGCACGATTTTCTGTTGAATTTCCGTAGCGATTCCGTTTTTGTCCATGCCGCGGCGAAGTTTTTTCTCGATGTTTTTCATGCGCGCTTCGGAGCGTTTGAAACCGAAGGCGCGGCGCAGTTCTTCCGCTTCACCTCCCGTAAAGCCAGCGGTGATCATGGCCATGCGCAGCAGTTGCTCTTGAAAGAGCGGCACGCCCAGAGTACGCGCGAGAACGGGTTCGAGTGAAGGGTGAAGGCATTCCACAGATTCGCGTCCCTGGCGGCGTTTCAAATAAGGATGAACCATTTTGCCGACGATCGGCCCAGGGCGAATGATCGCAACCTGCACCACAATGTCGTAAAAGCATTTTGGTCGCAGGCGCGGAAGGCACGACATTTGCGCGCGGCTTTCGATTTGAAACATGCCCACGGTGTCCGCTTTTTGCAAGGCACCGTAAACAGTCGGATCATTCGCGGGTAGACGGCCGAGGTCAATTTCCTCGCCATAATCGTCGCGAATAATTTTCAGCGAATCTTCGAGCACAGCCATCATCCCCAAGCCGAGCAGATCGACTTTCACGATGCCCATATCGGCGCAATCTTCTTTGTCCCACTGCACGACTACACGGCCCGGCATTGTCGCGGGCTCGAGCGGCACCACGGAATCAAGCTGGCCCTGGCAAACGACCATTCCACCGGAATGTTGGCCCAAATGGCGGGGCAAATCCTGAACAGCAAGACAAAGCTCCAAAAATTTGCGAATCCGCGGATGGCATGGATCAAGGCCAGCATCGCGGAATTGGCGCGCCAGCGTGTCGTTATCGTCTTTATATTCCCAGGCGCCGACAAGGCCAGCCAGGCGGCCTAAAGTTTCGGGATCAAACGAGAGAACTTTGCCAATCTCGCGTGCTGCGGAGCGTCCGCGATACGTGATGACGTTGGCCGTCATAGCCGCACCCAATTTTCCGTAGCGCTCGTAGACATATTGAATGGCCCGTTCGCGCTGATCACCGCTCGGCAGATCGAGATCGATGTCCGGCCATTCGCCGCGCTCCTCGGAAAGAAAACGTTCAAAGAGAAGATCCATGCCCACGGGATCGACGGCGGTGATTCCAAGTGAATAGCAGACAGCGCTATTGGCTGCGGAGCCGCGGCCTTGAACCAGAATGTTTTGTTCGCGACAGAAACGCACGATGTCCCAAACGATCAGAAAATATCCGGCAAGGTCGAGTTTTCCGATTAACGCCAACTCGCGGTCAATTTGGAGACGCGCACGTTCATCGCCCGCGCCGTAACGGTGGATCATTCCTTCGTGTGTGCGGTGGCGCAGAAAACTCATTTGCGATTCGCCCTGTGGCACGGGATATTTCGGGAACTGGTAACCCAAATCATTCAAAGTGAATTGCAAACGCGAGGAAAGAATCTGCGTGTTAACGATGGCTTCGGGAAGATCCGCAAACAACCGTGACATTTCCGCGGAGGCTTTCAAATGGCGTTCGGAATTGCGCGCGAGCAGGCGACCCGCCGTTTCGAGAGTGCGATGGTGGCGAATGCACGTGAAGATATCGAGAACTTCGCGCGCCGGCGTCTGCGCATGGGAGACGCCATTGGTTGCGAGCAAAGGCAAATGTAATTTGCGCGCAATCTCCAGCGCGGCTTGATTGCGCGATTCTTCTTCGCGGGAGAAATGCCGCTGCAATTCTACGTACACATTGTAGCGGCCGAAAATTTCGCCGAGTTGCTCGACGCATTCGATCCCGCGCACGATTCCTCCGTGGACGAGCGCATGCGCGAGAGGCCCTTGTTCGCCGCCCGTAAGACAGGTAAGGCCCACGGATTTTTCCGCGATTTCCTTCGCGGAAACGCAACCTTCGCCCTTGCGCGCCGCCATTTTCATGCGAGTGACGAGGCGGCAAAGATTCTGGTAGCCTGCGCGCGTTTCTACGAGCAATGGATAGCGCCAGCCGTCGGCGGATGTGACTTCCGCGCCGATGTGGGCGCGAAGCGCATTTTTCTTCGCAGCAAGATGAAAGCGCGGCGCTCCATAAACGCCGTCGCGGTCGAGCAGCGCCATGGCTGGAATTTCAAGATCCGCGCACACCCCCGCCAATTCTTCCGGCAAAGAAGCGCCTTCAAGAAAACTGAATGCCGAGCAGGCATGAAGCTCGATGTAAGTCATCGCAGATCAGTCATAAATTCCCCGCATAAACCAATTGCCGCGAAGCGAGTCGTAAAAAATGCGATAGAGGCCGCGTTGCGGGCATGGAGTAGAGATGTGTTCCAGGTGAATCGCCGGAGAAAAACGAAAATGAATTTCAAGATCCCATTCGTCGTGCTGCCATGGATCTTCTTGCCACCAATCCCCAGAAGTACGCCACGGGCCGGAAGCTGCAACCACTTCTCCGCGCATACCGCGAAACGAAATGCGCGCTGGATACCCTTCGCGCAATTCGACTTTTAGCGGCAGCGAAGGCCTGAAGGCGCGAAGCCCCGTGGCCGGTTTGCTGGATTTGCGATTTTTCAGTGACTCATCGCGCGAAGGAGTGAACCGGTTCATGCGAAATTCTCCCGGCCGGTGCGTGTCTACTAATTCGGGCGAACCGATATGGGAATCACCAACCAGATTCGTAAGGCGCGCAATGGTCAACTCCAATTTTTCCGGATCGGGAGAACTGGGAAGAAACAGGCCACCCTGGGCGAAACGCTGGCGCGCGGGATCAGCCGCGAGATAAATTTTTACAATGGATGCTTTCGGAGGATTGGCTTGCAATTGCAGGCGAAGCAATCGCAGAAGCATTTTGGAATTGCGCATGGGCACAGGCAAATTCAAAACTTTTTCGTAAACGCCGAGCGCAGGCTCACCAGAAGATTTGCCATCCAAGAATTGAGAATTATTTTCTGAAGAGCGCTCCAAATCGAATCGCAAGCGAATGGCGCTGGCGGCGAGCGAACGCGCCGTCAGCCGTGCGCACAATTGATCAAGCAAGCGGCCAAGCAGGAAAGCCAAAGGCTCGAGTTCCGCGACGGCATAATCGAGAGGCATTTCTTCTTCAAAACAAATCAATGGCTCCGCCAGTACGAGTGAACGCCGGCTCGCGCCACGCGCCAATTCATGCAGCCGAACCCCTTCCTGGCCCAGACGCTCCGAAAGCTGCAAAAGCGGCAATGCCGCCAACTCCGCGCAAGTTCGTACACCCCAGCGCTCGAGGGTTTCGAGAACTTCAAGGGATGGCGAAAGCACGCCAATAGGCATACAGCCCAAGCGCTGCGCTTCCTCGCCGGGAGAAATTATTGTGACACCCGGAAAACCGCGCGCGGCGTGCGTAGCTGCTTCCAGATTGGACGAGATAGCAACGTTGACGAGCAGGCCGAGGGTAGCGGCGCGCCGCAACAATTCATCCGCAATATTTTCGTCAGCGTGGAATAAGGAAGCGAGCCCGGCAAGGTCGAGGACGATTGTGTCCAGAGCCGTATCTTCCACGCGCGGGGAAACGGACCAGCCAAGATCGAGCAAAGCGGCGTGCGTAGCCTTTTCCTGCGCTCGTGAGCGACTGCGGATTTCAATGCCGCTAAACTGCGTGGCTTGCGATTTTGTCATGTTCAACTGAATTCCTGCGCGTGCGGCGGCGTCGCTCATGGCCACAACTTTTTCGAGGAGAGGATTTCCGTCAACAAGCACAACTGCGCGTTCGCGGAGTGCAGGCTCGGCACGCACAACGGATTGCACGAGGAAATGGGGGACGTAGATGGAAGCGAAAGCCATTTGCGAATTGGATGGTTGCGGCGACAGCGTAAATCCTCATCCTTGTTTTTTCAGCCCCTTCGATTTTGATTCGAACAGCAAATTGCCGGGATCATTCCAAATTGCCTTTGTTTCGAAAATTCCCGTATCGCCACCGATGCTTGCTGAAGCGAATCCGCGATGAAAACCTTCCACGGCTGCCTGCTGGATGCGCGAACGAAGCACTTCAGCGCGAACATCGACTCCATCGAGCAGCCAAGCAGAGGGATGTACGAAAGAATCCGCTGTGTGAGTTTCAATCGTGGTCGACCAGCGCGCCGCCTCGGAGCCAAGCCGCAGCACCAGCGAAGCGCACGTTTTGGCATTCGGTTCCTGGTCGAGAACGACAAAAATTGTTTGCGTATTCTCGACACTGCGTCGAAAACGAAACCAAGCATTGAGCGGCACGTGCCGCACGGTTTGGGGAGGCATATCGCCCAAATCCAGAGCGATCAAACCGAAGCCACGGCCCTGCAAAAGTAAATCCGTCGCGCGCAGAGCCTGATCGATGTTGCGGCAGCGAACCCAAAGCAATTGTTTCAGTTCCACGCCGGCCGCCTGAGCGGAATGAGGATCGAAATTGTCGCTGCCATCGACCAGGACGCACACTTCCGCATGAGCCGTTCGCGAAGCTAAAGCGGAAAGAAGAAAACTGG
>DATLSS010000041.1:0-38989 GCA_035534035.1 Candidatus Acidiferrales bacterium | reverse complement strand
GATCAGTCGTTGGATCCTGCGGGTAAGATCGTCAATGTGGAACGGCTTTGTTATATAGTCGGCGGCCCCTAAGCGCGTGGCCTCCACGGCCGTCTGTATTGTTCCGTATTGCGTGAGGACCAGAACGGAGATCTGTGGATACTGCTCACGCATGCGGCGGAGCAATTCCAGGCCGCCAAGTTGCGGCACTTTGAGGTCCGTGATGGCAATATCGACGGGATACTGATCGAGTTCTTCGAGCGCTTGCTCTGTAGTGCTTGCCGTGTGCACGCGGAGACCAATTTCCATGGCGATATCGCTGCAAATCCGAAGTGTCGATTCCTCGTCGTCAACGATCAGAATCCTTGCGCCCCCTGCGACTTTACCTTGAAGCGTTCTTGACGTCCCAAGCTCTGTTGCCATCTGTACCTCTCTTCCAACCCCGATTCCCCTATCAGGGATGGATGCTCCGATTGGGAGCACGCCGCGAACCAAATGCGGAGAAGTCCCTAATTGGCTCAAGGCGTGGGGCTTGTACTCCGGGGCCGAAAGTGTTGCCAAGGGTTACGTTCCACATTGAAACTGCTCACTGCCTCACACGGAAATCAGTATTTTGGTAACTATATTAACTTTCAGAGACATATCTACACAATACCTGATTTAGAAGAATCCCAAATCGGGAACCGGGATCCCGTTTCCCTGCGAGTTCCGACCCGCACGGTCTCAGGCCTCCGCGCACATTCTCGAGGTAGTCGCGCTCCAAGCGCCGGACACGCCCGAAGGGCGCCGCGTTGCCCGCTGTACTCCAATGGCCAGGTGCTTCGAGATCATAAGCTGTCTGCCCTGCGCGATATTATTCCTATGTGCGGCGAGAGTCGCGCCGCCAACCTGCGAGATTGCCTTCTTACGTTACTGCCTCATACATGTTAGCATCGGTTAACTATTAGGAACGTGTCGCCTTTTGAACAGATTGCGCTGCGTTGTGGAACTAGGATTGCTGGAATACTCGCGCCTCATTAAGGGAGGCTAATCCGAGAGGGCTCACAGCTCATGAGATCGAGCGAGGTCAGGATGGATGCAACCACTCGAAGGCCAGCTACGAGACCTCGGGCCGCCAGCGTGCTGAACGGGCCGGCGTGTCGAAAACGGCCCTTGCGCGTTCTGTTCGTCCACAGTGATCTTGCGGAGGTAAAGCAGTGCGTGCGGGAGCTCAAGAGGGGGTACTTCAAAGTCAATGAAGATATAGTTGGCGCTCCGGATCAGCTTACTGAACGTTTAGACTCAAAAACCTTTGACATAGTGCTGGCCGGATACCACAGCGCGAGGGGGCAAGAGGCGCGCGAGCTTCAGATCCTGCACTCGAAAAATAAACAACTCCCGCTGATTTTCCTTGGCCGCGCCATGCCTCTAGAAACCGCCGCGAAACTCATTACCGCGGGTGCCGCTGACTGCGTTGAAATGGAGCATGTCGGTCATCTCCCCGTCGCCGTACGCCGAGCCCTCAGTGAGAACAATTTGCGCCAGGAAAGGGACCAGTCGGAGCGAAAGTTACGCCATTCCGAAGCACGCTATCGTGCTCTGGTGGGCAACTTGGCATACGGAATGTGCCGGTGCAGCAGCGATGGGAAGTTTCTGGACGCAAATGAAGCATTGCTAACCATGCTTGGATATCCATCCCGCGACGAACTGCTGAGATCAAGCCATGCGCGAGATATCCTTTGCGACCCTATCCAGCGAGCGCAAATACTTGGGCATGCGGATGGCGATCACAAGGACCGCTTGACGCCGCTCGAAGTTGACTGGAAGCGAAACGATGGGACGGCCCTGCGGGTCCGGCTGAGCGGACGCGAGGTTCGGGACCAGGGGGAAATGGAAGGCTACGAGATCATTATTGAGGACGTGACCGAACAGCGGAAGTTGGAGAATCATTTGCGGCGGCAGGCGGCCACCGACTCCCTGACCGGACTCGCGAATTACCGTCACCTCGTAAAGATCATTGACGGTGAAATCAAACGATCCGACCGCACTTCGCGGGAGTTCGCCATTTTGTTTCTTGATCTGAATGGCTTAAAGCGGATCAACGATAATTTCGGCCACGCGGTTGGCAGCCAGGCGCTCTGCAGGCTGGCTGATGTGCTGGGCAATTCAAGCCGGGACCTTGATACTGCGGCGCGTTTCGGCGGGGATGAGTTTGCGATTGTGCTGCCCGAGACGGGGGCAGAAGCGGCCATGCGGGTGGCACGACGAATTTGCCACAGTCTCGCGAACGACGACAGGGAGCCACCGCTTTCGGTAAGCATTGGCATGGCCGTTTATCCAAGAGATGGCAAAACGATCGAAAAGCTCATGAGCGCGGCGGATACGGCGCTTTACGCGATGAAACTGGGGGACGGCATGCTGCCGCGAACTTCCGACGCTTCACCTACCAGGCGGCGACCCGTCGACAAGGCGCGCCCTGTAAACCCCTCCGCTTAAACGACGGGTATCGAAATCTGACGGCACAACTTTGTGACAGAACGGCGGAAGTGCCGGCGCGGCCCGGCAGGCACGTGTCTTCGACCACATTTTTGATTTCGCGTATCGGGAGCGAGCCGTTCTTCGAGACTGTCCCCGAATTGGAAATCCTTAAGCAGAGCAGGAGTCCCGGCCCGGTTCGAGAAAGACGTCGCTTTTCCCGTTCTAAGAGAGCAAGCGACGGCGCGCGAAGCCGAGAACTCCGCCCACTCCCGAGAAGGAGACTCGCTGGTTCAGGGTCTTGGTACTCCCTGGATTGTCGCTGCCCGCTGTGCCGATGTCTGGCCACTGCAGCGATTCGTTACAACCGCCGGAAACGTTGGATTATTCGTCCCGGGACAGGGACTGGCGTTGACAAGGTCAAAGTCCGCCTGTATGCAAGACTTGTCCTGAATCAGCAAGGTCATCGACTGTGAAGGGCCGGTACCGAAAGAAAAATCGATCTTGATCGTCGGCTGTATCGAATTGACCGGCGCAAACACATTCCCAAAATCGCTCGTGTGAAAATTCTCGCCGAGCGTCTGCGCGAGAACCTCGTCGGTACCCCCCGGCTATCGTGAAAACCCCTCCGGTATTCCACAAGTCGAACGTCGTTTTGCCGATGGTGACCAGGACGTCGGTGACGCTCATGGTTACTTCCTTTGATGTGTATCTCTCGTGACGTTCGGGGGGCCGATTTCGGGCGCGGAAAGTCTAATTGTCCGGGAATGGCGATAAAAGAAACCAGAGCGGAAAAATCGGCCCGCGTCAATGGCGCGCCGTAGCAGCGCAGAAGAAGCCATTACTTCAAATGATCCGATGTGCTCTGGTTGGCAATGAACTCTACCTATGTTTATCACTAGTAACTATGAGTGAACAGGCATCTAATGTGACCAATATTGCACAGGCAATGGGGATTGGCTGCTTTAGATTGCGGATGGCCCTCCTTCTAGCGAAGGACATCCTCAGAAATGGCGGTGTAACGATGACCCAAGTCCCAGCCGTCCGAATGCCTGGCATAGCGCTGCCTCTTGCACCAGGTCAGTTCCAAGCCCTAGTCACGCTTCTGCGCGAAATCAATCTCCAGAAAACCCTCCGGGCAATATTTGTAATTGCCACCGAGGGGACGCGAGCAATTATGGGAGCGAGATGGGCTGCCCTGAGAATCTGTGCTAATGACAAATTCGCTCAAGAGATAACAACTCTTCCCCTTCCCAACAGCAGTTCGATTGACGCGCTAATTTCTGAAATTGACGAAATGACCCGAGCCGAGGCGAACGCCAATTGGGGGTCACTCCAGAACCAGCTGGAATGCACGGGGAAACTCCGCCCTTCATCGGCTTGGCTCGCCGTCCCGCTCCTGGATCGAAACGACCGGAACATTGGGTGGATCCGCGTCTGGGATAAACTGGAGGGCTTATTTACTCCGGAAGATGAGACCGTCTTGGCCTTGGTTGCCCAATTCTTATCCGTTGCGATTGCCAACGATTGTTTGACGGAATCCGACAACGACGTACGCGCAAGATGGGAAAACGAAGTGCGGGAACGGAAGCGGCTCGAAGACGATCTTCGCCAAATCCAAAAAATCGGAGCGGTTGGGCAACTCGCGGGTGGTATAGCACATGACTTCAATAATATTCTCACGGCGAGTCTTGGGTATAGCGAGCTGATGATGAAGCGGCTTGACCCGTCGAATCAAATATATCCGATGGCCCAATGCATTCGGGATGTTTCGTTGCAGGCCCGCGACCTGACCCGACGGTTGCTCGCGTTTAGCCGGCAGCACTTCGTTGAACCACACACCGTGGACCTAAATGTACTGGTTTCTGATGTTGCGAATATGTTTCAACGATTGATGGGTGATGAAATAACGCTTGTGCGTGACCTCGACCCGCAGTTGCAAAGCGTACGGATCAGTCCCAACGAGATCGAACAGGCGCTCTTGAATCTGGTGATCAATGCTTGCGATGCGATGGCGGGGGGGGGAACCCTGACTGTGAGGACGTCGAACATCGATCTCAAGAATGACTTTTTTCGCGACGACGAAGCGGCTAAGCCTGGAATCTGGTCACTTTTGGAAGTCAGCGATACAGGATGCGGGATGGATGAATCAACAATGTCTCATATATTTGAACCTTTCTTCTCGACGAAACCCGAGAATAAAGGCAACGGACTTGGCCTCACGATGGCCGCTCAGACAATCAAGGAAATGAATGGCCTCATTCGGGTCGAAACGAAGGTCGGAGCGGGTTCTATATTTAGAATCTATTTGCCTTCCGCAAATCAGCGGGCTGACTACCCATCGCCGCAAGTGTTAACCGGTTGCCGCTGTCGCGGAACCGAAACGATCATGGTCGTCGAGGACGATCGTATGGTGCGGAAGTTACTTTATGAGTCTTTAAGCGATCAGGGTTACCTAATTCTGTGCGCGGGGGATGGACTAGAAGCGCTTCGAATTGCCAAATCCAATCCAAAGCCAGTCGATCTCCTCTTGACCGACTTAGTCATGTTGGGAATGAATGGAAGGACTTTGGCAGAACAATTCAACCAGTTGGGCATTGCTTTCAAATTTCTTTTCGTTTCAGGCCATCCCGATAAACTGGACAGGATTAAGCTATTTTGCAAATTCTGCCACTCCTGCTTGACAAAACCATTCACGCCCGACGCTCTTCTCACTACGGTACGTGAAATATTGGACCGAGAAATCGCCAGGGAAGCCTAAGTTATCGTTCGGCTCCAAGCTCGGTACGTTAGGGTTCTCGTATGGCACATTGTTGTCGCCCAACGAGCGTCTGATTTCGAGATGGAAGCAGTCCTCGAGCCAGAGGCGATTCCGTTCGCCGCTCACGATTGTCCCCATTCGACGCGCGAGCTGATCGCCCTTCGTCGATTCCATTTTAAAACACACTCGCCAGTTCCGTCAGCAGACGACGTTATGCCCTCCGTTGGCCATCATTGTCCCGACGTTCGCAAGGGTGTTGTACAAATCATGCCCTAGTTAGAGATGTTCACGCTCGGAGTTGCACTAGAAAGCCCAAGATAACGTCATCCCCGGCTTGTGACCCGCTCCGGCAATTTGCGAGCCATCTTCTGAGCCAAGTACAGCAGTAATTCGCGGTCGTCGTCATTCAAGCGACTTAGGTGTCGGCGGAATCGCGCCAGCATGCGAGCATCTTTGCCGGATCTGCCCCACCCGAGGTCATTTTTCGGTTTGGGAAAATCTGGAGCCGGCGGCGTTTCATCGCCGTCATAAAACAATTGATAGAGCGGAACGTCGAGCCCTCTGGCCATCCTCTCTAAGGTTTCAATACTCGGCACCGTGTGCCCGTTTTCAACGCGAGAAATGTAGCAACGACGCAAGCCCGTCTGGGTTTCGATGTCACCTTGGGAAAGGCTTTTCTTCTCGCGTATGACGCGTATGCGGTCGCCGATAATCATCGTTATCTATCTCCGCTGGGACAGCTGGAGCGCGCTTGAGGCTCTGTCTCAAATTTCGCTTGCCGATTATACCGGATTTGCATGCCCCGCCAAGACAGCTGCAGCCGTTTCTTGGTGTGGGGAACAGGTGGGATCTTTGCTACTCAGTTAGGAAGATGTGCTTTCCTTTGAGTCGCGAGGAACGGAGTCAGGAGACGGTGCGGCTTAAAACTACCCTCTAATGATCGGCTCCCGGTTTTTAATTTGCTGCCGGGTCTGACTGCAACTCTGTCATGCCATTCCGGGCTGAAGGAACAAGAATGACGAAAAATCCATGTAGGTCGATGCCTCAACTTCAATCATTCATGGATTCGCGGCAAAAGGATTCTCAATAACTACGTCCATGAATTTTTGCCCAAGGTTCAGGTCCACTGAAATAAGGCGCGTCGCCCCACCTCTCGCAGTTGAAGTGATTACAGGTCATCCCAGAATCCGACCAGCGATTCGTCTTCAATTTGAAATGCTGTCGAAATATCAACCAGCGAGTTCTCGATGCACCAACTCGCGTCGCGGCTGATCATAGTGCGCGCGACCTTTGAGAGCGGAAAAGCGATCTTTCGCGCAACGTTAACGTAGAACTCTTGAAGTACCCCGTGTGCTCAGAAAACCGGTTCGCGCGCTACACAGTTCGCGCATGATGCTCTTCGCGATTTCATCCTTGGGACCTGCACCGACATCGTAGGAGTAAATCAGAACATTTGTGTCGACGAAGATCCTGCCGTCCATGCAATTCATCCGGCTCGACACGAATCACACCGTCCATATGAAAACCCTGGTCACGCAGCGCCAGCGCCTGGCCTTCCGCGCGTTCATCAGAAACCGCAAGCCACCGCACGAGCGGCAGCGTCGCCGGGCCTCCTGACTTTCTTCATTGAATGTACAATTATATACACTGTATAATATAGCTCACTTGGGCCGTTTGCGAACGTCCCGAGAAACGCAATGTCCGCAAGCTTTTGCGGACAACTCAGCCGGGACACGGATTCGCTCGCCCTGGCGGATATGGCGGGGCGTTGTTGTGAAAATCCTCCTGGTGGCTTGCGACGCCGCGGTTCTTCAATACCTCGAAAAACTCTTGCACAGCGAAGGCAGCGAAGTTTCCTCCATGCTTTATGAAAACCCAGCTTGTGCCACGCGAGCTATCGAGAGGGCCGACGCTCAGCAGTTCGATGCCGTCTTCGTCGACTTTCGCATGCCAAGCCTCAGCGGCGTCGAATTGTGCGCGCAAATCAAGCGTGTCTCGCCTCACACGCGGACGATCCTCATGAGCACTCCCATTCCGCCCGAGGGCCGTGCCCACCTGCTCTCGCAGGGCGTCACCAGCGAATTCTTCGTCGAGCCTTCCGTGCTGCAAAACCTTCGCGACGCCCTGGGAATGCGATCTCAGAAACCTCATAATCGCGAGCACCCCTGGTTTTGAAAACCCCCGGGGAAGCGAAGGTCAGTCTCTCTTGTACTAACCGCAAATTTGCACGCACAGTGGCTCGGACCGTCACGCGCTCTTCTCCCAAAATGAACCGCCAGATTCGGATAGTGTGCCGTCATCCGCCTAGGGTAGACTGATTTAGCGTGGGCGCGCGGCTTTCGAGTGATCTCCGGCTGCAAACAATCGAATCTTCGCGGCGTAACATTTCCGGGCCGCATTCCTCTTCCTCCCCGCTCGTCGGGCCCGCACGCGTGAACCTCCGGAATCATCTGCTGATTTTTTTGTTCTGCGTCCTGGCCGCCGCAATTTTCACTCTTCCGGCCTCTCTTTCGCCGGCTTCTGCGCTGCTGGGCTATCCCGGAGACAATTACCAGCACGCATGGTTCCTGTGGCATTTCGCGAACGCCGTCGCCTCGGAGCATAACCCGTTTTACACCCATCTGCTTTTTTACCCCGCGTCCGCGAATCTGGCGTGGAGCACTCTCGATCCACTCTCCGGATTTATTGCTTTGCCGCTCAGTTGGATCGCTGGCCCAACCATCGCCTATAACCTCTCGGTGATTTTGCAACTCGCATTGGCGTCATTTTTCGCGCGATTGTTGTGTCTCAGGATTTGCCGTAACGAGACGGCCGCGCTTTTTGGCGGAATCGCATTCGGGCTTGGCCCCTTTCTCCTTGCTCACGCTCTCGGGCACTTGAGCCTGGTCACCGCTTTTCCGATTCCGCTCTACGTCCTCGCCGTGGATAATTTGCTTCGAAAAGAAGTTCCGTCGTGGAAAGACGGCATTCTTGCGGGCCTCGCATTGCTTCTGACAGCTCTGGCGCACTACAACTACACGGTATTTTGCATCCTGTTCACCGCCGTGCTCCTCGCCGTCGATCTTGCTCTCGATGGCCTGGTATTGCTCAAGAGAACGTGGCTCGCCCTCGCTTTCGCTTCTGCAACTTTCGTGGTCATGTTCTCCCCGTTGCTTGTCATGCTGCTCGGAAATCGCGCGGATGTGCCCGCTCCCCGAACAATAGAGCACGTGACGCAGTATTCCGCTGATGCGCTCGGTTTTTTAATACCCAGCTGGAATAACGTCCTCTTTGGCGCCTTCGCGCACGGCCTCGATCCCAGAATTTTCGTTGCCGGTTTCGAAGGCACCGTATACGCGGGACCAATTGTGCTTCTGCTCGCCGCGGTTGCCATCACCAAGGGACGCGCAAAGCAGCCGCGCTGGGTACCGCGTGCGGCAATCGCGGCCGGCATTTTTTATCTGTTGTCTTTGGGGCCTCGGATTCGAATCCTCGGCAGACTCACCGCCATCCCCGGCCCGGCTGCGCTGCTCTATCATTTTCGATCCGCGCGTTTCGTTTCAGTTCCCGCGCGCTTTGACGTCATCGTGCTGCTGTGCCTCGCCATCTTGAGCGCCATCGGTCTGGCATGGTGCCTCGACAATCTGCGGCGAAACTGGCACCGAGGCGCGCTGGTTTTTACCGCAAGCGCTCTGCTGATCCTCGAATCGCTGACCGTGCCATTTCCGAAATCCTCCATCATCGATCCCGCCGCGGCTCCGGGCACAACAGGTCCTGTTCAAAGCTGCGTGTTACCCGCAAGCATCCAGCGCGGCGCGGTACTCACGTTTCCCTTGCAACAGTGGCCGTACGTCCAAAAAGCCATGTGGATGCAGCTCACCGACGGCGGACGCTACGCCCTCGTCGATGGCTACTTATCGTATGTTCCCCGCGACGTCTGGCACGAGTTTTACGATCTTCCGCTTCTCCGCTCCTTGATGTCGCTGCAGGGCACCTATCACACGCCGATCAATCCCGCTGCGGACCGCCCATCCCTGCCCGCGACGATTCGCCAACTCAATCTTTCTGCCATTGTGGTCTTCGATTCGCCCGAGCATGATGCGGCGGTTCGCTATCTCAACGCGACACTTGGCCATGGTGGCCTGAACGCCGGCAGTTGTATCGTTTTCGCTCTCTCACCGCAAAACTCCGCTGCAAAAATCCCGCCCTCGCATCTCCGTGCCAATATGGATTGAGTGCGGTACTCCAGCTTCCTCGACACGAGGTATGACAGAAGTTAAGCTCGGAGCTTTAACAGGTTGTTGAAAAGCACCACTCCTTGTCATTCCGAGGAACTATGCGACGAGGAATCTGTTTTTTTGATTTTTGCAAACTATGTGCCTCTCGCGTCCGCGCGAACAGCGACCAAGGTCCCTTTTTCGACAGGCTGTTGTGCCGCTCGCTGAATCAAAAAATCTGATAAGTGGTCAGTTGTGCGGAAAGGACTAAAAGTGGATCCCCAGACGCAGTCGCTGCTCGAAGATGCCTCTCGCCGCTCGCTTCATTATTTGAGAACAATCGAAGAGCGTCGCGTTTTCCCATCGCCCGAAGATCTCGCCAACCTCGCAAAATGGGACGCGCCGCTTCCCGCAAATCCAACCGATCCTTCGGATGTGCTCGCGCTGCTCGATAACATTGGCTCGCCGGCAACTGTCGCCACCGCTGGCCCACGCTATTTCGGCTTTGTCATTGGAGGCGCGCTCCCCGTCACCGTCGCCGCGAATTGGCTCGCATGTGCTTGGGATCAATGCGCCGGACTGGAAGCCCTTTCGCCCGCCGCCTCGGCCCTCGAAGCTGTGGCCCTGAAATGGCTCGTCCAGCTTTTCGGTTTCCCGCCCGGCACAGCCGGCGGATTCGTCACCGGCGCCACCACGGCGAACTTCACCGCGCTCGCCGCGGCGCGTCACGCCGTACTCGCACACGTTGGTTGGGACGTCGAGGCAAAAGGCCTCTTCGGCGCGCCGCCCATCACTGTAATCGTCGGCGAAGAAGTCCACGTCAGCGCGCTCAAGGCGCTCGCCATGCTTGGGCTCGGCCGCGAACGCGTTGTTCAAGTGAAAGCCGACGACCAGGGCCGCATGCGCGCGGATGCGCTCCCCCGAATCGCTGGCCCAACCATCGTTTGTCTTCAGGCTGGCAACGTGAATTCAGGCGCATTCGATCCCGCGCCGGAAATCTGCCGCGTCGCGCGCGCGGCAGGCGCATGGGTCCATGTGGACGCCGCATTCGGTCTGTGGGCTGCCGCAGCTCCGGCTCGCGCTCACCTTTTGCGCGGAGTTGCCGACGCGGATTCCTGGACCACCGACGCGCACAAATGGCTCAACGTCCCCTACGATTCAGGAATTGCTTTCGTGCGCAACCCTGAACATCTGCAGGCCGCCCTATCCGTAAACGCTGCCTATCTTGTGCGTGGAGAAAAACGCGAGCCAAATCAATTCACTCCGGAGATGTCCCGCCGCGCGCGTGGCGTGGAGATATGGGCTGCTCTCTGCTCGCTGGGCCGCTCCGGCCTCGCCGATTTGGTTGAACGCACCTGTCAATACGCCACGCGATTCGCCGAAGGGCTTCGGGCAGCAGGCTACGAAATCTTAAACGAAGTCAACCTCAACCAAGTTCTCGTCTCGTTTGGCAGTGACGATAAAACTCGCTCCACCATCACCGCCCTCCAGCGCGAAGGCACTTGCTGGTGCGGCGGCACCCTATGGCACGGACGCGCCGCCATGCGCATTAGCCTCTCTTCATGGGCCACTACGCCCCCTGACGTCGAGCGAAGTCTCGACGCGATACTCCGCGCCGCGGTCAGCGTAGCCCTCCGCGCTTAATTAACGTGCAAATCCGTTGCTTTTTTACTTGGTCGAGATGGAAAGGTTAATTTCGATGTCGCGGCGATCGTCGAAGCTGGAAATGGTGCGACTCGCGGATTTGTGGTGCTTGTATTCGGCGTGGATTTGAAAATCGACATTGGGATCGAGTCCGGTGAACTGATAATGTCCGGTAGCGTCCGCGATGTATGTCCGCACTGTGTGCGTCTTCTTATTTAGCAGGTACACCACGCCGGTCGGAATCGGGTTGTCGCTGTGATCCAGCACGCTGCCATGAACCGTACGCAACTGCGAACGGTCGCGCTCGCTCTGCGCCCGCACCTTGGCAGCCGAAACCGCCGTGATCGCCAGCAGCAGCATTAGGGAAGGCGCAATTTGACTTTTTCTCATGCTCTTCTCCTCCGGCCGGTACCATGCAGGAACCAGTGGTCCGGACTTCTACAGGGTAACTTGTCTACATATTAGATGGCGGCAGACACGGAAAGAGATGCAGTGGGGTTCTATTCCTCCGGCTCTTCGTCCTCCGATTCATCTTCGTCTTCGTCAAGTTCATCCCCATCATCCGCGGCCACCAGTTCTTCTTCCTCCTCTTCGTCTTCGTCCGCGATCACGTTCAGGTGGACAGGATGCACCTGCAGCACCTCGAGTTCCACATCACACTCCGGGCAAGTGAGGATTTCACCTTCTTCGACTTCGTCCTCATCCACGTCAATTTCGGCGTCGCATTCCGGGCATCTCACCACGGGCCATTCTCCTTGGCAGCCTAATTCCGCAACCGAGAGCGTATTATATAACGTCCGTCTCAAGCAATAATCCTGCGAGGGAGTGTTCGTGGCAAACGACAGGCAATATCCCGAGCGTCCGGTAATCGCCGTTGGCGGAGTGGTTATCTCCGACGCGCGCGTGCTCCTCATTCGCAGGGCTCAGCCGCCTCTTCAGGGCCGCTGGTCCATCCCCGGCGGAATCCTCGAGCTCGGTGAAACAATCGCGGAGGCCATTGAGCGCGAGCTTATGGAAGAAGCTCGCATTCAGGTCCGCCCTCTCGAATTGATTGAGATTTATGAGAAAGTCCTGCGCCTTCCCGATCAGCCGCCGCAATATCATTTCGTGATTTTGGATTATCTTTGCGAATTTCTCGGCGGGAACGCGCAGGCGGGGAGCGATGTCACCGAAGTCGCGTGGTCAGCTGAAGACGTACTCGATCGTTTCAATCTCACCGCGGAAGCCAACCGCGTCGTCACACGCGCCTTCGCCCTGGCTCGCGAACGCCAAAGCGCCGCTCACGGTTAGCGAGTCTGCGCTTTCAGCCAGGCAACCGCCGCATTCGGCCTATTTTTTTCAAGAGGGCTCATTCATTAGGTTATCCCAAGACGCAGCGACGTTCAGCGCCCGGTCGCTTGAGAGGTGCGCGAAGCGATCCATCCGAGAATTGTCCAAGCCGACACCCAAAACGGAAAAATTCCATACAGCGTGTCAGAAGCGGAATGCGAGTGACGATCAATCGCCGTGCATACTTGCACGCAAAATAGAATCGTCAAGATCAGCGCGAGCCAGCCCGGTCACGCCACCGGCCTGTAGAACCAACCCCATTCGTGGAACCATCTGGTTTTCATCCGCTCATTTCCTTACGCCTGATCGAAATTTCCGATCTCAAACTTGGGGGGACAATAGCCTTAATGGACGAAGCAGTAGATTTCGTCCGCAATCCAATAATTCGTCAGCAGGATTGCAAACAGCGTTCCCGTCAGCCACAGAACCCAGCGCCGGCGCCGCCACATGTCCCGAAAAGAGGAGAGCTGCATGGCGACGTCCGTAAAATACGCGGCGCAATAGCACACGTTGGCGAACACGGCAAGAACCAGAAGCGCCGCGAGCGAGGGCCACGTGAATGCGGGACGAAAATGCGGCCACGTAAGAACGAGCCAGCCGATGACGACAGCCGCAAGGATCAGGTTGTATCCGACGCGGCCGCGCTCCCAGTAGCGGATCGCGTCGGTGAAAATACAGCGCCACGGGCCCGGCTGCGGCTCGCCAGTTTCCACAGATGGAATGGAATTAGTTTCGTTCATGGGCCACGCTCCACAGGGAAATGAACTGCAAAACCGGACCTTTGCATCATCATGTAACAGGAACTATTTCGGGCCTAACCGCGCAGCTTGCTCCCATCAACTCGCTGTGGCGTTCGCGACGCCCGCGGGGATGCGTCCAAATCTCCGGTCTCTCGCGCGAAACTCCCGCACCGCCGCTTCCAAATCTTCCGCGCCGAATTCCGGCCACATGCGCTCGGTGAAGTGCAATTCCGCATAAGCGCATTCCCACAACAAGAAATCGCTCAGCCGTTGCTCGCCGCCTGTGCGGATCAGCAAATCCACATCGGGAGAAGCATCCGGCGCATGCGTCACTTGCCCGACGCGCCGCGAAAATTCTTCCTGCGTCACTTCCGTGCTCGACATCATCCAGCACGCCGCACGAAGCATCGCCTCCCGCGCCGAATAATCCACGGCGATTCGCAGGTCCAACCCGTCGTGCCGCGCAGTCGCTGTTTCCACCGCCTCAATCGCCGCCACGAGCGCGCTGGGCAAACGGTCGCGCCGGCCAATTACGCTGATGCGCACGTCGTGCTCTCCCGCGCGCAGCGCTTGAGCGAAAAAATAGGTTTCGAGCAAACCAAAAAGCGCACCCACTTCGTCGGGATGCCTCTGCCAATTATTTGCCGAGAAGGCGAAAAGTGTCAGCGTCTCGATCCCCAACGCCGGCGCCGCCCCAACCACCCGCCGCACAGCGTCGACTCCCGCCCGATGTCCCGCCGAACGCGGCAAGCCCCGCGCTTCGGCCCAGCGGCCATTGCCATCCATTAAAATCGCCACATGCACTCCTTGCGGCGGAACAATATACAAAGTACTTTCGATCATAAAGTCACCCGGCAAATTTTTTTGCCTCTCCTATCCTTCCCGCGTCGCGCGGATCAACGCTTCCATATGGTCCAGGTAATGCTCGAGAGCCCGCCGCCCCGACGGGGTCAAGCGGAACTCCGTTTTCGGCAGCCGCCCCGCAAAAGATTTTGTGCACGCGATATATCCCGCATCTTCCAGCTTGCGCGCGTGGACACTCAAATTTCCGTCGCTCGCACCCACCAGCTTCTTCAATTCGTTGAAGCTCAGCGTAGCGTTGACCGCCAAGGCGCTGATGATCCCCAGCCGCGTCCGCTCGTGAATAATCCGGTCTAGCGAACGCGCTGATTCCTCCGCCGGTCGGGTTCGCACCGCCTCCAGTTCCCGCCGTTCCGATTTCCCTTCGCGCGATGCGCGCACTGCCGCCGATTTACCCACCGTAACTCCTCGCAATCATTGTTCCGAACACAATGTGAAATCCTCCGAAGCCAATTGCCAGCAAAGCGTCGCTCCATCCCGCGGGACAGAAAAACGCCACCGTCCCCAGCACCATGAAGCACAATCCCATGAACGGCACCACGCGAATCGAAAACGCCCCGCCCGTCACCACGCCCGTCCCATACAGCAGCAGCCACGTCGCCGGAATCGCCGCCACGAATCCAGAGTGATAGAGAATGTAGGTCAGAATGGCGCCGGCGAAAACGGGTGGCACGAAACTCAGCGCAAACTTGCGGCCCGGCCCCGTCAGCAGCGAATCGTGCGCCCGCCTTGCCTTGCTCAGCGTGCTCCAGCCCGCAATCGCAATTGCAATCGCCGCTTCAATCAGCCACACCGTCAGCCACGCCTCGGGGCTCGCTTGCCGCGACGCCACCACCGACGCCCCCAGCGCCGTAATTCCCAGCGCCACGCCGCCCCATCCCGGAACCGCCGTGAACGACCCCGCCCGCTCCATGGTTTCCCGAATGAAGCGCAGATTCTCTCGCGCGCGGTCGTCAATCGCCACCGGCGACTCTGTGCGGCGCAGTGGATCCGTCGAACGCATCACCAAAGCCTAGCATGAAATCATATTCTGTCAAGTACTTTGTTTTACAAAGCAAAACGAAGTCCTGCCATCCTCACTTCAAATCCCTCCTCCCGAAATCGCTTGTTGCGCCCATATCCCCGGGACTATGCTTCCCCCGTCATTTCCAGAAGCCGGTTCTTTCGAACGATTATTCGAAAAGGAGAGTTGCCATGAAACGTTTTCTGCTGTGTGTCCTCATCGCCGTCTGCATGCCTTTTGCCGTCAACGCCCAATCGTCGTCCAACCCCGTCTCCGACACGGTGAGAAGGATCGTAGTTCAGCGCGCGAAAATCTTGACTGCCGCCGCCGAAGAGATGCCCGCGGATAAATATAATTTCCAGCCGACACCCAAGCAGATGACTTTTGCCCACTTGATCATGCACTTGCAGGGTTCGAACTTCGGTTTGTGTTCCGCGATCTCCGGAACGAAGCCTACCGACCGTCCGACGGTCTCCGACACCGATGGGAAGGACAAGCTGGTCGCCGCATTGAAATCGTCATTCGATTTTTGCAACGACGCTCTGGCGAAGATCGACGATTCCAAACTCGGCGAATCCGTTCCGTTTTTCCGTGGATCTCAACCGCGCGCGGCCGTGATGATCGCGCTCACCGACGATCTGTTCGACCATTACAGCCAGGCCGCCATGTACCTGCGCCTCAACGGATTGCTTCCGCCGACCGCGCAGCGTCAGCCGATGAACATGAAGAAGAACATGAAGAAGAACATGAAATAGTTCAGCCGCATCCAAATTGCACGGTGGACTATCGCTTCTGGATTATTTTGCCCGTCGCGGATAGCGTCCCGTCGCGGCATTCCAGCGAATTCGCAGCAGATCCGCGAACATTCGCGCGCTGTCGCGCACTGCGTGGACCTTCGTCGCTGCATCGTGCGCCCACCGCACCGGCACTTCGGTGGCTCGCAAACCGTGCCTCTCGGCCAGGAACAATATCTCTGGATCGAATCCAAAATCCTCGATGCGTTGCTGCTCGAAGACGATTCGCGCCTCCGGCATCGCGAACGCTTTGAATCCGCACTGCGTGTCTTTGAACCGCACGCCAGTAAATAGCCGCACCATCCAGTTGAACAAGATGCCTGCCAGTTCCCTGATGCGCGATTGATGTACCGCAATCAGCGTGCGATCCATGGCGCGCGACCCGATAGCGACATCCGCCGCTTCCAAAGCTTCCAGCAATTTCGCCGCTTCCTCGATCGGCGCGGACAAGTCCGCATCCGTGAACAGTGCCACGCGACCGCGTGCTTCGAGCATTCCATGCCGCACGCTGTAGCCTTTGCCGCGATTTTGTCCGTTCGAAACTAATCGCAGCTCCGGCATCTCCGCGCTCATTTTGCTGACAACTTCCCCGGTCCCGTCGCTCGACCCGTCATCCACCACAATCACTTCGCACGCCGGATGGATGCACCGCACATATTCATGCACGCGCTCGAGCGTCCGCGGCAAGCGCCGTTCCTCGTTGTACGCGGGGATCACAATGGAAAGAGCGACCGGTGCGGTCATCGTACGGTCATTCGGCGGAAGCGGCGGGCCAGCCATGCTCGCCCTGCAGCGGTACGAATTGGCACAGGAAGAGTTCCTCTTGCACAATGTCGCCGCCGGATTTGCGAATTCGCGTCAACATCTGCCGGTCGCTTTTGCCCACGGGAATCACCATCCGTCCGCCCTCCGCGAGTTGTTCGATTAATGGACCGGGAACCTGCGGTGCCGCCGCAGCAACCAGAATCGCATCGAACGGCGCGCCTTCGCCCCATCCATGCGTCCCGTCACCTGTCACCACGCGAACGTTGCTGTAGCCGAGTCTGGCCAACCGTTCTCGCGCGGCGTCCGCGAGCGATGCGCGTGCCTCGATCGTAATCACTTCGCACGCCAGCTCCCCCAAGATCGCCGCTTGGTATCCCGATCCCGCGCCAATTTCGAGCACCCGCTCGTGCCCATGGAGTTCGAGCGCCTCCGTCATCGCCGCCACCATGTACGGCTGCGAGATCGTCTGCCGTTCGCCGATCGGCACCGGCTCATCGTTATAGGAACGCGCCATCAATTCCTCCGGCACGAAAAGATGGCGCGGCACTCGCTCCATCGCCGCCAGCACACCCGGCGAGCGAATCCCGCGCTTGCGAATCTGCTCCGCCAGCATCAGCCGCCGTAACGATTCCCAGTCCGGAATAGTTCCCGCGCTCGTATCGACACCTCGCGACAACATGCTGCAGTGCAAATACGTCAGTACAATTCTTCATCAATACAAATCTACGTCGTCACTTCGATGTCGGTGTTTCACGTTTTTGCTTCGCGCCGCTGGAAATTTCTTTCAGCAACTCCCGCACCGCCGCCTCCAGTTGAACATCATGGCCCGTATAGCTTTCTCCCATGGGCCGCTTCACCAGGAAGTCGACAGGCCGCGGATGCAATTCCATCGGTGTGCCATCGGCGGCATTGACCCGTATGAATGGCAACCGCAAAAACGAGCCATCAATCAACCGCGTGCCGGACGTGTAAATGATCCACCCCGCCGTCGGCTCGCCCACCACTTTTCCCAGCTTCATCGAACGATAGCCTTCGGCGAAATCCTCCGCATCCGAAAGCGATTGCTGGTTCGTCACCAAAATTGTGGGGAGTTCGAGCGAACGCTGCCCAAGTTCGGAGCGCGCCGAAGCCGTGGGAAAATCTCGTGGCGTCATCGACAAATACGGCCGCCGCGACAGCACGTCCAGCGCATACGCATTCACGAACCCGCCTGTGTTGCTGCGAATGTCGATCACCACGCCCTCGCGCGAGCGATTCTGCGTGTCCAGATCCAGATAGAAATTCTGGAGCGAACTCTCTTCCATATCCGGAATATGAACGTACCCCAGCTTCCCGTCGCTGATTTTCTCCACGTAGGCACGATTGCGCTCGACCCATTGACGGTAAAGCAGTTCCTTTTCATTCGCGGTCGCAATCGGTTGCACGATCATCGTGCGCGCATCCGCGCCATCTGCCGAAGATGCCATCGTCAACGCCACGCGCTTGCCGATTTTGTATTCGAGCAGTGCGTCCAAATTTGTGTGCGGCGCGATCGCGTGACCGTCAACCGCGGTCAGATAATCGCCTTCCTTGATCCCGCCAGCGAGCGACGCGGGACCAAGTGGAAGAATGTTCGTCACGCGCAGATGGCCATCGCGCTCATATTCGGCGCGATCGAAATCCACGCCCAGCCTTCCCACAACAGGCGTCGGCCGCTCCGGGCCCGAAATTCCCAAATGCGATCCATTCAATTCCCCAAGCATCAGCGAAATCAGCCGCCGCACTTCATCTGGATTCGCCGCTGCGGCGACGCGCGGCTCGTATTCGCTGCGCACCTCATCCCAATTCGCGCCATTGTGATTCGGGTCGAAATAGAAATCGCGCAGATAAGTCCACGCCTCGTCGAACATCTCCATTTTTTCTCGCGCAAAATCCACATCCATCTCCGCGGTCACCGCCAAGGGTTTCTCTGTGTGCGTGGCTACGGTCGCGATCTGAATCTTGCCGCGGTCGAGATAATAAATCTTCTTTCCGTCGGGAGAAAATTGCGCGTCGCCCTTCGGCCCCGGCGTCGAAGTCAGCTGCCGCGCCACCCGCGGCTCCTTCGCCAGTTCGTCGAGCGAGTATAAGTACAGATTCTGTTGCCCCGCTACGGTAGCCGTCAGCAGTAACCATTTGCCATCAGGACTGATAACAGCGGAGCCGGCATCCAGCCCGGTGGGCACGAGCGAAACACGCTCGCGAATCCCATTCCAATCGATCGTCACCGGCTTTGCCGGCGCCGCGCTTGCTTTCTCCGCCGCCTCCATTGACGCCGCTTTTGCATTTCCTGTCGGAGTCTTTGGCGTTTCCTTGAACAAATCGCGGAATTCGTCTTCACGGAATTTCGGCGCGTGCGGAATCAAATCTACGCGCGCGATCTGGCCCATCTCGGTCCGCTGACGCGCGTTGAAAAGAACATACCTGCCATCGGGACTCCACGTCACCGATCCGCTGAAAGCGTCGGGCAGAAAACTCAGGGGACGTGCCTCGCCGCCCGCCACCGGAACGGCCCAAATATTCCGGAACAGATTATCCGCGATGTCGATGTACGCAATCCATTTCCCATCCGGAGACCAAACCAGCGGCCCCTCCGTTTCAAACGGCGGCCGCCCGAAATGTCCGTTCGCTATCGCACGCTCCTGCTTCGTTTCCAAATCCATCACCCGCAATTCATGCCCGCCGCGCTCAAACGCCAGCATCTTGCCATCCGGCGAAAATCGCGGCGCCGCATCCGCGCCGGTATCGTGCGTAAGTCGCGTTTCCTTGCTAGTCGCAAAATCATAAAGAAAAAGATGAGGCACGCCGTCGCGATCCGAAACATAAACCACCCTCCGGCTGTCGGGCGCCCAGCGAACCTCCGATTCCTCTGCGGGTGTATGCGTCACGCGCATCGCATCGCCGCCATCCTTCGCCGACGCAGCGAACACCTCGCCATGCACCACGAACGCCACTTTTTTGCCATCCGGCGAAAGCGCCAGATCCTCAATGTGATCTGTAAGCCGCAAATGCTCCACCCCCGGGCCCGCCGGAATTCCCCGACGCGTGACGGGCACTTCGTTCACTCGACCGGTCGCCGGGTCCAGTTTCCAAATTCCAAAATGCCGCTCGAAAACAATCGTGCGCCCGTCCGCCGAAATTGCAGGCCACAGCACGCGCCCCGCTTTGAACTGCGTCACCTCCCGCGCTTTGCCGCCAGGCGCCTGCGCCCAGATATTTTGCGCGCCGCTGCGGTCGGATACGTAATACAGCTCGCGCCCGTCCGCGTTCCACATCGGCCACAAATCCTTCGCCGACCCATCCGTAACCGCTTCGTACTTCGGCGTCGCTCCGTCGTGCACCAGCCAAATCTCTGATTCATCCAGGTGGCTGTGCCCTTTGCGCCACCACTGCTCGGAAACAATTCCGCGCGCGGTGATAGCCACCGTTTTTCCGTTCGGCGAAGGCGCCGCGAAATATTCGTTCGCGTAGCGGTCGGCAGCCACCGGCATCGGCGTGCCGCCCTCAACGCTCACGCGATACACATCGTTCATGTAGGAAATATCGTGATTCGTCGACGAGAAATAAATCCATTTGCCGTCGCGCGACCATCCATCCACGCCGTCGGGCGCGTCGCCATGAGTCAGGCGAATCACCTGGCCGGTGGCAATCGTCAAAACATAAATGTCGCCAATCCCGCCGCGCGCGGAAACGTACGCCAGCCGCGCGCCGTCCGGCGAATAGAGCGGCCGCGAATCCGTCGCGTCATCCGCCACCAGCAGCCGCGCTTCGCCGCCGGATGCAGGCACGGTCCAAATATCGCCGCCGGAGACAAACGCGATTTCCTTCCCATCCGGCGAAACGCCTGGTTGGCTATAGGCTGGACGCGCTCTTGCGGTTGACGCGGAGGCACGCGCGTTTCGCGGCGAAGCCTGTCCCGCGGACGCCCTCGCCGCAGGCGTCGTGATCGCCGCGGCCAGAAGCCCCGCCAAAATCGGTAGCAGAATCTTGCTTAATTTCGGCATCTCACGTCTCGTCACTCCACACCTCGCCTCAAAACGTGCGCGCCTACATTGAAAAACGGGATTCCTTCGCGGATTATAGCACCGGCTCAGGCAGGCTGCAGGTGACGTTCCCAGGCGCGCGTCTCGAGGATTTCCTCGATCTGCGCCAGCGCAAAATCGATTTCATCCTCGCGATTATAGAAATGCGGCGACAGCCGCACTCCCGCGCCCGGCCGGTAGTCCACCAGGATCTCGCGCGCAATCAATTCGTGTTTCACTTCTTGCGCGTGCGGGCACTCGACCGAAACCGTGCCAGCGCGCTCGGCGGCGTCGCTCGGCGTGTTCACGCGCCATCCGCGTTTCAGCGCGCCTTCAATCAAGCGCGCGGTTTGCTGCATCGATTTCTTCCGAATTTTCTCCACGCCAATTTTGGCGATGATTTCCAGTCCCGGCTGGCAAGCGTAAAGCGCCGGAACATGCGGCGTGCCATTCAGGAAGCGGTACGAATCCTCTCGCGCCTCTTGCGGCCCCACCTCAAAATCAAAGGGCCGCTGGTGCGCCAGCCACCCCGTCAGCGTCGGCGACAATTTCTTTCGCAGGCCTGGCCGCACGTAGAGATACGCAACTCCCGGCCCGCCGCAGAGCCATTTCAACACGCCGCCCACGGCAAAATCCGTTTCGAGTTCGCGAACATTCACGGGCACCGTTCCCGCCGCTTGAAAACAATCCAGAATCACGTGCGCTCCCACTTGGTGGGCTCGTTCGATGATCGCTTTCGCGTCCACAATCGTCGCGCTGCGGAAAAGCACCAGCGAAATCGGCACCAGCAAAGTGGTTTCGTCGATCGCCGCCAGAAATCGCTCGAGCGGCAAATGAATTCCATCCTCGCTCTTCAGCAGCTCCACGCGCGCGCCGTGCCGCCGCTGCCCCATATAAAAGTAAACAATGGACGGAAATTCCAGATCCACCAGCACCACTTTGTTGCGCGCCCCGGAAAAATCGAAACACGAAGAAATCACGGCCTGAGTCAGCGTCACATTTTGGTGCAGCGAAATTTCCCCTGGGCCCGCACCGATGATCGTGCCGACTTTGTCTCCCGCCGACACGGCCATCTCCCACCAGCCCTCTTCCCACGCGCGCACTCCTCGCGTGGCCCACGATTCCGCATAATCATGCACGCGGTCATACACAACGCGCGGCATCGCCCCCAGCGAGTTGCTGATCATGTACGTCGTGTGGTCGAGAATCGGAAACTCGTCGCGCCACCGCAACAATTCGTCCATCATTAGTCAGCTCCTCGCCGTTTCGCTGAACTTCCGGGCAAACTACTTTGCTCGCCATCGTATCAGAATCGCTTGAAATTGCACCTCGGCGCTTCTTCGTCTAGGATGGGGCGTTGCGTCATCGCGAAAACGCGAAAAAGGAATATGCGAAATCCCTCGGAAGTTTATCTTCGTGCCGGCGCTCAGGGCTTGCGCTACCCGGCACTCCGGCCGCCTACGAAAATCCTCGCATCGCGAAAGCCACGTGTTTTTTTCGCGTGCACGGCCGCAATGGCCCTTTGTGCGCTCCTTGCGGGCTGCGGCAAAAGCACCATTCATTCGCCGCAACAGCCGGTCGCATTAACCGTCTCAGCCGCCATCAGCCTGAAAGAACCGCTCGATGCCCTCGCGCAAAATTACAATCAACAGCATCCCGATGTTCGCGTGGTCTGCAACTACGGCGCTTCCGGCACCCTCCAGCATCAGATCGAGCAAGGCGCGCCCGTGGACATTTTTATTTCCGCTGGCGAAAAGCAAATGGACGTGTTGCAAAACGAAAACTTGCTCACCGCCGGCACACGCCGCGATTTGCTGGGCAATCAACTTGTCCTAATCGCGCCCGCGAATTCCACCACACTTCACAATTTCAATGATCTCGTAAAACCTTCCGTCAAATCCGTGGCTGTCGGCGAGCCGCGCACCGTTCCCGCCGGAATGTACGCCCAGCAAGTCCTCGAACATTTGCATTTCTTGCCCGCGATAAAATCCAAAATCGTCTACGCCGGCGACGTCCGCCAAGTCCTCGCCTACGTGGAAACGGGCAACGCCGCGGCGGGGCTGGTATACGTGACCGACGCTCGCATTTCCAACCGCGTTCGCGTCGTCGCCACCGCTCCATCCGCTTCTCACGACCCGATCCTCTATCCCGTCGCCATGCTGAACGCCTCGAAGTCTCCGCAAGCCGCTCGCTCATTTCTCGACGCCCTCGAATCCACGCAATCGCTCGCCATCTTCGAAAAATACGGTTTCACCGCTTCGCCCGCTCCCGTCGCAGTACACTAATCGCCGATGCCGCTCGATCTATCGCCCATCTGGATCTCGCTCGAAACCAGCGTCACAGCCACGGCCATCACGCTCGTCTTCGGCATTGCCGTGGCAATTTGGCGCGCCAATCGTCGCGGTCCCGGGCCCGCACTGCTCGACGGCGTGTTTCTCTTGCCGCTCGTGCTTCCTCCCACCGTGGTTGGCTTTTTGCTTTTGCTGCTCTTCGGCCGCAACGGCCCGCTCGGCCGCTTGCTCTTGCACTTCGGCGCCACCGTGGTCTTTTCCTGGCCCGCCACGGTCATCGCCTCCGCCGTGGTTTCGTTTCCGCTGATGTACCTGAGCGTTCGCGCGGCTCTCGAGCAAGTGGACGCGCATCTTTTGCAAGCTGCACGCACTCTCGGCGCATCCGAGTGGCGCGTTTTCCGCCGCATCGCGTTGCCTCTCGCATGGCCGGGCATTCTTGCGGGAACCGTCCTCGCTTTCGCGCGCGCCCTCGGCGAATTCGGCGCCACGCTCATGCTCGCCGGCAGCATCCCCGGCAGAACGCAAACCATCCCCATCGCCATTTATTTCGCCGTCGAAGCCAACGATCTGCATCAGGCCGTCGCCTGGTCGCTCATCGACATCTTCATTTCCCTCGCCATGATCGCCGGCATGTATTACTGGACGCATCTGCAAAACCCCGCGCGCCCGCGATGGAGAAGGGCAAGCGAGTCCGAACGCTGACATGGCTCTCGAAGTCCAATTCGAAAAACACCTCGCCGCCTACAATCTGAATGTCGAATTTTCCTGCGACGCCGATTCGCTCGCCGTTCTTGGCCCCTCAGGCGCGGGAAAGAGCATGACGCTGCGTTGCATCGCCGGTCTCGAGCGCCCCGATCGCGGCCGCATCGCTCTCAATGACCGCGTCCTTTTCGATTCCTCGAAAAAAATCGATCTCCCCAGCCGCGCGCGTCGCATCGGCCTGCTCTTCCAAAACTATGCGCTCTTCCCGCACTTGACCGTCGCCGAAAATATTTCCTTCGGACTCGACGCTCTCCCGCCTGCCGAACGAGCCGCGCGCGCAAAACAGAGAATCGCGCAGGCGCGTCTCGCGGGCCTCGAAAACCGCTCGCCGCGCGAACTTTCCGGCGGTGAGCAGCAGCGCGTTGCGCTCGCGCGCGCCCTCGCTGTCGAACCCGAAGCCCTGCTGCTCGACGAACCTCTTTCCGCGCTCGACACGCATCTGCGCAGCCAGATTGAGCGCCAATTGATCGACTCGCTCGCCGCCTTCCGCCGCCCCGCGCTTTTCGTCACTCACAATATGGAGGAGGCTTACCGGATTGCCACAAATCTCGTCGTGCTCACCAAAGGCCGCGTAGCCGCTCATGGCCCCAAGGACGAAATCTTTCGCCATCCGCCAAATTTGGAAGTCGCGCTGCTCACGGGCCTCAAGAATTTCTCGCGCGCAAAACAAATTTCAGCGGACACAGTCGAGGCCCTCGATTGGAATTGCACTCTCCGCGTGTCGCAACCCATTTCACCCGCACCCGCCTACGTCGGCATCCGCGCTCATTACGTTGATTTCCTCGAAGCCGCCTCCTGCGTTTCTTCGAGCGCGAATGTATTTCCCTGCTGGCTCGTCCGCGCGTCGGAAACCCCGTTCGGAATCACGCTCTATCTGCGTCTGCACAATCCACCCGGCGCGACCGGCGAGCATCACCTGCAAGCGGAGCTCTTCAAGGAAAAGTGGCTGCGCATGCGCGAGCATCCGCAACCCTGGCACGTCCAACTTTCTGCCGAGTCTCTTATGGTTCTTCCGGAGTAGAAGCTGCCTCGTCTTGCAGTCGAGAACAACGCGCGGTCTGCTTGAAGTCGTCCTACTTGAAGTGTTTCGTGAATTTGATGTTGATGCCGAAAATCCCGTTGATATCCCGCAGCGCCACAATCGTAATGTCGCGGCGAATGGAATAGTCCACTTCGATCACCTGTTGCTGATTCGAATTGGCGTTCGTGCTGTACGTCACGCTGAGGTTGCGCGTCACCTGTTTCTGAATCGTCACGCGCGCCGCCGTGCTTTGCTCCACGCCGTTCGTCGCCAGGCTGCTTGCCAGGAACGGGTCCACCCGGAAATTTGTAACTCCAAAGAGTTTCGCGATCGGCCCGCCCAGTTGGCTCGAAATCGCCTCGGACAACAGCGCTGTGGCCCCGAAGTTTTGCGCCTGCGCGGAAGACGAAGTCATCAGCCCCGTTTCCTGCCCCTGCGTTCCCAGCGCCAGCAGGCTGATGATGTCGCTCGCCGCCAGCGGCGGATCGGAGCGGTAGGAAAGCTGCATCCGGCTCGCCGGCCCGGTAAAATCCAGCGTGATTTCGTACGGATTGACCGTCGTCGAAGCTTCAATGTTCAACACCGGATCGAAGCGAAACGGATTGGTAAAATTGATGTCCCCGCGCGTCAGCCGGTACGTGTTCCCATGGAACGCCATCTCCCCCGTCAGCAGGTGAATGCTGCCCAGCACAATGGGATGTTCCCACGTGCCGCGAACGTGTACGCCACCCTCCGCTGTGAAATGTGCTCCGGCCCAGACAATCCGCGCCCCGGGACTGGTGTCCGCTTGCACGTCCAGTTGCAGATTTCGCAGGTACGCCGACGACGTCACCGGCCCGGAGATTGCCGTCGTGGTCTGCGACGCCACCACCAACGATGCAAAACTCACATTCGGCGCAAACGTGATTCGTTGCACCGTCACGTTTCCGGAAAGCAGCGCCGTCGACGTAGTGCCGCTGAAGCGAAGGGTGCCGCTCGTCAGCCAGCTCATCCCCTGCGGATAGCGTATGCGCACGCGCTCCGCCACCGCGTTTATTTCATACTGGACGCGCCCTTCGCCGTATCCCACTGACCCGGAAATTGTCATCTTCCCGCCGCCCGCCTCCGCCGTCAGATTGTCGAATAGCAGCCGGCTCCGGTCGAACACCATTTCGCCATTCAGATTATTTATACCCGCCGGAAAATCGCCGTAGTGCGCCGATGCGTTGGTGAGTTTCGCCTGTCCCGTAATCTGCGGACTCGACAAAGTCCCCGCAATTGTGGTGTTCAATTGCGTCACGCCGCGGGCATCCAGTCCCGGAAACAGCGCCGACACCAGCCGCAAATTAATGGTCCCGCCCACATGCAGATTCAGCGCGCGGCCTCCCGAAAATCGCGCATCTCCGGAAATCTGGAAATTTGTATCCGTTCCCTTCAACGTCGCTTGTTCCACGCGCACTTCGCTCTTCCGGTAGCTCAGACGCACCGGCCCTTCGTTCTGCAGCTTCACGTATTCGTAATCCAGGCTGACCCTCGACAGGTTCGCCTGCATCACGATCGTGCTTGGCTGGCGCGCCTCGCCGGAAAAATTCAGCAGCCCGTCGATGCTGCTGTGCCCCGTCAGTTGGCGCAGGTGCAATCCCGCTTTGATGAAGGGATCCAGGTCGATATGGTCCAGCTTCATCTGGCCGCTGACCGGATAATCTCCAGACAATCCCACTCGCAATCGCCCATCCAGTTTCCCGACGGTTTTTGTCGACCTCACTTCTAATTGCGCAATACGCCCGTCCGAATCCAGCCGGCCCTCAAAACTATCCAGCACTTCGGGTCCGAATTGCAGATCCGCCACGTCGATTGTTCCGTGCGCCTGCGGCGCTCTCACCGGCCCGCTCCCGCTCAAATTGAAACTTAATTGACCGTTCACCGGCATTGCCTTCATCTGCAGAAAATGGAACTTCCCCAGAGGAATCGTGGTACCGGCGATTTGAAATTCAACCGTGCGGCTCGATGGCCGGTAAAGCAAGTCGCCTGTCACGCGCCCCGTATCTCGATCCAGCTCCGCATTCGTAATTCGAATCTCGTCGTGCCGCAAACTCAATTGTCCCTTGGCGCGATCCGCGTGGATTCCATACGCCGCCAACTGTTCCAGCGCAAAATTTCCATCGAGCACCGGATTCGCCCGCGTTCCGCTCCCCTGAAAATCCGCGGTCATCACCGCGCTCGCGGGATAGGAAGTTCCAAAGAGCCCTTGCAAATCATCCGTCGACGCGTGATCGAAGTGCGCGTCCAGGCTCCATGTGTCTTGGGGCTTGAAACTCCATTTGCCATTCAACTGCAAATGCAAATTCAGATTTGCCGTGGAATGCCCGCGTTTCACAATCGCATTCGTAAGTTGAAATTGGAACGGCGAATAAATCATTTGCGCTTTGATGTCGTCCCAGTAGAGCCGCCCAAAATGCGCATTTTGCGCCTCCAGCGCTCCGGTGAACGTCGGCCCGTCCAGCGGTCCCGTCAACTCGCCCTTCCAATCCGCGGCTCCGGTGATTGGCTCCGAATTCTTTTTTGCTCCTCGCAAATACGAAATGAAGTCCGCCCAGTCCTCCAGCCGCGTTGTGCGGAAGCTCGCGTTCAGCGCGGAATGTTTCACCGCCAGCGTGCCATCCACGTCGAGCCGGCTATTCGCCGTGGCGATCGTGCTGCCCGGCGTCAGAATCACTCCGTGCCGGTCCATCGAATAATCGAAGCCGACTTGCGCCGTCACGGGAAATGTACCGGGCGCGGCCTTCGCGGAAGGTGTCCACGTCGTCACGCCTTTCGTCTTCAAGCCCTTGAAGTCGCGGTTCCACGTCGTAACGGTATTCACGCTCATGCTGCCGTCCCAATGCAGCGTGCGCACGGGCATCGAGGGGTTGTTCACCGCATCGAGCACTTCCGCCAGTCTCGCGCCGGTCATCTGCGTCGCTGTGCGAAACGCCAGCCCGTGGAAATTCATATCCAGGCGTCCCTTCAATCCCCCGCCGAGCGCCTTCGCCTCGAATTCCGGAATCGTCAAATGGCTGTTCGCCACATACAAATTCCCCCAGCTCTGCATGCCTCCCGCATGGAACCACTTGAACTTCAAAGCAATCCCTTGCGCCAGATAGTGTCCTTGCATCGCGAGTTTCGTTGCCGCATACGTCCCGTTTCCGCTGAAGTCCACCTGTCCGTCCGGCACTCCCGGCTTGCGCAACACTTGCCGCAGGTCCGGCAGCCATAAATGCGCTCGACAGTGAAAGTCCGCATCGAGCGGCTTGAAATTCTTGATTTCTGCGCGCGCATTCACTACCGTATGCGGCATTTTCCATTCAAAATCATCGATCGACAGCAAATCGCGCGTTATCGTGAATTTCATCGCCAGATCGGAGCGAAACGGCAAATACCTTTTCGCCACAATCTGCACCTGTTTCCATCCAAGCTGCGCCACATACGCTTCTTTTCCCGGCGTGCGCGCCTCATAGTTCATCACGAACTGGAAATCGCTCCCTTCGGCGTCCAGCGGAATCTTCGCGTCATTGAACATCATCGTCCCATCGATGATTTTCAGTTGCGCAATCTGCAGATTGAACAGCTGCTCGCGCCACGGCTTTCCCGGATGGCTCACGGCGGGCGTGGGAATGTTGCTGCGCCCGTTTTCGCCCACGCGCACAAATACAGACGGCCGCTCGATTTCCAAATCGCTGAGGGAGATTTTTTTCTTGAAGAGGGAGATGATGTGAACGCCCACGCTGATTTTGTCGGCGTGGAAGAAGGGCGGCAAACCCGCCGATTCCTGTCCATGAAGCGTGAAATTGTCGAGTTCAGCGCGCAGACCGCTCAGTTGGAAGCGGAAGGCGCCCAGTTCCACGCGGCCTCCCGTGCTGCTCTCGATTTTCTTGATAATGTAGCTGCGCGCCCAGCGTTCTCCTGCTCCCGTTTCCAGAATCACCGCGATCCCTGCGGCGAGCCCAACCACAATAACCAATATCACCAGCAGGGCGCGAATCACTCGCCGTCTCATCCGCCCCCTCCCGAGGGCTGGAGGACAATTCGAATCCGGGCCTTCGCTTCTTCAAGCCACTGCGCCGCTTTCTTGTTGATTTCCTCTTGCGTCAGCAATTCGCGGATCTGCGCCTCCACCTGATTCAGCGGCGGCACGGACAATCCCTTTTTTTGCAGCTTCGGCGCAAGCTCCTTTTCGTAGTAGGCCTCAATTTGCGCGGAGGTCACTTGCGCCGCGGCGTGGAATTTGTAGTCGAGGAATCGCGCGTAATAAAGCTGCCGCTCAATCACCTGCCGCACTTCGTCTTGGGTAAGCCCGGCGCGCACCAGCCGCTCCTGAAACTCCTGCGCCGAGGGAAATTCCTTCACCAATGCCTGGAACTCGGTCGTCACTTCGCTCGCCGCCGGATGCGGAAACTTAGTCGTGGCCGCTTCCGTCCGCACGATCCATTGATCCACCAGTTCCTGCACCACCGTCGCGCGGCTTTGCGCGTGCCCATCGATGAGCTGCTGGTAATCCTCGAGTTGCTTCACTTCGCTGTCCGTCACCACGTCGTCGCCGATTCGCGCCGCGATTCCATCGATGTTCGTTGTTTGCGGCGCCGCAGTCGCTGCTTTTGAATTCCTCTGCGCTGGCGCGGAGGCATTGTCGGGCGCACTCTGCCCTGCCCCCGGCAAAGCCAGGAAAAACAGTAACGCCAATATCGCGCCTGCATGTCGCATCAGAATACCGAACCTATATTGAAGAAAAATTGGAAATGCGGCAACCGTGACGTTTGAATCGTAGTCGTATTCGGCAGCTCGAACTCGAATGTCGCCGGATTCAGCTGATACGCCAAATCGATGCGCACCGGCCCGATGGGCGTGGCATACCGAAAACCCCATCCGATCGTGTGCGAGAAATAATTCAGGTTCGGACACTGCGATTGCAAAAGTGTCGAGCCCGGCTGGCAAAGCGCCGAAGCCGGTAATGGGCTGTACCGCAGCGTCACGTGATGAATGTCCGAGTACACACTGCCCGCGTCGTAGAAAATCGCTCCCCCCAGGTGATTGCCCACAAATGGCAAGTGCATCGGGAACCGCAATTCCTGATTGAATGCCAGCAGCGCCAGCCCGCCAATCGGAAAGCCCGTGGTCACGTCCCGTGGTCCCGCCTGGTTCAATGCAAATCCGCGAATGCTCGTTCCGCCGCCTGCGAAGAACTTTTCCGGCAGAGGTATGCTGTCGGACGTCGATCCGTTGAACGGCTGCTCGATGCCAAACGTCGTTGAGCGTGCGAACACCAGCGACCGGCCAATCGGCTTGAACGTGGAATTCTGAATCTGAAACCGTAAATAACTCGCCGTCGAGCCCAGCGATTTCGTGGCCACGCTGAAGTCCGCCGTATTGAATGTCCCGTGCGATGCGTCCGCCGGATTGTCGCGCCGGTCGCGAATCCACGTCAGCCCAAATCCGGAAACTTCCGTCGGCTGGCTGAACAGCGGCACTTGCTCCACAGAGATTTTTCCATTCAGGTCGCTTGCCACGACGTGCCGGTAAAAATACCGATACGTAAACGAAGTCGTGGGAGACGTGTTCTCGACCAGTTGCACGCTGCCTTCATAGCGCGTGGCCGTAAATGTATTCACGTAGCTCGCTTTATCCGCAAATCCCGTGATGATCAGATTCAGCGACGGGTGAGTAAGAAAATTCGGCGCCGTATATCCCAGCAATCCTTGATATTCCAGCGTGCTCGCTCGCAGTTTCAGTGAAAGCGTATGCGCGCGTCCCCCCACATTGATCTTCGACACCTCAAAAATTCCCAGCGGACTCACTTTCAGCGTTGTGGATGTCGCGCTCGTTGTCGACGCCAGCCTCTGCGCCTCGAAACCGAATCCGTAGCTCAGCGTGTACCGTTTCCCTTCTTCCACTGCCACCACAACATTCTTTTTCGGGTACGTTCCCTCCGGATTCTGCGGCGCCACCTGCACGCGGTCAAAGATCGCCAGGTTGTACAGTTTCTGCTGCGTCGCAATCACGTCTCCTTCTCGCAGCGGCCCATCGGGTTTCACCACCACCTCCCGCATGATGATTCCCGGCCGCGTATACCGGTAGCCCGCCAGCAACACCTGGTTCACATCGACTCGTTGTCCCTCCGTGATGTGATAAACCAGCCGAACGCGATCCGTTCCCGCTAGCGTTTCCTTGGCCTCGAACTGCGCATTCGGAAAACCTTGATCGAAATAATACGCGAGAATGTTATCCCGGTCCGACGTCACGTTGGCGTCCGAAAACGGCTGCCCTTTCGTCGACGCAATCACCGTCAGCAACTGCTTCGTGGTCAGCGCGTGGTTCCCCTGCAATTGCAAATCTGCCACATGCGTTTGCTGCCCTTCAGTAATATGAAATGTGACGAAAAGATTTCCCGTCTTTCCGTGGTAGTCGTCGATCACCTCCGGACGCACTTCGGACTGCAAGAAGCCGTTCGCCACGTACATTCCGTGAATCGCATTCGCGTCGTTGCGAACCATCTGCTGGCTGAAATGCCCTCGCGACAATACTCCTGCGGGCTGGATCTGCAGCCGGCTCGAAAGCAGTTGCGTGTTGAAGTATTTATTCCCCTCGATTTTCACGCCTACCAGCCGGTGACGTATTCCCCGGTCCACACTGTATCGAATCACTTCCAAAGGAGAATTCATGTCCCCGCTCGTCGTGTAATTCACCGTGGCGCTGAAATAGCCCTCGCTTTGCAGCAGGTCGCGAATATTCCGCTGGCCTTCTCCTAACAGGTCCGGGTCCACATCGCCCTCTTCATACACAGGGACCAGCTTCCGCACCTGTTTCGCGGAAATCTTCATGCCGGTCACTTCAACGCGCACCCGCGGCCCGGCCGTCACATCCAGTGTGATTGGCAACGTTTTGCTGTTCGCATCATAGTCGCCGCGTTTCGAGACGACGCGCGCACCCAAATACCCCTCCGCCACCAGATAATCGCGCAGCCTCTCCGTTCCTCGATCGATTCGTTCCAGCGTCACCGTGTTCCCGCGTTTCAGTCTCGTCTTTCCCAGGATTTGCTTCCCCGTGAATGGCGTCTGATTGGTGAGTCCCAAGGACGAAATCTTCGCTCGCGGGCCTGGCGTCACGTCCACCGTGATATCCATTTCCTGTATTTCCGGGTGCTTGGCCAGTTCGTAGTGCCATTGCGCCTCGTAAAATCCATCCTCCCGCAACGTCTGACCCAGCCGTTGCAGTCCATCGTTCAACGCCTGCAATTGAAACGGCTCTCCCAGCGCCATCCGCAACGCCGCCACCGCTGTGCCTTCATTCGGTGGATCTTTCAACCCGTGCACGCGCACAATGTTGTTGTAATAATTTCGCGTCACCACAAAAGCAACGTGCAGCCCGTCCGCTTCCGTTGTCGCCTTCGTTTGAACGTCTGAAAACAGTCCCGTTTGATTGAGCGCCCGCAAGCTCGACCGTTCCGCGTCAATGTGAAACGCATCTCCCGCCTTCAGCGGCAGTGGCGCCAGTTGCTCCCGAATCGGCGTCCCCTTATCGTCCACCACACGCACGGATGCAATGTGCTTCCCCTCGAGCGCCGCATCCTGCGCCCACGCTGCCGGAAAAGTCATGCATGCCGCAAGCAGAAACGCCAGCACACCCATGCCCGCAAGTCTTCTTCCGTCCGGCATTCTGCCTCTGCATTTCATCCTCTCTCCAACTCAAGAGCACTCAAAAATAAAAGGCTAGCATACGCGCTGACTCTTGTTTTCCAAAAGGCGATATGATGGAAGCCTTCATTCGAGGGAATCGTGGACCCCGGACAACTCGAGAAATACTCGCGCCAGATTCTGTTTGCCGCCATCGGTGAAGAAGGCCAGCAGTGCCTCCTCCAATCCAGCGCTGTTTTTGTCGGCTGCGGGGCGCTCGGCACGGTCGCGGCAAATCTGCTCGTGCGTGCCGGAGTTGGCCGGCTCAGAATCATTGACCGCGATTTCGTCGAGCTGTCGAATCTTCAGCGCCAGACGCTTTTTGACGAATCCGATGCCCGCGACTCCCTGCCTAAAGCCATCGCCGCCTCGCGCCATTTACGCGCCATAAATTCCGATGCCGCCGTCGAGCCTGTCGTCGCCGATCTCAATCCGCAAAATGCGCGCGACCTGCTTTCTGGCTTCGAGGTCATTCTCGACGGAACCGACAACTTCGAAACGCGCCTCCTTATCAATGATGCCGCAATCGCTCTCGGAGTTCCCTGGATTTACGCTGCGGCTGTTGCGAGTTACGGTCTTACCTTCGCGGTCCTTCCCGGCAAGACTCCGTGCCTCGCTTGCCTCCTCGAAGCGAATGGCAAATTCGCCGGCCTTGAACTCGAGGAAACTTGCGACACTGCCGGCATCCTCAACAGCGCCGCCAGCACCATCGCCTCCATCCAAGCTGCCGAAGCAACCAAGCTTCTCGCCGGAAAATCCGAAGCCCTGAACGGCCGCCTCGTCTCTTGCGATGTTTGGACCGGCCGCTTCCAATCCATCGGTGTCGCCAAGAATCCCGAATGCCGCGCCTGCGTTCGCCGCGATTTCATCTACCTCGAAGGCCAAGCCCAGCCGCACATCACCCTGTGCGGCCGTGATTCCGTCCAAATCCACGAACGCAGCCGCCGTCTCGACCTCGGCGAACTGGGCCAGCGCATCGAGAAAACCGTCGTCGGAGTTCGCCACAACGATTTCCTTTTGCGCTTTCGCGTGCCGCCTTACGAACTCACTGTCTTTCCTGACGGCCGCGCGGTCATCAAAGGCACGCGCGATCCCGCCGTCGCGCGTTCGCTCTACGCTCGCTACATCGGCGCATGAATTTTAGAGCGTCGTGTCCCGGGCGGCCCTGGAGCCTGTGTGCTAACTTCGTTTTTTCTTGTCAGGGCACGGCTTGTGCCGTAAGCGCTTCGAAATCAGTGCGGCTTCAGCCGCTGAGGCCTGTTGTTGTGAGTTGCCGCGCAGGCTCTTTAGCCCCGCGCTGGTACAATATCGCTAGCCGTTCGCGAAAAAGGAGATGCACATGAAGCCTTCCAGCAAAATTCCTTGTCGCGTCGTCGTAATCCTCTCGCTGCTGATCTTCACCGCCCCGCAATTCGCCCACGCACAGCAAGAGGCGTCCGCCGTCACTCTTGCCGGGAATTTCAGCGCGAAGCTCGCGAATACCTTGAATCACACGGCCGCCGATTACGACGGCGTGATGGGAATCTACGTCAAGGATTTAACCAGCGGCCAGACTTTCTCCGTCAATTCGGATGCAATTTTCCCACAAGCCAGCTCCATAAAAATTCCGCTGCTGATCGAATTGATGCGCCAGGCGCAATCCGGAAAAATCAATCTGAACACCCGCGTCGATATTCATCGTGCTGGCTTAGTCGGCGGCAGCGGCGTGCTCCAATTTTTCTCTGACGGCGGCTCTTCCATTTCGATTCACGATCTCGCCGTGCTCATGGTTGTGCTTTCGGACAATTCCGCCACCAATCTCCTGATCGATCGCGTCGGCATGAGCAACGTCAATTCCATGCTCGACGGCCTCGGCCTCCACAACACGCACCTTGCCCGCAAAATGATCGACATCGCCGCCGAACAATCCGATCGCGAAAACCGTTCCACGCCTCGCGAAATGGCTGCGCTTGTCGAACAGTTGTACGCCGGGAAATTGCTCGACGCGGAACACACCAAAGCCACGCTCGAAATTCTCGAATATCCGAAGGACAGTCCGTTGCGCGCAGGCGTCCCCGAAACAATCACCGTCGCGGAAAAACCCGGCTCGCTAAATGGCGCGCAATGCGACACGGGAATTGTTTTTCTCGCGGGACGCCCTTACGTTATCTCCGTGATGACCACCTACAATCGCACGGACGGCAACTCGGCGATCACTAGCGTCTCGCGCGTAGTCTTCGACTATTTCGATCGCCTCGCCCACGCCAATTCCTACGGCGTTCAAGTGCCATGATTGTGAATGGAATCTGATGTGGGAATTGGAATTGAAGTGAAAGGAAAATCGGCCTGGTGCAGCAACCTATCCGGCAGACCGGCACGAATAATGTTCAAGAGTGTCTTCAACCCGCGATGCGCCGTTCGGTATCCTGTCGCGTCGCAATCCGGTCGATATTTTCCCGCGAATTCATCAGTGTAAGAAACGTGCTCAGCACGCGCGCTTTCGTTTCGTCCGTCAAGCCGCTGCCGCCGGTTGCCAGACGGGCCAGTTGCGCGCCATTGTCGATGATGTATTGCCTCATTTCACCGAAACGTTCGCGCGTGCACGTGCCCACCGCGGTCTCGCGTCGCATCAGCATGCACGTTTGCTCCAACTCGAGCGTAAAATGCAGCACGCAGCGTTTCTGCGCCTCAAGCTCCTGCGGCACTCGTGCCTTGCAACCAACGACTTCGCAGTTCACATACATGGCATCCCAAGACCTTCCGTCCGGCCGTGCCTCGCACCCCGCATCGTCATAAACATGTAGCATCCCGCACCGTCAAAAGCCACCGCCGTGCCGCGCGACGCGCCCAATCGGTCATCTGGCGCTTCTCATCTCCGCGCGCTCCTCGGGCAGACGACCAGGCGCGCTCCTACCCTTGGCTCAATTCAACTTGGCAGTTTCCGCAGCGGCTTCCGGTAGTGACTGGTTCATATTAAGCTGTGATCGTGATCGAGCCTTTGATCTTTGGTCTTTGTGTCGTATTTGCGTGCGGCGGCATGCGTGCGCAAACGCATGTTTGGCAACCATCACCGGGACACACGCAAGTGGCGATATGGCCTGGGACGGCGCCTGATGCGCAGCCTGTTCCGGGGCCGGAGGTGATAAAAACTGATTCAAATTTTCTGGTTGCCGGCAGACCTGTGACAGGGGTGTACAACGTCACGCGGCCAACGATGACGGTCTATTCGCCGGTTGGAAAGAATACGAACGTCGCGGTCGTCGTGTTTCCCGGCGGAGGCTTTGAGGAACTGGCCATCGATCTGGAAGGCACGGAGGTCTGCGACTGGCTCACATCCGAAGGGATCACGTGCGTGCTGCTGAAGTATCGCGTGCCAAGCCTGCCTTATGACTGGCGGTGCAGATGCCGACCCGACGATTTTGTGAAGTCGACGCAGGCGCTCGAGGATGCGCAGAGGGCGATAGGGCTGGTGCGATTTCACGCCGCGGAGTGGCAGATCGATCCGCACAAGATTGGAGTGCTCGGGTTTTCAGCGGGCGGGTACCTGGTGGCGGAAATCAGCACGAACTTCGAACACCGTTTGTACGCGCCTGTCGATACGGCCGACAAGAAAAGCTGCCGTCCGGATTTTGCGGTGGGCGTTTATCCGGGGCATCTGTGGGTTGGCGGTAACGCTTACGGATTGAATCCGAATGTTCCGGTCACGCGGCAGACGCCGCCAACGTTTTTGGTGCAGGCAGAGGACGATCACGTGGACGGCGTAAATCAAGCGGTGGCGTACTACATCGCGCTGAAGAACGCCGGCGTTCCCGTGGAGATGCATCTGTACGCTCACGGCGGGCATGCGTTTGGCCTGCGGCGCACCAAGCTTCCGATCACGGGATGGCCTCCGTTAGTGGAGACGTGGCTGGGAACGATCGGAATGATTCCAAAGTGATTTGAATTTGAGGTGCAAATATGCAGTGGAACCGCGCCGCCCGGGGCTAGTGCGCCGCAGGCTCCGCTGCCGGATGCATTCCATGTTGAGGAACTTCGTGAACTCCGCGCGTTGGCGGCTCCTGATGGAAGCGGAAAAATTGATTGAGGGGGCCCGCGCCCCTGCCGATGCCATAACTTTTCTCGATAGCCTTGAACACATACGCCTTCGCCAAAATCAGCGCCTCGGGAAGTTGCTGCCCCAACGCAAGCTGCGCCGCCACCGCTGAAGAGAGCGTGCATCCCGACCCGTGCGTGTTCTCGCTTTTCACGTGATCACCGCCAAACGAACTCACTTCCCCGCCTTCGAACAGCACGTCCGTTGGCTTCTCCAGATGCCCGCCCGTCACAATCACGGCTTTCGCGCCCATCTCCCCCAGCTTCTGCGCTGCCGCCTTCATTCCCGCCAGGTCTTTCACTTCCACTCCCGCCAGCAGCGCTGCTTCATCCATGTTCGGCGTGATCACGTCCGCGCGTTTCATCAATTCGTCGCGCAGAAATTTCACTCCTGCGGCATCGAGCAGTTCCGCATTCCCCGCGGACGACTTCACCACCGGATCGAGCACCACATGCGCGAATTTATGCTTGTCGAGAAATTCCGCCACGGCTCCGGCGTTTGCCTTGTTGCCCAGCATTCCGATTTTCACCGCGTCAATTTGCATGTCGCTCGCCAGCGCGTCAAGCTGCGCCCGCAACGTCGCCGCCGGAGTCACATGCACGGACGCGACGCCTTGCGTCGATTGCACCGTCAGCGCCGTAATCGCCGCAATGCCGTAGCAATTGTGCGCCGCGAATGTTTTCAGATCGGCGGCCACGCCCGCGCCACAGGAAGGATCGAATCCCGCAATCGTCAACAGAATCGGTGGATGGTGGTTCGTGTGATTCGTGTTCATTATTTCGTCGTGCCCTCCGCGCGAGGCACAAACGCCGGCGTCACGCGTCGCGCGCGCCGGCTGATTCAAAATGTACGCGCCTTACTTCCCAAAGCGCAACAACATTCTCACGCGCGCAAAAACTTTTTTTCACGCGCGAGTACTGTAGCATCCAGCCCCACCGCAATTTGCGAAAGCCTCAAACCATGTCATTCCGAGGAGCAACCGCGACGAGGAATCCGCTTTGCCTTTCTGCGTCGCCGGCTTGTCGGCTATTTTCCTCCCCAGGTGTATTTCAATCCCGCGCGGTAGTTGAATCCCAGCGCCGGATACCCGATCGCGTCCTGATAATGATGGTCGAGCAAATTTTCCACGTGCCCCATCATCGTCACCCCATGCCCCACCGCGAATTGCGTGCCCAGGTCCAGGCGAAAATGGCTCGGATTGCTCGTCAACCCCAATCCCAGAAAATCGCTGTCGGTCTCGCGTCCCACAAAATATCCCGCCAAATTCCAATCCATTCGCCGGAACGCCGCATTCAAAATCAAATCCGCGGAATGGAGCGGCCGCAAGAACAATCGATTCCCCGGCGCCTGCGTGGGATCAAACGCATTCGGCGCTTTCAGCACGCGCGTGTCGTCGTAGCTGTAATTGCCGATAATTCCCAGCCACCGGAACGGTTTCGCCTCGATCGTCGCGTTTGCACCAACCGCGCGCGCCGAATCCGTATTGAAAAACGTGCCGTACCCAAACGAATTTAATTCCGCGGCGGGACATCCCGGTGGCACCGCGAGCGAGCACGGCCCAAATCCCGGCGGCGGGCACGACGCGAAACTGACAATGTCGCTGAAGCTGTTGTGAAAAAACGTCGCCGAGAATTTCACGCGCTCCGAAGCCATCACCTGATCGACGCCGGCATTAAAAGTATTGCTGCGCTCCGGTTTCAAATTCGGATTCCCCGGAAAACACGGATCCGCTTCGAAGGATTGCGTGAAGTCGGGCTCCTTGATTCCGAGACCGTAGGAAGCACGCAGGCGCGTGAGACCCCAGAATCCGCTGCTGCCGAACCGCGCCAGATACGCCAGCCCCGTGCGCGGCACAAATCGCGTGCCAAAACTCGCGTTGTCTTCCGCGCGCCCTCCGGCAATCGCCGTCAACCTCCGCCCAAATTGATAATGCGTTTCGAAATATCCGCCCTGATTATTTCGCCGCTCGTGCGGCCCGGTCGCCGATCCGTTTTCCACTTCGTAGTCATAGCCAAGCGACACCGCGCCGTTGCGGAATAAATAAGTGGATTGTTCCTCGAGTGCAGCGCGATTGAATTGATCGATAAAAGTAAAAAATGGCACGTCCGAGCCAAAATTGCGAAAATACGATTCGGTTCCCGCGAGGTGATGTTGCCAGTGATCGCCTGTCGAAAAATCCCAGCTCAGATTCGTCGAAAGATCGTGCAAATCGGAAGACTGTCCCGGCTGAAAGAACGTGGGAAAGTCGATCGCCGTCTGGCCCGGCTGGCCCGAGTCGCTCGCCGCGCTGCGCACTGACAGCCGCAAATGATCCGTGTCGCTGAATTTCCACCCGAAATTTCCAGACATTGTCGTGTCGCGAAATCTGTCATTCGGCCCTTGCCCGTTGCTGTCGAAATACGAAATCGCGCTCGAATAATCAAAACGCTTGTCGAGTCCGCTCAATTGCGCTTCGCCGCGCCGAGTGCTGAACGAACCGCCCTCGCCGATCACCGTAAATTCCGGCGTCGATGTATTTCCGCGATGCGTGAAAATCTGCACCACGCCGGTCATCGCGTCGGAACCGAAAAGCGCGCTCGACGCTCCGTGCAC
>DATLSS010000040.1:0-7845 GCA_035534035.1 Candidatus Acidiferrales bacterium | reverse complement strand
TTCGAACGCGTATCTTACCGCCCAACAGCTCGACCAGATGGAACCGTTCTACCCGCTCCACGTGCGTATCTGCGATGGCTGCTTTCTTGTCCAGCTTGAACAGTACGAATGCCCAGAGACGATATTCGGGAATTACGCCTACTTCTCGTCTTACTCAGAATCTTGGCTGAACCACGCACGCCAGTACGCTGAGCGTATGATTCAGGAATTCGCGTTGGACAGTAACAGTCTGGTGGTAGAGGTTGCGAGCAATGACGGCTACCTGCTCCAGTTCTTTCAGGCGCGCGACATTCGGGTGCTGGGCGTGGAACCAGCTTCAAACGTGGCGGTAGCAGCCGAGCGGAAAGGCATTCCCACTCTCGTTCAATTCTTCGGGAGCGCGACAGCGCGCGAATTGGCGGAAGCAGGCAAACAGGCGGATCTGCTGATCGGCAACAATGTTCTCGCGCACGTGCCCGACTTAAACGATTTCATTGCGGGCTTGAAGCTGTTGCTCAAGCCGCACGGAGCCATTACCGTGGAGTTTCCTCACCTGATGCGGCTAATCGAAGGGAACCAATTCGACACGATTTATCACGAGCATTTCTCCTACTTTTCTCTTTGCACTGCCGAGCGGATTTTCCGAGCGCATCTCTTCACTGTGTTCGATGTCGAAGAACTGACTACCCATGGCGGCTCATTGCGCCTGCGTATTCGACACGCTGAGGACGATCAAATCCCCGTCGCGGCGCGCGTAGCGGAACTCAAGAGCCGCGAGATTGCCGCCGGCATGCAGGATCTGTCTCGCTTTTCTCTCTTCGCGGAAAAAGTCCAAGAAACGAAGCGCGGCTTGCTGGAGTTTCTCATTCGCGTCAAGCGACAGGGCAAATCCGTCGCCGGGTATGGCGCGCCCGCAAAGGCGAATACGCTTCTCAATTTTTGCGGAATCGGCACTGATTTTATTGACTATACTGTGGACATAAGCCCTCACAAACAGAACCGCTTTCTTCCCGGAACGCACATCCCGGTTTTTTCTCCTGAGCGAATTCGGGAGACTCGTCCTGACTACGTACTGATCCTGCCTTGGAACTTGCGTGACGAAGTTGTTTCGCAGATGGCGCATATCCGCGAATGGGGCGGCCGGTTTGTTATCCCTATCCCGCGCGCCGAGGTCTTAATCTGAGGTTCACCCCAACAATCCTGAATGGTGCATACATCGTCGACATTGAACCGATCGCCGATGAACGGGGGTTCTTCGCGCGAACCTGGTGCCAGCAGGAGTTTTGCCGTCAGGGCTTGAACTCACAACTCATGCAATGCAACCTCTCCTTCAATAAGGCGAAAGGCACGCTCCGGGGCTTGCATTACCAAGAAGCGCCGTACGGAGAAGCAAAACTCATTCGGTGCTCAGCCGGCGCTATCTATGATGTTATCGTCGACCTTCGCAGAATCTCTCCGAGTTACGGTCAATGGTTCTCTGCCGAACTCACAGCGGCGAACTACCGAATGCTGTACGTGCCCGAAGGTATTGCTCACGGCTTTCAATCTCTGGAAGCGGGTACGGAAGTTTTATATCAGATGTCGCAAGCGTATCACGAAGAATATGCCCGAGGCATCCGGTGGAATGATCCCGCGTTCAAGGTTTCGTGGCCCTTGCCCAATCCTATCCTTTGCAAAAGAGACGAAAGTTATCCGGACTTCCGGCCGTGAAAAAAGTTCTGCTGACTGGGGCAACAGGCTTCATCGGCCGATACTGTCTGCCCTTGCTGGTTAGCAGGGGATATGACGTCCACGCAGTCACTTCGCGCGGACCGGGCAAGCCCGTGCGGCACGTGTTTTGGCACCAGATTGACTTGCTGGTTCCCGGGCAAGCCAGCGAGCTTGTAGCGCGGGTTGCGCCCGACGCCCTGCTGCATTTGGCGTGGTATGCAGCACCCGGAAAGTTCTGGAATTCCCTTGAAAATTTTCGGTGGGTACAAGCCAGCCTTGAACTCCTCACGGCGCTCGCAAAGCAACCGGGAAGGCGCGTTGTGATGGCCGGCACTTGCGCGGAGTACGATTGGGAAAACGGCGAGTGCTCCGAAAACAGCACTCCTCTTTTGCCAGTCACTCTCTATGGAACTTGTAAACACAGCCTGCAGACGATGTTGGATCAGTGGAGTAAGCAAACTGGCTCGAGTTCGGCCTGGGGGCGCATCTTCCATTTGTATGGTCGTGGTGAGCATCCTTCGCGCCTGGTTGCTTCTGTCGTGCGCGCCCTCTTGCGCGGTGACCCGGCGCACTGCTCGGACGGTTGCCAAGTCCTGGATTACCTCTACGTGGAAGACGTGGCCTCCGCGTTTGTGGCGCTCCTCGAAAGCGCCGTACACGGCCCCGTCAATATCGCTTCGGGGGTTCCCATTTCGGTGAGAACGATCATTGAGCGAATCGCCGAAAAGATCGGACGGCCGGACCTGATTCGCCTGGGGTCCATTGCGTCCGCGAAAGGCCCTCTTCGAATCCTCGCCAGCACGCAGAGAATTCGTGAAGAAGTAGGCTGGCGGCCGCAATACGACCTGGATGAGGGCCTTGATCGGACAATCGACTGGTGGCGAAACACTGGTCTGCAACAATGCGATGTGCGCCGAGAGGCCCACGCACTATGAGCGATCTGCGGGATCTGCGGATTGGATACGTCCCTTACAGCGAGAGTTTCAATCGCCCGGGCGACCGGCGTCGTTTCTGCTCCTACGCAAAGAAAAGGAACATCCAATTTGAAATTGCTCGTCGCTCGGAAGCCTACGATGTTGTCGTAGTGACGGCCGCCGGCGATATAAGCGTCTGGAGCGAGTACAGCCGAGGCAAAGCAAAGATCATTTACGATTTGATTGATTCTTATTTGGCCGTCCCAAAGTTCGATCCGAAAGCGCTCTTCCGGGGTTTGGCCAAGTACGCTGCAGGGCAAAATAAACGCCTACTTTGGAATTATCATGCAGGGATCGAGCGCATGTGCCAGCGTGGCGACGCCGTGATCTGTACCACGATCGAGCAACGAAAGCAGATCTATCCGTACTGCCAGAATGTGCACGTCATTCTGGATTTTCATGACACCATTGTTCGAACGAGCAAGAAAGACTATTCCGCGGGAGACATTTTCAACTTTGTTTGGGAAGGTTTGCCGGGGAACCTCGCCTTCTTGTCTGAGATTCGGGATGTACTTCTCGATCTGCGCAAGCACCACCGGATCGCCATCCACGCAATCACGGATCTTCGTTACGGAAAGTACCTCGGTGGCCGGTTTGGGCAGCGTAGGACGGAAGATGACGCCCGCAAAATCTTTGAGCCGCTCTATCTCTACGAGTGGAATGAGACTACCTGCTCGCAGATCATCTGCGCTTGCGATCTAGCGCTGATTCCCGTTCCTGTGCAAGATACTCTGTGCAGCGGGAAGCCGGAGAACAAGCTTTTATTATTCTGGCGCATGGGGATGCCAGCCGTCGTCTCTGCAACGCCAGCGCATACGCGAGCCATGCAACAGTGCGGCCTCTCGATGATTTGCCAGAGTCCTGCGGATTGGCGAGAAACATTAGGAAAATATATCTTGGATGAAACTGGGCGGCGCGATGCGGGGAATAGGGGCAGGGCCTTTGCCGAGCAGCGCTATGGCGAGGGGAGAATGCTCGAACAATGGGACGCTGTCTTCGACTCTGTTCTGGCGAAGCCAGAAGGTTTACTGGACTCGTCCTCGTCGCAACTCTGCAATGCCGGACAGGACCGGGCCGTGTTTCAGCCGAGCCAGTCCAGAACTTGAACGTCGCGATAGGGAATCCACCGCTGCGAGTTGCGTGTAAAGCAAATGTGTGTCTCACGCAGATTACTTATCTATTCTTCGTTCCTCGCGTGATCAACAAGGATCCAACAAGGAAACCCTAGATCAATGTGTGGGATTGCTGGATTTCTGAACGCGGACGGAATGCAGACAGCTGAGGCGCTGAGCGCCACGGCTCAGGTTATGGCGCGCACGCTTAAGCATCGAGGCCCCGACGACGAAGGTGTCTGGGTGGATTCCGATTCGGGAATCGCGCTGGCGCACCGGCGGCTCTCGATTCTTGACCTTTCGCCCGCGGGGCATCAGCCGATGATTTCCGAAAGCGGCCGCTACGTGATTAGCTACAACGGAGAGATTTACAACTTCGCCGAGCTGCGCCGAAAACTGGAACAGGAAGCTGGGGCGAAGCTGCAGCTGCGAGGAAGTTCGGATACGGAAGTGATGCTCGCTGGCTTCGAACGCTGGGGCATCGAAGAATCGCTGGCGCGATGGAACGGCATGTTCGCCTTCGCCGTATGGGACCGAAAAAAAAGGGCGCTCTTTCTGGCGCGCGACCGTTTCGGCGAAAAGCCGCTTTATTATGCCCGCATGGGGCGTTCGCTTCTTTTCGCCTCCGAGCTAAAAGCCCTGCGCGCTCATCCGGATTTTCGCGGAGAAATTGATCGAGACGCCCTCGCGCTGTATCTCCGCTACAACTGTATACCCGCACCGCAGACGATTTTTCGCGGAGTTTGGAAACTCCCTCCGGGGACATGGACGTGCGTGACGCGCGATGCATATGAAAATCCCAGTGCCATTCCGTACTGGTCGCTCCGCGAGACCGTCGAGCGCAGCATGGCAAATCCGTTTCGCGGCACGGGCCAAGAAGCCGCGGCCGAACTGGAATCTTTGCTGCGTGATGCCGTCAAGATCCGTATGCTCGCGGACGTACCCGTGGGCGTTTTCCTTTCCGGCGGAATTGACTCTTCGCTCGTGGCCGCTCTCATGCAGGCGGAGGGTCCGCGCCCGGTCCGGTCGTTTTCCATCGGGATCTCCGAATCGGCATACGACGAGTCGCGAAATGCGCGCGACGTCGCGCGTCATCTGGGCACCGAACACTGCGAATTTCGAGTGACGCCGGCCGAAGCGCTCGAGACGATCCCTCGTCTGGCGTCCGTCTACGATGAACCGTTCGCGGATTCCTCGCAGATCCCAACGCTGCTGCTGGCGAAATTAACGAGGCAGTTCGTCACCGTCGGCCTCTCAGGCGACGGCGGAGACGAAATGTTCGGCGGCTACAACCGGCACGTATGGAGTGGCCGGCTCGCGACGGCGATTCGCGTAACGCCTGCCTTTTCCCGCAGGCTCACTGGCGCGGCGATTCGCCGCGTCTCGACCGAAAGTTGGGATCGGTGGTTCGAATGGCTGCGGCACGTCCTGCCGCCCAAGCTGCGCCATCGCGTTCCCGGATGCAAATTGCACAAACTCGCGGACGTCCTGGCGGCGCCCGATCCCGCGTCCGCGTATCAGTGGCTGGTTTCGCACTGGCGCAATCCCTCCGAGGTGGTTCTGGGAGCCTGCGAAACTCCGCGGGATTTTTCCGAATCGCCTGAAGGGCTCAATTACGCCGAGAAAATGATGTTTTATGACGCCAACACGTACCTGCCCGATGACCTTCTTGTGAAGGTTGACCGCGCAACGATGGCGGCAAGCCTTGAGGCGCGTGTGCCCTATCTTGATCCTCGTGTCGTCGAGTTCGCTTGGCGCTTGGGCTTTGCATCCAAGGTTCGCGGCGGCGAAGGGAAGCTTCCGCTGCGCCAAGTTCTCTATTGTCACGTGCCGCGTGCTCTGGTGGGCCGCCCGAAGTCCGGCTTCGGGATTCCCTTGGATTCATGGCTGCGTGGTCCCCTTCGCGATTGGGCCGAAGCCCTGCTCGATGAGAAGAGGCTGCGAAACGAAGGATACTTCGACCCGCGTCCCATCCGCCGCATATGGACGGATCATCTGACGGGACAAGGGGCGTGGCAATACCACTTGTGGGACATCCTGATGTTCGAGGAGTGGCTCGAGAAAAACGGCCGCGCGGCGGTGTCGGGGGAACGTACCGCGGCAGCCGCTTTTGCTGGTTAGTCCTGCTTACCAACCAAAATGCAAGCTGCATGGAACGCAACGCCTCCGGCGGATGAGTGTGAGCCGTGCCTGCTGGTTCTCACCACTTCAGCCCTGAGCCTTAATTTGCTGCGCGGTCAGCTCCGATTTTTTCGGGAGACTGGTTTCGATGTCACCGTGGCATGTTCGCCGGATCCATTTCTGGATTCCATCGCGCGCGAGGAGCGCGTCCGGGCCGAAGCCATTCCTATGTCACGAGAAATCGACCCGCTGCGCGACGTGATTTCCCTTTGGCGGATCTGGAGATGCATCCTGCGGATCCGTCCCTTTATTACGAGTGTAAGCACGCCAAAGGCAGGCCTCCTCGGAGGACTAGCGGCATGGCTCAGCCGGGTTCCTTGCAGAGTTTATGTTTTGCGCGGGCTGCGGGGCGAAACGAGCCGGGGAGCGCGCCGGTGGTTTCTGTTTTTCTTCGAGCGATTGGCTTGCCGGATGGCGCATCGCGTGATTTGCGTCAGCGAGAGTCTGAGGCAAAAAGCGATTGGCTGTGGCGTCGTCGCACCCGATCGCGCTGTCGTGCTCGGCGAAGGGAGCAGCAATGGCGTTGATGCATCGCGGTTCGCGCCAACGCCAGAGCGGCTGCGGCAGGCCTCAGCACTCCGCACCAGCTTAGGCATACCGCGCGATGCTGCGATCGCTGGCTTTGTCGGCCGATTCACGCGCGACAAAGGGATTGAAGATTTGCTCCAGGCTTTCGCTTTCCTCCGCGAACGGTTTCCCGAGCTGCGTCTGCTATTGGTTGGCGAGTTCGAAAAAGGAAACGCCGTGCCAGCAGATATCCACAAGCAGGTTTTCGCAGACCCTCAAATAATTTGTACTGGATTCGTCTCCGATCCGGCCCCTTACTATCATGTCATGGACATTCTTGCTCTGCCCTCTCACCGCGAAGGTTTTCCCAATGCGGTACTGGAGGCCCATGGGGCAGGCAAGCCTGTGGTAGGCGCTCGCGCAACCGGCATCCTCGACGCGGTCAGGGATGGCATCGATGGAATTCTGGTTCCCGTTGGAGATGCACGAGCCCTTGCCGAGGCGATCGCGGATTTGCTTCGCCATCCGCGGTTGGCACGAGAAATGGGGCGCGCGGGGCGTGAGCGCGTCGAGCGCGAGTTCCGTCCTCAGCGCATCTGGGCCGGGCTTCTGGAGGAATACTCGCGGCTCCTGCACGAGCGAGGATTGCCTGCTCCCAGGAGAACAGCCGGCGCCTCACGCGCTGTCTCGGGCGGTGCCACGGTCACGGCGTCGTGAACAGTCTCGCGAAACGCAGCATCGATTTGATGGGATCCATCTTGGGCTTGGCGCTGTTGTCGCCGCTGATGCTGGTCATTGCGCTGGCGATCCTTTGCACCATGGGTCGCCCAGTTTTTTTTCGTCAGCGCCGCCCGGGCTATTGGGGACGCCCCTTCTGGCTGGTGAAATTCCGCACCATGAGCAATGCGCGTGATCCAGACAGACGACTATTGCCCGATGACTTGCGGCTGACGCGTCTGGGTCGAATTCTCCGCCGCACAAGCCTCGACGAATTGCCCGAGTTGTGGAATGTCGCGAAGGGTGAGATGAGCCTGGTTGGCCCGCGGCCGCTGCTGATGGAATATATGGACCGCTACACGCCGGAGCAGGAGTGCCGTCACCATGTCAAGCCGGGAATCACCGGATGGGCGCAAATCAACGGCCGAAACGCTCTCACCTGGGAGCAGAAGTTTGCCTGCGATCTTTGGTACGTCGATCACCGATGCCTGTGGCTTGACCTGCGGATTTTGTTGCGCACGCTCTGGCAAGTCTGGCATCGGGATGGAATCTCGTTTGCCGGCCATGCAACCATGCCCGCGTTTATGGGCAGACGCGAAAGCGGAGCAAAAGAGTCGGGCGAGTGAAGAATACCGTTCAACGCGTGGCGATTCTTGGCGCGGGTG
>DATLSS010000039.1:0-2980 GCA_035534035.1 Candidatus Acidiferrales bacterium | reverse complement strand
GCTTGCAGTAATGGTAGACTCAAGATGTCGTGCGATTCCTCCCACGGCGAAATCTGCAAAGGAGCACCTCGTGGTTGATCCGAAACATGACGAGAAACACGACGAAAAACAGGACGATTCGTTTCGCGTCGTGGACCGCCGACTCTTCACTTCCGAAGGCGAATTGCGCCCTGAAGCCGCGGAAGAGCAGCGCCGCGAAAAGGCCAAACCTCCGCAGGCCGCCGCCAAATCCGAAAAGGCCGCAACTCCAGCGGCGCCCGCCGCCGAGGAATCGAAACCCGCTCCCAAGACCGACAAAAACTTTCAATTGCTGATCGATCTTCTCGCGCGAAACGCCGCGGCGCTAATGGGCGGCATCCCCGATCCTGCCACTGGACAGGCTTATCTCGACCTCGAAGGCGCGCACGAAATGATTGATATGCTCGACATGTTGCGCGACAAAACGCGCGGCAACCTCGCGCCCGAAGAAGAAAGTCTGCTCTCGGAAGTCGTCGGCAGCCTCAAGCTATCCTACTTGGAAGTCTCGAAAGCCGCCGCAAAGGCCATGCGCGAAGGGGCCAAGGGCGCGCGTTAGTTCGATGTCCTCCAGTGACAGCGACACTCTGGAATCCTCCTCCCCGCAGCGTCTCCGCCTCACTGTTCTTGGCTCTGGTACATCCATGGGTGTTCCCACGCTCGCGTGCCGCTGCGGAGTGTGCCGCTCAAGCGACCCGCACGACCGTCGCACACGTCCTTCCGTCCTGCTTTCGTATAACGGCCGCAACGTGGTCATCGACACGACACCCGATTTCCGCTCACAGGCCTTGCAGTCCGGCCTCGATCATCTCGACGCCATCCTTTACACGCACGCGCACGCCGACCACATTCTCGGCCTCGACGATATTCGCCCATTCAACTTGAAGCAAAACTCCGCGATCCCGATTTTCGCATCCGAAGGCACGCTTGCGATTCTTCGCCGCACTTTTGCTTACATTTTTGCGCCGGTATGCGCCGAGAGTTCCATTCCCCAGGTCGAACTGCACGCCATCCATGGCCCGTTCGATCTTTTCGGCGCGCAAGTAGTTCCTTTTCCCGCCCAGCATGGCTCCATCACCGTCTACGGTTTCCGCATCGGCTCTATTGCCTATCTCACTGATTTCAACACGGTCCCTCAAGCCTCGAAGGATCTTCTGCGCGGTCTCGACCATCTCATTCTCGACGCTCTGCGCTACACCCCTCATCCTATGCATTCAACGGTCGATCAATCCCTCGCGCTGGTTCGCGAACTCGCGCCGCGCCATGCGTGGTTCACGCATATTTGCCATGACCTCGGCCACGAAGCCACCGACGCCGCGCTTCCCCAAAATGTGCGCCTCGCCTATGATGGCCTCGCCTTCGAGGTAAATCTCTGATGCCGCTCGCCGTTCTTCACTCACCAGCAGAGTGGGGTACCCGATTCGACTCGAACTCGCGCGCCGTTCTCTCCATCGGCAATTTCGACGGCGTACACCTCGGCCACCAGAAAATTCTGAGCGGCGTCGTCGAACGCGCCCGCCGCACAGGGACTCTGGCCGCGGGGATTACTTTCTCTCCGCATCCCGTAAGCGTTTTGCGTCCCGAACGCGCGCCCACGCAACTCGAAACATTCGACCAGCGACTTGCGCGCCTCGACGCTCTCGGCCTCGACGCTGTGCTCGTTCTCCATTTCGATCTCGCGATGGCCGCGCTTTCGCCCGAACAATTTGTCCGCCGCATTCTTATCGACAGCCTGCGCACATCCGCCGTGCTCGTCGGCGAAAATTTCCGTTTTGGCCATCGCCAATCGGGCGACGTGGGTGTTCTCACCAAACTCGGTCGCCAGCTCGATTTTGCGGTCGAATCCGTTCCACCCGTCGTAGTGCGCGGGAAAATTGTTTCAAGCTCGGCTATTCGTGACGCGCTCCGTACCGGCCACGTCGCGCAGGCCGCCCGATTTCTCGGGCGGCCCTTTTCCCTCGCCGGAGAAATCCGCCCCGGCACGGGCACCGGCCGCCGTTTCGTTTTCCCCACGCTCAATCTCGCCACCAAGCAGGAATGCCTGCCCGCCCACGGAGTCTACGCCACGGAAACCTTGCTCGACGGCCGCATCTATCGCTCGGCTACGAACGTGGGCATGCGTCCCACCTTCGACCGCACGCACCTCACCATCGAAAGCCATCTGTTTGATTTCTCAGAGGAGATAACTTCAGGTCCACTCGAAGTTTGTTTCTGGCATCGTCTCCGCGACGAACAAAAATTCTCCGGCCCCGACGCCCTGCGCGCGCAAATTCAGCGCGACCTTGTTCGCACTCGCTCCTTCTTCGCCCGCCTCGACAGCGCCCGCCTCGATGCCGCCCGCCGCCGCAGCAAGTCTGTGTAGGGTCGGCTTGTCGCGCCCGCGCAAGGTTATTTCAATCAAACTGCACAATGCCTCGAAGTTCAGCAATTTTGCAAATCCGGAAATCCGGTCTCAGCGCGTCGCAAGTCGAAACGTCGCCGCAACCATACTGTGCCCAGCAACTTCGAATCTCCGAGTTTCGCGCGAGCTGTAGATCGGATTCCGTATCGCCGACCAGAAGGGTTTCCACCCGATCAATCTAGCCAAACATGGGGGCTGATATATCTCTTCATATAAATCTGCCGACGGTTTCTGGCAACCCGAAGAATCGGCGCTCACAATTAAATCGAATTGGTTTCGAATCGCGGATTTATCGAGCAACCCGTTTAACCCTGCGGATCCTTTATTGCTCACCGACGCGGTTTTTATTCCGCTGCTTCCGACATCGCTTAATATTTCTCGCACGCCTCCGAAAGCTCAATTCGCGGAGCGGCAACCGTTTCGTGTAAGCCGCGATAAAAAGTCACGACCGCCGGAACATCCTGTTCCCTGCATTCGAACCGTGTGAGCCTGCGGACGCTTTCCTCGATGGTTAATCCAATGGTTCGTCTGACTTCAGCTACGGTCGGCGGTGAATATTCATAA
>DATLSS010000038.1:0-3765 GCA_035534035.1 Candidatus Acidiferrales bacterium | reverse complement strand
GCGGCCAGATTTTTGCCAGGCAACATCGCGTTCAAGTTCCCATTTTTCCTGGCGGACCTGGTGACCGTTTTTCTTCTGGCGGTTTGCTTGCGGTCGAGCCCTCAAAGGAACTTCCGTCTAGCGATTTACGCCTGGAATCCGCTGGTGGTGGTCGAATTTGCGGGCACCGCCCACAGCGATTGTTTGGCCTTAGCCGCGCTGGTAGCGGCACTCCTAATTATACGGTCGCGAGCCGGAGTGTCAACGCTTCTGCTTGCCGCAGCGGCCCTGCTGAAGGTCTTCCCAGCGATGCTGTTCCCCACCTGGCTGCGCCGGGCTGGCTGGCCGCGTTCGGCCCGCTCCTGGGCCGCAGCCTTCGCTTCGGTGGCCTTGGCAGGACTGTGCTTTTGGCCTTATCGGTCAGCGTGGGCGCAGATACCCTCAACGTTGGCCTATTTCGGCGCGCACTTCCAGAATAACAATGCCAGCTTGTTCTCGGTCCTGAAGGCTTTCAGCGGTTCGGCGGATTGGGCTTCGGGAATCGGCGTGGGGATTGTTGTCGCGCTTGCGCTGTGGGCAGCCGCGCGGCGTCTCGAACCTGAGCGCGCTGCCTATTTGATCTTCGGCGCCATCCTGATGCTCTCGCCTAACGCCTATTCGTGGTACTTCACCTGGATCATTCCGTTCCTGTGCTTCTTCCCGAACTCGGCATGGCTGCTGCTGACGATACTGCAATTCCTGTCGTACCACACGCTGATCCGCTACGGCATCCTCGGCGAATGGCGCTGGAGCCCGCTGATGATTGGCCTCACCTACCTGCCTTTCTACGCCTGGATCCTGTGGCAGACGGTTCAGTCAAAGGGAACCTCCCTGCGAAAATACACAGAATTGGCCGAGCGACCTGAGGCAATCAGATAGGGGAGAAGCAGCTCGCTCAGACGTTTAAGCTGAGGGTCGATTCCGGGATAAAGTCGGCGGTGCGATTTGCGGCCACCGGCAACGGCATTTTCGAACGGTCGACGGGATTGTAGAGGGTGTCGCGCTCGAAGGGAATGCGGCCCGCAGCGCGAATCAGCCGTTCCAAATCGGCGCGCGTCATGTGCTGAGGAGTGGTTGCGCCCGCGTCGTGATAAATCTTCTCTTCGAGGACCGTGCCGTCGATGTCGTCCGCGCCGAAGCGCAGCGCAATCTGCGCGATTTTCGGCGTCAGCATGATCCAGTAGGCTTTGATGTGATCGAAATTGTCGAGCAGCAGTCGCGAAATGGCGATGGTTTTTAGATCGTCAAATCCAGTTGGCTTTGGCAGATAATCGAGCGCGGTGTTGTCCGGGTGAAAGGCGAGCGGGATGAACGTCTGAAAGCCCTTTGTGCGATCCTGCAAATCGCGCAGCAGCAGTAAATGTTCGACGCGCTCTTCCGACGTTTCGATGTGGCCGTATAGCATGGTGGCATTCGAGCGCAGCCCGACTTCGTGCGCGGTGCGCGCAATATCTAGCCACATGCGCCCGCTCGTTTTGTGGTCGCAAATAATCTTGCGCACGCGCGGATTGAAAATCTCCGCCCCACCGCCCGGCAGCGAATCCACTCCCGCATCTTTCATCGCCAGCAAAGTGTCGCGCACGGAAAGCTTTGAGATGCGCGCATAAAACCCCACTTCGACCATCGTGAACGCCTTCAGGTGCACTTGCGGGAAGCGCTGCTTGAGGCCGCGAATCATGTCGAGATAAAACGAAAACGGCAAATCCGGATGCAGTCCGCCAACGATGTGAAATTCCGTCGTGCCTTCCGCGACGCCCTGCCCCGCGCGCTGCCAGATTTCTTCAAGCGAGTAGGTATACGCGCCGTCGGCGTCTTCATCACGTCCAAAAGCGCATAGCCTGCAATGCGCGCCGCACACATTCGTCGGATTGATGTGCCGGTTGATGTTGTAGTAGCAGACGTTGCCGTGACGCTTCTCGCGAACATGATTCGCGAGCCATCCAACGGCCAGCAAATCGTTCGATTCATAGAGCGCCAGACCGTCCGCAGCCGAAAGACGTTCGCCAGCGAGCACTTTCGTCGCAATCGGTTCGAGTCGCGTGTCGGTGATGTGAAGTTCAGTGTTCATCGAATGGTCAGATAGCTAAAAGCGCGTTACAACGGTAGCCGCTCCCCAGAACAACAGGAACAATAAACTAATATAGCCATTCACGGCGAAAAACGCAGCATTCATTTTGCTCAAGTCGTTCGGTTTCACAAGGGAATGCTCATAAGCGAGCAGCGCGGCGACCACCGCGATTCCCGCCCATGCCGGCCAGGCGAGCCCAAAGCTCCATGCCAGCCACGCGAGCAGCGCGACCATGGTGACGTGCATGGCGCGAGCTATTGCCAACGCCCGCTTCACGCCGAAGGTTTTCGGAATCGAGTACAGCCCCGCCTGCTTGTCGAATTCAACGTCCTGGCAGGCATAGAGCACGTCGAATCCGCCGACCCACAGCGTTACCGCGGCGCACAGGATCAGCATTCGCCAATCGAGCGAGCCGCGCACGGCGATCCACGCCGCCGCCGGCGACATGCCCAGGCAGAATCCGAGCACAAGATGCGACCACATCGTGAAGCGCTTCGTGTAGGAATAGAGAAACAGAATCGCCAGCGCCAGGGGCGACAATTCGAGCGCAAGCAGGTTGAGCTGCCATGCGGCAATCACCAGCACAGCTGCCGATGCCAGCGTAAATATCCACGCAAAAGCGAGCGACAATTGCCCGGTCGGAAGCGCGCGATTCTGCGTTCGCGGATTCGCCCTGTCGTAGCGAATATCGGCGATGCGGTTCATTGTCATCGCCGCAGAACGCGCACCGACCATCGCGACCACGATCCAGCATAGTTGCCAGATCATAAGTCGCGGCGCGGGCCACGCATCGCGTCCAGCGCGCTCGGCCAGCAGCGCCCCCACCAGCGCGAACGGCAGCGCAAAAACCGAATGCTCGAACTTGATCATTTCGAGCACGGTACGAATTCGGCTCTGAGTCATCGCGCCTGTACCATCGGCAGATCGCGATCAGAACTGCTGGGCGTCATGCTTTCTTGTCTCCGCGCGCGCCGCCTTGCCAGCGATATTGCTCCGCCTGAGGGAGGTCGAGTTGTGCCAGCACGCGGTACACAAACTGTTCGACGATTTCGTCAATTTGCTTTGGCCCGTAATAAAACGCGGGCATCGCCGGCATTACCACAGCACCTGCGTCGTGCGCACGCAGCATGTTTTCAAGGTGAATGCGATTGAGCGGCGTTTCGCGCAAGCAGAGCACGAGCGTGCGGCGCTCTTTCAGGCAAACATCCGCGGCGCGCGTCAACAAATCGTCACTGGTACCAGAAGCGATCGCGCCCAACGCGCCCCCCGAGCACGGGATCACCACCATGCCATCGACGAGCGCGCTTCCCGATGCAATGGCCGCGCCTACGTCGCGATTCGGCAGGAGCTCAATTTTTTTCGCGGCCGTGCCGGTCAGCAAGCCCGGCAGTTTCTTCGGTTCTTGCGCCACGATGCCCAATTCGGTCGCCATCAAGCGCAGGCCCGCGTCGCTCGCCACAAAATAGATGTGCCCAACGCGCACGTCCGCATCCAGCGCACGCAGGACTGTCTGCGCGTAGATAGCGCCGCTCGCGCCCGTCACGCCAATGGTGATGACTTTGCCTTCCGTGTGCGCCATCGATAGGAACCGTGGAATGAGCCGAATTCTCGAGTCTAGACAGCCGCTTCCCGCAAAGTCAAGGCGCTGAAATGCTAGAATGCTCGTTGTTTCGGGACGC
>DATLSS010000037.1:0-31993 GCA_035534035.1 Candidatus Acidiferrales bacterium | reverse complement strand
CTTTCCCACCGCGCTTGGAAATCCCGCCCAAACCGCGGGATTCCCACTTTTCCACAGTCACGACGGCGGCGCTCCCTCCACCTCAAACCGGACATATCGTGTACTCAAAAAAGCGGACATTTTAACTTGCTAACGACAGATGATGTGGCTGTGGGTGTTTGGCCCGCCGTTTTTCATGGGATGAATCTAGTGCTTTTTTGAAAGGTTCAATGAAAGGTCTTCTGGATAATAAATTCTATCTTCGGCGGAATAATGCGCCTAAAGCTGATCGACAACAAATACGTAAATACAAACCAGATACACAGACAGGCGGCCAAGAAATTAAATGGATTGTCGACGCCAATCAAGTAGGTCACCGAAAAGGATAATACGAGCGAAAGAACGACTACGGTCTTCACGTAATACGGCGAAACTAACAGCTGTTGGCTGCAGTTTGGACAAGGAAACTGCCTAATCCCTCTTCGCTTTACTATTCGGGCAGAATCGAATTTCGTACAGCACGCGGGACATCTAAAGAGCACTGGCTTCATAATTCAGTTAGAAACAGTTAAGTGTGTCACCGGCCAAGGCCGTTTCTATCGCCGTTTTGAAATATTAAGAGAAAGATCCTCGGGATAATACAATTCGAGCTTAGGAGGAAAGATTCGCCTCATGATTAGAGCAAATGGAATGGCCCCGCCGTAGCAAATAAATACCGTCGCGCCCACAAAAATCAGAGGGTCCCGAATGCCCAAAAAATATGTGATGAGGACAGAAATAATAAACCATGCGATAAAACGAGTCCATTTATCCGTGACTGACTGGTCAAGTTGTCGTCCACAATTTGGACAATCAAAACTCCTTCCGTCCGAGTTACGAATCACGCGGCGTGAATCGAATTTTGCGCGACAGCCGGGACAGTTGAAAAATAATGCTTTCATATGTCAATGCGCCGCCCACGGGTAGGGCCGCGACTCGCGTGTTCTCTTCAGAGCCGCGCCGGTCTCATCATTCCCCAACAAGAAGACACAACAATATCACGGAGCATTGCAACGAGCCTGGTCCCCGATCGTTTTAGTTTTCGCCGGTGCCGGGGCGGTGCATGCCTAGCTCGATGGGGTCGATTTTCGCGCGATGGAGTTCCTTATTGAGCGCCGGCAAATCGGTGGAGACAATCGCTTCCCATTTTTGCAGGGCCGCTTGCGCGATTTGGTCGTCCTGGGCAAAGGCAGCGGACGCATCCGGCGACAGAGCAGCATCGTCGCTTTCGACCACGCGTTCCACTTGTCCCAACGCGCCGGAAACGTATCGCAGAGTTGTGCGGTCCGTCGGCTCAGGAGTGCCGCCCAATTCTCCGGCGGGAGGCTTGCCCAGAAGGGCGCTCACTCGCTTATTGAGTTCGTCCACCGTATCGGCAAGCTTCTTCGCCTTGGGCGACGCAACCCGCGGCGCGATTTCCTGCAACCGCTTTTGCAACGCTGCCGCTTGCTGAGCCGCTGCGTTCACTTCCGCCGTCCGCGCCAGCACCTGCTGGGCCAGCTCAAACTGCTTCTCCAAATCCGCCTGCGACACTTTCACACGCGGATCCATTTTCACCGTCAGCGGCTGCGAATAGCTTTGCCCGCCCGCGGTCAATTTCACGGTGTAATCCCCGGGAACCGCCCACGGGCCGCCGCCGAAACCGAACATGGCGGCCATCGCGCCGCGCCGTCCGCCGCCTGCGCCGGGATAATGCAAATCCCAAACGAAGCGGTACATGCCCGCCGCGGCCGATAACGGCTCGGGCGGATGCACCCACGCCGCGGGAATATCGAGTTGCTTCGGATTGATCGGCGGCACACGCTCGGCGCTCGAATAGCGGCGAACGAGTTTGCCGCTGCTGTCGAAAATTTCGAGCGTTACGGGACCCGCGGCGGCAGTTTTCAGATAGTAGTCAATCGACGCGCCATCCGGAGGATTTTCGCCCGCCGGAATCTCCGCCGGAAGCGGCGTGCCTTCGTCAGAGCCGGGCCGAACGCGGTACGCCGTCTCCGGCTTAAAAAGATACGCCGGCGAATTCTCGACTTGCTCCGACGCCTCGCGCAGCGGCGTCACATCGTCGAGAATCCAGAACGAACGTCCATGCGTGGCGGCGACCAGATCCGCCCCATGAATCACCAGGTCGCGAATCGGCGTCGTCGGCAAATTCAATTGCAGCGGCTGCCACTGGCCGCCGTCGTTGAACGACACAAACACTCCCCTTTCCGTTCCCGCATAGAGCAGCCCGCGCCGCGCGGGATCTTCGCGAATCACGTTGACGTAACTGCCCTCGGGAATTCCCGTGGTGATCGGCTGCCACGTTTTTCCAGCGTCTTGCGTTTTGTAAATGTACGGCTTGATGTCGTCGAGACGGTGACGATCCACCGCCGCGTACGCTTCGTTCTGGTCGAAGTGCGAAGCCTCCACAAAGGTCACTTTGCTCCACGGCGTGAGATTGGGCGGCGTAACGTTCTGCCAGTTCTTTCCGCCGTCGCGCGTCATTTGGATGTTTCCGTCGTCCGTGCCAATCCAAATTTCGTCCGCAGCCATCGGCGAAGGCGAAATGGTGTAGATGAGGCCGTGCTCGCCGTTGCCATCCTGGTCCTTCGCGGTCGTGGGATCGAGATTCGCAGGCACTCCCGGCGCGGCTCGCGTCAAATCAGGACTTACAATCTGCCAGCTCCCCCCGCCGTCGTTCGTCTTGAAGAGAACTTGCGCACCGAAATAAAGCGCGTGCGGATCGGCGGGCGAGAAAACGAGCGGCTGCGTCCACGTGTGCCGGTAATCGCCGGGATGCGCGAGCGACGGCGTCACTTGCGCGGTAGCTCCCGTGAAAACATTTTCGCGCGACACAGTGCCGCCGAAAAGGATTCCGGTGTGAAGCGGATCCGGCGCAATGTAGCCGTTCTCGCCGCCCACTCCCAATGGCAGCCAGTCGCGCGAACTGATCCCGCGATGCCGGCTGTGGCTTGTGGTGCCCGCCGCGCCGCTGTCCTGCTGCGCGCCGTAAACCCAATAAGGAAACCGATTGTCCACCGCGACGTGATAGAACTGCGCCGTCGGCTGGTTGTACCAGGAACTCCACGATTGCGCGCCGTCCACGCTGACCACCACGCCCTGATCGCTGCCCAGAATCATTCGATTCGGATCATTCGGCTCAATCCACAACGTGTGATAGTCATCGCCGCCCGGCGCGCCTTTAATCGCCGTGAAACTCTGGCCGCCGTCCGTCGAGCGGTAGGTCGAAGTGTTCATCACGTAGACGATATCGGAATTTTTCGTGTCTACAGTCACGCCGCCGAAATACCATCCGCGTCCCCAGATGCGCGCTTCGTTGTCCGCGAGCTTCCACGTCTCGCCCGCGTCATCGGAGCGGTAGAGGCCGCCATCTTTTGCGTCGACAATCGCGTACACGCGGTTGGAATTGCTGGGCGCAACGGCGACGCCAATGCGGCCGAGGCCTTCGGTAGGCAGGCCATTCGTAATCTGCGTCCAGTTGTCGCCGCCGTCCGTCGATTTGTAAAGCCCGCTTCCCGGGCCATTCGACGGCGGATAGACGTTCCACGGCGGGCGGCGCGTCTGCCAGAGCGCCGCGAAAATCGTTTTCGTATTTTGCGCATCGAACGCCAAATCAATCGCGCCCGTGTTTTCGTCTTTGAACAAAATTTTCTTCCACGTCGCGCCGCCATCCGTCGAGCGGAACACGCCGCGCTCGGCGTTCGGCCCGTACGAATGGCCCATCGCCGCAACGTAAACCAGATTCGCGTCGCGCGGATCCACGAGTATCGAGCCAATCTGCCGCGTATCTTCCAGCCCGATGTGCTTCCACGTCGCGCCGGCGTCCGTCGATTTGTACATCCCGTTGCCATAGGAAATGTCCGAGCGCATATCCGGCTCGCCCGAGCCCGCGTAAATCACATTCGGCTCCGAAGGCGCCACGGCTATCGCCCCAATTGACGCGATATGCTCCGAATCAAATACCGGCTTCCACGTCAGCCCCGCATTCGTCGTTTTCCACACGCCGCCGCCGACCGCGCCAAAATAAAAAACGTCCGGGTGGCCCGGCACGCCCGTCACGGCCACCGCGCGTCCTCCGCGGAACGGCCCAATCAGCCGCCAGTGCATGCCGCTGTAGAGGTTCTCGTTAATTTGCTGCGCGCTCGCGCGCCGCGGCGCAATCGCGCCAAGAATCATCAGTCCGATGAAGGTTCCAATGACAAAGTAAGAGAAACGCCGAAGATGGCTCACGTTTGAAATTCTCCTTGGGAACGCGATTGCGGAACGCGCGAGTATATACCCGCGGAACTGCTTCCGGCTACAAGACGTCGCGGCGCCCCCCTGCGTTTCCTTGCGTATCGGGCCGCACCTTCGCCGCGCGCAAAAATCGCCGCGATCGGCGAAAATTGGAGCGATAATAGATCAGTGGAGGCAACCAATGAATTTGCCGAGACGCAAATTGGGCTCAAGCGGAATGGAAATCACCGCGGTCGGATTTGGCACGTGGGCCATGGGAGGCGGGGACTGGGCTTTCACGTGGGGTCCGCAGGACGATGCGGCGTCGCTCTCGACCATGCGCCATGCGCTTGAACTCGGCATCAACTGGATCGACACCGCAGCCGTTTACGGCCTCGGGCATTCCGAAGAGCTGGTTGGCAAACTGTTGCACGAGCTTTCGCCCTCGGAGCGTCCGCTGGTGTTCACAAAATGCGGAGTTGTCTGGGACCCGAAGAACCGCATGGTCCCTGGGAAGCGCAGCTTGAGACCCGAATCCATCCGTGAAGAATGCGAAGCTTCGCTCCGGCGGCTCGGTGTCGAGCGCATTGACCTATACCAATTCCATTGGCCAGACGAGAGCGGCGTGCGCATCGAGGATTCATGGGCTATGATGTCGCAACTGGTGAGCCAGGGTAAAGTGCGCGCGGCGGGCGTTTCGAATTTCGACGTCAGGTTGATGGAACGGTGCGAGCCTGTCCGCCACGTCGACTCTCTACAGCCGCCATTTTCACTGATCAATCGCGCCGCAGGCGGAAACAATATCCCCTGGTGCGCGCAGCACCATACCGGAGTGATTTGCTATAGCCCCATGCAGTCCGGGCTGTTGACGGACGCATTTACGGCTGAGCGCGTCACAAAGCTGCCAAAAGATGACTGGCGCCGCCATGCCACCGAATTTCAGCAGCCGAACCTGAAAAATAGTCTCGTCCTGCGTGATGCGCTGCGCCCCATCGCGCAACGCTACGGCGTCTCCGTCTCCGCGGTTGCTGTCGCATGGGTCATCGCCTGGCCGGGCGTCACCGGAGCGATCGTCGGCGCGCGCAAACCGGAGCAGGTTGATGCGTGGATCGGGGCCGCAGATCTGAAACTCAATGCGATGGATTTTGATGAAATCGCTGGTGCGATTCAGAAAACCGGCGCGGGTGCGGGCCCCGCGCGTCCGCCAATTGCCGACTCGCAATCGGGGCCGGACGCATTGCGTCGCGCAAACGCGTAATTGCGTTCGGCAAGCACGTGCTACAATATCGCTCGTGCGCTCAGGATTCCTTCGCGTTGTGGTTGCGCTTGTGCTGCTCACCTGTTTCGCCTGTCCGATCTTTGAGGCGTTCGATCGTTGGGATCACACCCTAAAAACCGGCCAAGATACGGAATCTTCCTTCGCGGTGCTTGCGTTTTGTGCCGGCGCGATCATTTCATTTGTCCTCAGCGCGGCGATAGCAAACGGCATCCCTGATTTGCCGACGAAGCAAAGTTATGTGTCCTCAGTACCGCTTTTTGATTTCGCTATGGTTGCCAGGGAATTTACCGCTGTAAGCCAGCCCCGGCCCCCGCTTCGTATCTAAACTCCTAACTTAAAAACGCCGCCACGGGATTTCTCTAGCCCGCGAGCGCGCGACTGCGTTCATCCTCGAAACGCGAGGCCTCATTCTGGGGGCTACATCCAAATTTTCTTCGTCAATTTTTCATCGAGACTTATTCGTCACGGGCACTGGGAGGACCGAGCACATGCGATGCCTGGCAACGCCATACAGCCAGCAATCGAGCCTGGGCCTGCAATACTTGATCGCGCATAACCTTACAGTGAACGCCGACTACCTGTTTGTGCGTGGCGTGAAACTTTCGCGCACGCGCAATATCAATCTGCTGCCACCTGTGATTCTGACGGCGCAGAATGCCGCGAGCCTTGGCATTCCGAATCCCACGCCGCAACAATTGGGACGCGAGACTTTTGGAGCGGGCCGAGCGAATCCTCAGTTCAACGACATCTATCAACTCGAAGATTCGTCGAGCTCGACATACAACGGTCTGACGATTTCGGTGAACCGCCGCATGGCTAATGAGCTCGAATTCCTCGGCAGCTACACATTTTCAAAAACGTTCGACGACGCGTCGGATTTTCCGGAGCAGCCGCAAAATCCATTTAATTTGCGAGCCGAGCGCGCGCTCTCGTTGCAAAATCAGAATCAGCGGTTCGTTTTCGATGCGCTGTGGGATTTGCCAATTGGGCCGGACGAGGACGACCCGCAGCCTGCTCCAGGACAGACGACCTGGTTTGACCGCGCCTTCGGCCACATAGAAGTTGCGCCGATTTTTACGCTGGGAACAGGCCGGCCGGTAAATCCGTTGGTGGGCCTGGATGCCAGCCGGAGCAATGCATTTCCGCTGGCGGACCGCCCTGCGGGTTCCGGACGCAATTCGTCGCAAACGGGAAATCTGGAGTCGCTGGATTTTCGGGTGCTGAAATATTTTCCGTTTGGCGAGTATGCGCACCTGGACCTGGTCGCCGAGGCATTCAATCTGTTCAATCATCCCAACGTGGCGGAGATTAATCCCTACTTCGGCTCCGGCGCATCGCCATTGCCTGGATTCGGCGCTCCAACCGATGGACTGACGGCAAGGCGCGTGGAATTTTCCATTGATTTCGAATATTGAAGTTGTTGGGGGTGCTAATTCAGCAAATGAAATCTGGCGAATAGAATATTTTAGATCGAGGCTTTGCCGAACGTCACGCGGATTCCCGTGGTCAAGACAAAGTCGTTGCTCTTGATTCCGGGGATCGGGTTGCTGACGTACCGGTCGCCGACGGCGACTTGCCAAGCGAGCCAGTGAGCGATTGTCGTGGCGGCCGATGCGTTCAGGGTCATTCGAAATTGTCCGATGTCGCTGACGTTGGGAAACAAGTCTAATTGCTCGGCAAGCAGAGTCCGGGAGGAGGCCTGGTATGAAACGTTCTCGCCGAGATTGATTTCGGCGCTTCTCTGCGATACGCCAGTCGAGTAATACGCCTGAGAGTAGTCGGCGCCGCCGTAAACGTCGAACAGTGTTTGCTTGGTTTTTAATACGTGAAGACCCGCGCCGCCGCCCAGCGTATTGCGCAAGTCCAGCTTCTCCAACTCGTCATACTGAAAGTCCGTTGTCCCAAACATGAAAAAGCGCGGAGTGATATTAAAATCGCCGCGAAGCCCTCCGACAATGGAATGGGCGGTGGTGAGTGTGGGACCTGTGACGCTGCTCTTGGTCAGAATGGAGTTGAAATAGACGGTAAAGATATCCGCATCGGTAGTACGAATCGCCTTGCCATCGACCGTAAAACTCAGAGTGCTGGAATTGCCTCGCGTGGTGCTGAGTCCCGCGTCCACGAACCCATTCCAAAAATCAACAAGCCGGGGATGTTCGAGGCGGTACTCCCGCGCCGCGTACGCAGTCTGTTCCGCATCGTCGCGTATAAACTGCACCGCGTCCTTCGTTGACGTCACCGTTCCTTCGTCCTTGGTCTGCACTGCAATCTTGCCATCCGTCATCGACACCGGGCCCGCAACCACCTGCCCACCCGCCAGGCCTACGTACAGCTCCTCGTCTGACTGGATGCTGACAACTGCCGTCCATTTCACGGTCACGTCCCCGGCATAATCTGTTTTGATCACCAGGGTCTTCGCATCCGTTTTAACGATCGCGCCTGTGACACGGTCGCCGTTATCGAGCGTCACTTGGTCAGCAAAAGCCGGGAGTGCAAACGCCAGAACAAACAAGAGCACAAACACGTTACGCATGATTTTTGTCCTCATCGGCTGCCCGGAGGGACCCATCTTTGAACGGGAAGGAGGCTGGTTCCTGCGCTGCCGTCTCTCGCCAAAAGTACGGGCCGCGATCAACGTCGCGCCCATCCGCAAGGCCCGCTTCCCACGAATCGCGGGCCAAAGCCGCTACTTTTAGGATGACGGGAAATTGAATCGGTGACTATGCCGGGTCAAAAACGGAACACGATGCCTGTGGAGAAGCGGCCGTCGCTGGAAGTTTGTTGAGTCGCGCCCGTGATGACATCGAACTGGATCATGCGGATCGAGACCAGATCGGAAACGCGATAATCCACGCCGCCGCCAACGGCGATCGCGACCGTTTTGCTCGTCACGCCGAAGACGCTCGACCTCCCGTCGCCCACAAGCACATGCACAAACGGAGAAATCTTCCGCGGCAGCGACACTTGAGGCCCAACAAGAATATTATGATAATTGATGCGCGAACCGGTCAGCGTTCCATATTGTGCGCTGACGTCGCCCGTCAGGCCCAAATAAGGCGTGAACTTGTACGTCAGTGAGCCTTCCCAGCCGCTCATGTTCGCGTTCGATGGGAAGCCTTCGACACGTTGGAACGAATAGCCGGCAAATGCTTCAATCTTCGTTGATTGAGCCTGGGCTGCGAAGGGTGCAAATAGTGCGAATATCAGAATAAATGAGATTTTATTCATAGCGTCCTCCTCCACAGAATGAAAAGCGAGAGTTGCAGCTAGCAGCAGCGCACTTTTGGGCAGCGCGGCATGAACGACCCCAGAGCAGAGTATCGCAGAAATTGGGTCTCCCGAACAGTCTCCTCTGCGTGTATGCAGTCAGACACCTACCCTGCTGCGCCGGGGAGTGCCATCTTACTTAGGTTTTCGGGGCTAGGCGCCTTCAGTCGGGGGCTGGTCACGCGAGCAAGATCAAGATTCGAAGGGCGCGGCGAAAATTCACTGCCTTTCCGATGCGGCGAATCTCTGATAGGATGGTCTTCATATTTCACGGGATGAACCGGAGAAACAATGGCACTTGTTTGTGAGATTTGCGGCAAGAAACCAAGTTTTGGCAACACAATTAGCCACGCCAATAATCTGCGGCGGCGCCGATGGAATCCGAATCTGCGGCGCGTCAAAGCCGTCGTGAACGGCGCACGAAAGCACGTGCGTGCCTGTACCGCTTGCATCCGCTCCGGCCGCGTTCGGAAGGCTGCCTGAACCTGCTCTCCCATCACGTCTCTCGAAGGAGTTCCGCGTTGTTGAGAAAAATCGTTCTTCTCGCGGCCCTCGCGGCTTGCGTTTTGGCAACCTCGTGTCGAAATCAACAGGCGCCCAATGCCGATGTTTGGGCCGTCGTGAACGGAACGCAAATCGACCGCAGTGAAGTCGAGAAATATTTCCACAGTCGCGAGCAGTCGCAAGGCGCTCCGCCTTCCCACGATGAAGCGGTCTCGCTTAAGCTGAGCATTCTTGATCAGCTCATCAATAATGAAATTCTGTTTCAGCGCGCCAAGGCGTCGAATCTGGTCGCCACAGACGGTGAAGTCGAAGACAAGTTCAACGAATCGAAGGCTGCCTTCACCGAAGATGAATTCCAGAAGAAGCTGCAGGAAAACGGGCTGACGGTCGACGATCTGAAAAAAGAGATTCGCCGCGAACTGTCGATTCAGAAACTGCTTAATCGTGAAGTGGTTTCGAAAATCACGATCACGGACGCGAACGTCTCGGAATTTTACGACCAGAACAAGGCGCAATTCAGCGTCGCCGAGCCGCAATTTCACGTGGCGCAAATTGTGGTGACGCCGCATCCGGACCCGACCATTCATAATCGCAAAAGCGACGATGCGAAGACGCCGGCGGAGGCTAAGACAAAAATTGCAATGCTCGAATCGCAACTGGCTTCCGGCGCGGATTTCGCGCAGCTTGCCATGGATTATTCTGAGGATTCGAACGGCTCGAACGGCGGCGATCTCGGGTTCATTCCTGAATCTTCTTTGAATCAAACCGATCCAGCGCTCAAGAACGCCGTGCTTGGTCTCCAGCCAGGCCAGGTGAGTAAGCCCGTGGAACTCAAGGACGGAATTCATATCCTGAAACTGATCGCGCGGGAACCCGCCGGGCAGCGTCAACTTTCTGATCCTCAAGTGCAGCAAACGATTCGCACGACGTTGCAGAATCGCCGCGAACAATTGCTTAAGGCCGCTTATTTGACTTCCGCCCGCGATCAAGCGCACGTGACAAATTATCTTGCGAAGGAAGTTGTCGAATCCGCGGGCAAACTTCCGGCGGACGATAGCACGCAGAAATAATACTTCGCTAAAATGAATTTGGGTTGGAGCTGATTTTGCTCAGACGATGACGGCAAGAACATCGCCTGCGCTTACGGTTTGCCCTTCGCGGACTGCAATTCGTTCAATCTTGCCAGCTTTTGGCGACTTGATCTCGTTCTGCATCTTCATGGCTTCCACAACTAGTAGTCCCTGTCCCGCTTCGACTGTGTCGCCCGCACGCACCATCAGGCGCACCAGTTTTCCGGGCATCGACGCAACGATTTGCTGATGTCCCTCGGCCTCCGCAACTTCGTTGCGGTTGCGACGCCACCGCCGCGGATCGGCAATCGCGACTGGATATTCGCGGCCGTCAACATACACTCGCAGGCTACTTGGGCCGGATTCGATGCGCGCCTCAAACGCTTCGCCATCGATTAATAGGGAATATATTCCGGTCTGGATTTCCACAATATCAGCAGCGACTTTGCGGCCATTGACGCGGAAAAGCCATTGCCCGGCGCTGCGTTCGATCTCGATATGGCGCGCGCGGCCTCCCATTGTCAGTGCGAGTTTCATTTGCTTCTCGGCTCGTTCAAGAGCTGCTCGCGGCGACCTGCAATCTTCCAGTGTGCCGCCGAATCACCTGACGCAGGCCCCGCTGCGGAATTTGCAGCGGCATTGCGATTCGTATGCCACAGAGCTGCCGCCAGCAATGCAGCGACTTCGGCAGCGGAGTCGCGCTTGGATTTAGCCGGTGATGCTTGAGTTGCGGGCAAGACGCGACGAAGCAGAAATTCGTCCAGCCACTTCGTATGAATTTCGCCGCGCGAAAAATCCGGTTCGGCGAGAATTGCATGAAACAATCCAATGTTGGTTTTTATGCCTCCCACATAATACTCATCGAGAGCCTGCCGCATTCGGGCAAGTGCTTCGCTGCGATCGTTGCCCCACGCAATTAATTTCCCGAGCATCGGATCGTATTCCGTCGGTACAGTCCATCCGGCGTAGACTCCGTCATCGACGCGTACGCCAGGCCCGGAAGGCACGCTCAACGTCAGGATTTTCCCGGGCGAAGGAAAGAAATCATTCTCCGGATCCTCCGCGTAGATGCGGCACTCGATGGCATGGCCGCGCAGTTCAATATTGTCCTGAGAGAAGGGCAGGGGCTCCCCAGCAGCGATACGGATCTGCAACTGCACCAGATCGCACGAAGTTACCAATTCTGTGACGGGATGCTCGACCTGTAGGCGCGTGTTCATTTCGAGAAAATAAAAGTTCCGTTGCGCGTCAACGAGAAATTCGAGCGTGCCGGCATTCGTGTAGCCACCGGCGCGCGCAAGTTTCACCGCTGCATCGCCCATCGCGCGGCGAAGATCAGGCGTCATAATCGGCGAAGGAGCTTCTTCGATCACTTTCTGGTAGCGCCGCTGGACCGAACATTCGCGCTCGCCCAAATAAATCATGTGGCCGTGACGGTCGCCCACGATTTGAATTTCGATGTGCCGCGGATGCACAAGAAATTTCTCGAGGTACATGCGGCCGTCGCCGAAAGCGTTCATCGCTTCTGACGAAGCATCACGCCACGCGGCGGCAAGCTCACATTCGCGTTCGACCAAACGCATGCCCTTCCCACCGCCGCCCGCGACAGCTTTGAGCACGACGGGAAATCCAATCTGCCGCGCCATGTCTGTTGCGTCGTTGATTCCCTCGATGGGATCGAGCGTGCCAGGAACGGTGGTTACGCCGACTGCGCGCGCGATTTGGCGAGCAGCCGTCTTCGAGCCTAATTGTTCCATCGCTTCGGGCGACGGACCGATGAAGGTTATGCCCGCCGCGGAGCAAGCGCGCGAGAGATTTGGATTTTCGGCGAGAAAACCGTACCCGGGATGCAATGCGTCGCAGGCGGAAGCGCGCGCCACGGCGAGGATATTATCGATGACGAGATAGCTTTCGCGCGATGGAGCGGGGCCGATCGGGTACGCCTCATCCGCCATGCGTACGTGTAGCGACGCGCGATCCGCTTCGCTAAAGACAACCACTGCGGGAATATTCATTTCGCGGCACGCGCGCAAAATGCGCACGGCGATTTCCCCGCGATTCGCTATCAAAATCTTCTTGAACATTTGATTATCGGAAAAACAAACGCCGCGAGGAATTCTAGCATGCCGCAGCGGTTACGCTTGGACGCAGATGGCCCCGGGGCGCTCAGCGGCGATGAACTAGAGGGGAATGTTGCCGTGTTTTTTGCGGGGGTTGGTGTCGCGCTTGTTTTCTAGGGAGCGGAGAGCGGTGATGAGTTTCGCGCGCGTTTCGGCGGGGGTGATGATGGCGTCAATGTAGCCGCGCTCCGCAGCCACGTAGGGATTGGCGAAGCGGGCGCGAAACTCCGCGATTTTCTCCTGCCGCAAATTCTCGCGCTCAGGTTCAGGTGCGCGTTCGATTTCGCGCTTGTAGACGATATTCACGGCGCCTTCGGGTCCCATGACGGCAATTTCCGCCGTGGGCCACGCAAAATTAATGTCGGTGCGAATGTGTTTCGACGACATGACGCAATATGCGCCGCCGTAAGCTTTGCGCGTGATGACGGTGATTTTGGGCACGGTCGCTTCGGCATACGCGAAAAGCAGTTTCGCGCCGTGCTTGATGATGCCCCCAAATTCCTGCTGCGTGCCAGGCAAGAATCCCGGAACGTCTTCAAACGTGATGAGCGGAATATTGAACGCGTCGCAGAAACGCACGAATCGCGCGCCCTTCACGGATGCGCTGATATCGAGGACACCCGCGAGAAAGGCGGGCTGATTCGCGACGATACCCACCGGCCGGCCATCGAGGCGCGCAAAGCCGACAACGAGATTTTTCGCGTAGTGTTCGTGGACTTCGAAGAAATATTTATCATCGGCGATGGCATGAATGACGTCCTTGATGTCGTAAGGCACCATCGGATCGGCCGGGATGACGGAGTTGAGCGAAGCTTCCGCGCGATCGATGGGATCTTGCGTCGCGCGGCGCGGCGGATCGTCGACATTGTTCGACGGCAGGAAGCTGAGAAGTTCGCGAATCATCGCCAGGCATTCCTGGTCATCACGGGCGACGAAATGGGCGACGCCGCTTTTGGCATTGTGGGTCATGGCGCCGCCGAGTTCGTGCTTGGTGACTTCCTCGTGCGTGACGGTCCTAATGACGTCGGGACCAGTGACGAACATGTAGGACGTCTTCTCGGTCATGAAAATAAAATCGGTGATCGCCGGGGAATAGACGGCTCCACCCGCGCACGGGCCCATGATGGCGCTGATTTGAGGGACGACGCCGCTGGCGAGAGTGTTCAACAGAAAAATATCTGCATAGCCAGCGAGAGACATCACCCCTTCTTGAATGCGCGCGCCGCCAGAATCGTTCAGGCCAATCAAGGGTGCGCCGGTGCTCATTGCCAGCTTCATGACTTTGGTGATTTTCCCGGCGTTCGCTTCGGAAAGCGAGCCGCCAAAGACGGTGAAGTCCTGCGCGAAAACGTAAACCAGGCGGCCATCGATGCGTCCAAAGCCGCAAACGAAGCCATCGCCGGAGGGGCGCTGCTCCGCCATGCCGAAATCCGTGCATTGGTGCCTGACGAATTCGTCGAGTTCCTCGAACGTGCTTTCGTCCAGAAGCAATTCGATGCGCTCGCGCGCGTTGAGCTTGCCTTCTTTGTGCTGGCGTTCGCGGCGTTCGGCGCCGTCTGCTTCGGCTTCTGCGCGACGGTGCGCGAGTTCGTCGAGGGGATTGGAAGATCGTTTATTCGGATTCATGATCGGACGGCTAGCGTGCCACAGTGGGGGCGAAGGCGGCAAGCTCACTTCACGGAATGTTTGTGTCCCCAAGGAGCAGCACGAAGAGGCGGACGGTGGCGTAAATTCCGCCGAGCAACAAAATCGTTCCGAAGATGACGTCGGCGGCTGCAGCGAGAATTCGCGGTGCAAGGGAATCGATCGCCGTAATGCGCAGCGTGGTGACGATGATTAAAACGACGACGCTGAGCAGAACTGCGAGACTGAGTGCCGTGGCCAGTAACCTCTTGGCCAGCATGATTACGGGGAGTGCGGGCCGATTATGCGAAGTGTGAAGTATTTCGGTCACAGGAGCACCGGTCAAACCTGATAAATTATCTAAGAGCTGCGCTTCAACTCAGACCCGACCAATCGTCGGCGATGAGTATCGAATTGCTGGGATTCGCGGGATCGTATTTCACGCCGACCGGCTGGCCGGCGACGACGCGTTCCAGGCAGGCTTGCTCTTCGAGGCCGTTGATGTCCTGCGCTGCCTCATACGTGACGCCGGAAATGGAATACGAGTAGAGAAGCATGCGGTGGTTCGCGAATTTCAACTTGATGGCATGGCCGTGCTTGCCATAATCCTGATCCACCGCCCGTTCGACAATTTCGACAACCTGTCCATCCACAATGCGGCCGACGCGATTTAGATAGGAGCGGCGCTCGCGCTCGACTTCCCTCGCATCTTTTTCGTGGCCAAATAGCCAAGCGAACGCTACCGCCGCCGCCACGACGATGACGGCGAGGACGAGGGCCAGTTCGTGCCAGTGCGTTGCCGCGTTTTTAAACAAAGTCAGCCTCTAAGAAGATTTGGGCGCGGCGACCGGGTTGCGCAACGTACCGACCCCGCTCACGCTGACTTCCACGACATCGCCAGCGGCGAGGGGGCCCACACCCGAGGGAGTCCCTGTAGCGATTACGTCGCCGGGCACAAGCGTCATCACCTGGGAAATCCATTGAATTATAACATCCACGGGGAAAATCATTTCCGTGATGCGTGCGGACTGGCGTTTCTTGCCATTGAGAAAGGTTTCCAGGGTCACTCTGGAAAGATCGATATCCGTTTCAATGAAAGGGCCAAAGGGGCAAAAGGTATCGAAGCTCTTGGCACGCGTAAATTGGACGTCTTTCTTCTGCAAATCGCGCGCGGTGACGTCGTTGAGACACGTGTAGCCGAGGATGCAAGGCCTTGCGTCCGCAGAGCTTCTTAGATCCGAACAAACTTTTCCAATGACAATGGCGAGTTCCCCTTCGTAATCGACACGTTCGGAGCGCGGCGTCAAAAGGATCGGTTCGCCGGGCGCGAGAACTGAGGATGGCGGCTTCAGAAAAATCAGCGGTTCCTTGGGCAGATCATTGCCGAGTTCGGCGGCGTGTTCCGTGTAATTACGACCCACGCAGACAATTTTGCTGGGCTCACAGGGAGGCAAGAGTTTGACGTCGGAGAGGAGCCAACTGGCCCCAGTTCTTTGCTGTTGATGGAATGGCTCGGCAATTTCGAAAACGCGGGCGTCTTCAACGACGGCGTAATGCGCGGGACCTTCTGCTTGATTATCCTCATGAGCGATTCCAAACTGTGCAGCGCGATTTAGAAGCTGGAAACGGCAGAGCTTCATCGATGGCGATGAGTGGTCTGGATGTGCCGCGAGGCGGGTACTGTTGGATCATGCGACACCGCGAGAACCATCCAGGAGACCCAAGAAGTGGCGGCGACTACGCCGTAAAAACACAGGCCGAGGATAAGGACCTCAAAGGGCGTGCGTCCCAAAGTAGTGAATAAATCTGAAAAATACATGCCCGCGAAATCGAACCCAATTGCAAATACGATCCAGCCGATTAGCGCGGACGCAAACATGCGGCGGGGGCGGTGAAGAAACCAGAAAATCGGGATGAGCATGACAAGGCCGAAAATCGCGCGGCAAATATCGTTGCGAACGCCAGCAAACGACTCGAAGCCCGGCACGCGCGTGGCCGCGAACAATGAAGCAAGCATGACCAACACGAGCAAACCTCCGGTCATCAGACCGACCCGCAGCGTTGCGATGCCATAAATAGCGTGTAACCGAGACTTGCGAGCCTCTGGAGAGTTCATGCTGTCTCCTATTCGTTCGTTGCGGGAACGTCGACGTCGATCAAAGGGCTGGGGGCGCTTTCATTCCCGAAGCGGTCCACTGCCGTGACCCGGTAGAAATAGTGCTTGCCCGGCGCTTCTGGGATATCACGAAATGCAGGCGTAAGCAATGGGCTACTGGTCAACCTGTCCCACCTGTCCGTTGAGCCAGCGTTGGTACCGCTGCGATAGACGTTGTATCCGGCCACATCGGTTGCGGAACTGATATCCCAGGAGAGATCCACGTGCGCGGGACCGGATGCGGTGGCTGGTGCGACGGCGGCGACCAAGCCCATTGGCGCGGCAGGAGGAAATGTGTCGCGCGGAGTGACTTCGATGATTTTGGACTCATGCGATTCAACCGCACCGCCGTTGTACCGTGCCACGCTGACCACGTAATACGCATAGGTCTGCCCGAAACTAAAATCCGCGTCTTGATACGGTGGCGAGGAAATTTCCGCGACTTGTCCGAAGAGAAGTGACGCCGCGCCAGACGGAGCCGGACTGGTGTTGGTGATCGGCGCGGACGTCGGCGCGGTTACATTGTTTGCGCGGTAAATCCGGTAGTGCACGGAGATAGGTCGCAGTGTTCCCGCTGAAGGAACTTCCGGAGCCGTCCAGGAAAGTTCGATCGCCGATCGTGTGACTTGTGCGTGCAAGTCTGAAATCGGCGGCGGCGCGGGGAATATTTTGACGGTGGCAAGATTGGAATTTGCGGAATCGTGTTTCGAGATTCGTGTACGGACCATGTAAACAGCCTGGTCGCCGGCATGCGCGGAAATATCCGCGGCGGAAAGTTGATCAGAAAATCGAATGTGTTCGCCTTCACGGTACTGATCCACACTTTGCGACGGGACGGTGAGGATCAGGCGCTGCGGTGGCAACAATTGAGCGGATGTTCTGTTGGGAGCGGAGGCCGAAACATATTCGCGGTAAATCTCCACCCGGGGAGGGTGCGTCAACGGGCGGCCCTGCACGGTCTGTTTGGGCAACGCGAAGGAGAGCGCGACGCTGTCGCCGAATTGCTGCGCGGAAAGATCCGTGATTGGCGTCGGCGCGGGCGGGCGTCGCGTGATGGGCTGGCCGGGCGCCGCGCAGCCTGCCAAGAACAGTGTGCCGCCAAACACTAAAAGCAAAAAAACGGAAGTAGGCGGCGCAGAAACTTTCGATGCCGACACTCCGTAAGGCTCTTCCGACCTTTGAAACTTCATTTTCGGCTTTCGCATTCGCTAGAACGTCGCGGACAAAGTTCTGGGAAACCTGCAGGGGTCGAACCCCCTGATAAGGAACAGACGGATCATGCCGCACACCTTCGTGCCCTCAGAATGCACTGAAGCTGCGACGCCCAAAACAAAGTACATTATCCGCAAGCTGCTAAAGGATGTAGCGGCTGAGATCCTGATCCTTGACGACGTCGGTGAGTTGCTTCTGGACGAAGGCCGCGTCAATTTTGACGGTGCGCTTCTTCATGTCGGGCGCGTCGAAGGAAATTTCCTCAAGAACTTTTTCGAGAATGGTGTGCAGGCGACGCGCGCCGATGTTTTCCGTTTGCTCGTTGACAAGTGCGGCGAATCGCGCAATGGACGCAACACCATCATCGCTGAAATTCATTTTCAAGCCTTCGGTATCGAGCAGCGCGATGTACTGCTTGATGAGAGCGTTTTTCGGCTCAGTGAGAATACGAACGAAATCGGCCTCGGAAAGCGAGCTCAGCTCGACGCGAATGGGAAAGCGGCCCTGCAATTCAGGAATCAAGTCAGATGGTTTGGTGGTGTGGAATGCGCCGGCGGCGATGAACAAAATATGATCCGTGCGCACCATGCCGTAGCGCGTGTTGACGGTGGTGCCTTCGACGATGGGGAGAATGTCGCGCTGCACGCCTTCGCGCGAGACGTCCGGTCCGTGGCCGGATTCGCGTCCGGCGATTTTGTCGACTTCGTCGATGAAGAGAATTCCCATCTGCTCGACGCGATCGACGGCGATGCGCGTCACCTGCTCCATGTCGAGCAGCTTGTTCTCTTCCTCTTGAATCAGGTAATCGTAGGCTTCGGCAACCGTCATTTTCCGCTTCTTTTTCTGCTGCCCGAACATTCCCGAGAGCATGTCTTTGACGTTGATGTCCATTTCCTCGACGCCCTGGCTGGAAACGATTTCGAAGGCGGGCATCATGCGCTCGCGGACTTCCACTTCGACCATGCGTTGGTCGAGCTTGCCTTCGCGCAATTGCACGCGAAGTTTTTCGCGCGTGCGCTGGGCTACTTCCTTGCTCTGAGCTTCGGTGGCAGGAGTTGTGGTTTCAATCGCGTGCGACGGAGGTGACGCAGGAAGAAGCAAATCGAGCAAACGTTCCTCGGCGGCCTGCTCGGCGCGCTCGGCGACTTCGTCGAGTTTTTCTTCGCGCACCATGTCGATGGCAACTTCGACCAAATCGCGGACCATGGATTCCACGTCGCGTCCCACGTAACCGACTTCCGTATATTTTGACGCCTCAACCTTGGTGAACGGGCAGCCGGCCAGCCGCGCCAACCGCCGCGCGATTTCCGTTTTGCCCACGCCGGTGGGCCCGATCATCAAAATGTTTTTGGGCAGGACGTCTTCGGCCATTTCGGGTGGCAGTTTCTGGCGGCGCACGCGATTTCTGAGGGCGACAGCGACGGCGCGTTTCGCGGGCGTTTGGCCGATAATATATTTGTCGAGTTCAACGACGATTTCGCGCGGCGTTAGCTCGTCAAACGAAGGCATCGGCTCCGGCTCTGCCGCCGGAGATTCCCCGTTGAGATAAATCACCATATTTTTTTCATCCTTGCCCTTGTCGTTCACGGAGCCTCGCTTGCCTGCGCCCTAAAGTTCCTCGATGGCGAAATTTCCATTTGTATAGATGCAGATTTCGCTCGCAATGCGCATGGCCTCTTGCGCGATGTCCTTCGCGTTCATTTTCGTGTGCTTCGCCAGAGCGCGCGCGGCGGAAAGCGCGTAGGGGCCGCCGGAGCCAATCGCGCAGATGCCATCGTCCGGCTCGATCACGTCACCATTGCCGGAAAGCAGAAACGTTGATTTGCTATCGGCGACGATCAGCAACGCCTCTAGGTGGCGCAGAGAGCGATCCGTCCGCCACTCTTTCGAGAGCTCCACCGCGGCGCGCGCGAGGTTGCCGTGATACTCCTGCAGCTTGTTTTCGAAACGCGTGAACAGCGAAAGCGCGTCGGCGGTGCTGCCCGCGAATCCCGCCAGGATTTTGTCGCTGAAGAGGCGGCGAATTTTTTTCGCGTTGTGTTTCACGACGCCTTCGCCGAGCGTGACCTGGCCGTCGCCCGCGAGCACGACATGGCCGTCTTTGCGCACGCACAATACCGTGGTGCTGCGTATCCGTGGACCTTTCTGCTTCATAGGCATCTTGCGATTATACCCTGACGCTCGCTTTGCAACCAAAGGAGGGTGACACGGACTGGAAGAAATTGTTTTCCAGTGGCGGCCAAGGTCGCGAAAAATTCTTCTTGACATATTCCTATATGGGAATGTATTCTCTTGTCGTGCCGCGCGCCACTACAACTTCCGACGTCTTCAACGCCGTCGCCGAGGTTCGCCGCCGGGAAATCCTGAGCTATCTGGCAATGCGGGAGCGTCCCGTTGGCGACATCGTGGTGACGCTGCGGCTGGCGCAGCCCTCGGTTTCGAAGCATCTGCGGGTGCTGCGCGACGTAGGGCTGGTGCGCGCACGGCGTGACGGCAGGCGCATTCTTTATCGCACCGATGCTGCCGCCCTCCGGCCGTTGCATGAATGGACCGAAACCTTCGAACGCTTCTGGGAGCATCAGTTGCTTCGCGTCAAGGAACGAGCCGAGGCAAAAGCACGAAAATCCGATTCGACCAAATCACTTCACAAGGAGGAAGTATGAGTTCCGCAACAGCACAAGCAGCCGAAAATCTGGTTTTGAACGTGACGCAAGAAATTCAGGTACACGCGCCACTCGACACGAGCTTTGCCGCGCTGCTCGAACAGCTCGGACCGGGCGCCGACACGCCCGACGGCAAAGCGATGCCGATGAAACTCGAAGCGTGGCCCGGTGGCCGGTGGTATCGCGATCTGGGCGATGGCAACGGCCATTTCTGGGGAACTGTGCAGGCCATCAAGCGTCCCACACTGCTTGAGATCTGCGGGCCGCTGTTTATGTCGTACGCGGTCGTCTCCAACGTTCAATACCGGTTGAGCGAAACGGAGGGTGGCACGCTGATCGCGTTCCACCACTTTGCCCTCGGGGCCATTCCTGAGGAGAACCGGCAACGCATCGGCACGGGCTGGACGCACATTCTCAATGGCGCTCGCGCGCGAGCCGAGGCGCGCCGCTAAAAAAGGAGCTCTTACGGGCGAAGTGTGTGCTCCTCGCACTTTGCCTGTGAGAGTATTGTGCTTAAATTTTCGATGAAGTGGAGCGGCGTGTAACTCTGCGATCAGGCAAACGTAGACTTTTTGAAAGGAGATGCAAAATGGCAGCCATCGTTGAATCTATCCTGAATGAATTTCGCGAAGAAGTGCCTGCGACGCGACGCGTGCTCGAGAGAGTCCCGGCGGACAAGCTTGGTTGGAAACCGCATCCGAAATCGAGATCGCTCGGAGAGTTGGCCATGCACGTCGCGAACATCCACGGCATGGCTGAGAGAATTGTAAAATTCGACGAGTTCAGCGTCGGCAGCGTCCCGCCGGCGGCTGCCAACAGCGTGGAAGAGATTCGATCCACCTTTGAGAAAAACGTTCTGGCGGCCGAGGAGTCGCTCAGCAACGTGACCGACGAAACGGCATTAGGAAGCTGGCGACTCGTTTTCAAGGGGAAGGAGATCTTCAAAAAGCCGCGCGTCAAGGCGCTTCGCACCAACCTGCTGAATCACCTGTATCACCATCGAGGGCAATTATCGGTTTACCTGCGCCTGCTGGATGTGCCTGTTCCGGTGGTCTATGGGCCCACCGCGGACGAAAACCCGTTCGCGTAGTTTACGCACGGGTTTTCATCGCGCCAGCGGATTCGTAGAGGCGACCTGGCCATCGCCCGCGAGGACGAAGGAAAATGCGCACCGGCGTCAGGTGCGCATGCCGGCGTCGAGGGCGTCGTAAAACAGATCGAGGTCGGTCGGCTGGGTGAAGATGTGCGTGGAGATGCGGAAACGCTCCGGGCCGCCGGCAACGCGGAGATTGCGCGCCGCGCATTCGTCGGCGACTTTTTTCAGCCCGCCGGTGGTCGAGCCCGGCGGAATGGGCGGATTCGGCTCGAAGCAGACCATCCCACCGAAAAACGGGTCGCTGCTCGCATTGATTGTTTTCAGGTTCGGATACTTCACCACGCGGTCGCGCACCTGCGTGGCGAGTTCGTGAATCCGCGTGTAAATCCGCTGAGGACCAAGCTGCTGATAGAAATCGATGGCCGCATGCAGGCCCACCATCACGGACAGATTCGAAGTACCGATCCAGGAGAAGCGATACGCCTTCAAGTCATAATTATTCCAATTTGCAGTGGCTGTGTGTGCCCACAAGTCCTTCAAATGCTCCTCGCGAATGTAGAGAAAGCCCGTGCCCTTGGGCGCAAGCAGCCATTTGTGGGGGCTCGAGCCGTAGAAATCGCAACCCATGTCGTGCAGGTCGAGGGGAATTTGCCCAATCGCATGAGCGCCGTCGATTGCGGAAAGCGCGCCATGCTTTCGCGCCACGGCGCAGATTTCCTTGGCGGGCAAGACTACTCCTGTGGCCGTGGTGATGTGGCTGAAGAAAACCATACGCGTCTGCGGCGTCATCGCGCGTTCGAAGAGGTCGACGATTTCTTCTTTCGACGCGGGCGGCTGCGGCAGCGTGACTTTATTGATTTTGACTCCGTAGCGCGCGGCTTTTACGTCCCATGGGCAATAGCCGCCGGGATGCTCCTGATCGGTCATCAGCACTTCCTCGCCGGGCTTCATGTCGAAGCCATTGGCGATCACGTTGTTGGCTTCAGTGGCGTTGCGGACGAGCGCGAGTTCATCAGGCGAGACGTTCAAGAATTTGGCGAGGGCTACGCGCAAGGCATGCAGGCGATCGTTTTCTTCATAGCCGAACCAGGGATATGCGGGCTCGCGGAATTCCTCCGCGGAAAGAATATGGTCGATCATGACGTGCAAAACAGGCAGCGGAGTGCAGCCCACCGAGCCGCAATTCAAATCGACGTGATCGGCCGCAAGCAGCCATTGCCGGCGCAACTCCGCCCAATAGCGCGCGGGGTCGGTCGTGAATAAATCCGGGGATGGCAGGGGAGGATTCTCGACGACGGTTTGCGCGAAGACTTGATCCACGCGGGGAATCGGGATGCCCAAAAGCGCAGCGGCGACCGCTGCGCGCTGAATAAATTCACGACGTCGAAGCATAAGAACGCCTCCGGATATCAAGTTGTCCGGGAGTCTAGCAGAAAATCGAGGCGAGGGAAGCAGGTGCGGAAATTGTTACGTTAGTGGCTGGAACTGTTCTTGCCGCTGTCTCTGTTGTCCTTATTGTCTTTACCGTCTTTGTTCTTCTTTCTCCCCTTTTTATCGATGTGCGCCCACCGCTCATCGAGAGATTCCTTTGTGAAAAGGGAATCCTGAAGTCCGGTATTGAACTTGCAGCCGTTCGCATTGTAGAAGACTTGAAATACCTTCAGGCCATTGCGGATGTGCGTTTGCTGAAAATACACGGTGATGCCGTTGACGGAGTGGAAATTCGAATAATAGTCGACTTCCTCGGTACGCATGTGCGTGACAGGATCGCGCATGGCGACTTCCTTACGGATCGGCAAATGCGTTAATTTTGCGATGGCGATGCGAATCTGATGGCCCTGCGGGTCGTCGAGTTCCACCCAGTCTGCTTCTTTGAGGTCGACAATGTCGGGGCCATCGTAACGAAAAATCATGCCCGGCTCGTTCAAGCGATACCGAAGAATGTAATCGAGGTCGACTTGAAGCTCGCGTTGATTGTCGGCGAGCTGGCTGGCGGGTTCTTCGCTGACGCCGCCACGGTCGAGCACCCAGCCCTGCTTTCCATTGGTGATCTGGATCTGGTTGCGTTTCTTTGAAAACTCGGTGCGGTCTTTGTCGGGAAATTTCACGTAGTCCCAGAAATTATCGTAGCCGCTGAGAGCGCCTGAATGGCCGAAGGAACCGAGCATTCCGGTGCACGTGGAGTCCTTTACATTTAGATAAGCGCTGCCACCGAGCGCCTGAATCATCTCCTGAATGAGCTGCTTGGCTTTCGCTGCGCTCTGCTCCGGCAAGAGCACTTGATCGTCCTGCGCGCGCAGGGGTAAACCGACGGCGAAAACGAGCGCCGCCGAAATTAACAAAACAGAAGAAGCGCGTTGCATCAGCCGCACAGAACCGCGCCTCCGTTGACGTTCAGGATTTCTCCGGTGATGAATGCCGCGAGGTCAGATGCGAGAAAGAGAATCGGGCCGGCAATTTCCTCCGCCGTGGCCACGCGGCCCAGAGGAATCACGCTGGTGGCGAATTTGTGGCCCGCTTTCGTTTTGAGCACGGGCTGAGACATTTCGGTGTCGACCCAGCCGGGCGCGACGCAATTCACGAGAATGTTGTGGCGCCCAAGCTCCGTGGCAAGTCCCTTGACGAGACTGATGATGGCTCCCTTCGAAGCGGCGTAATGGGAATGAAAAGCTTCTCCGCGCTGCCCGGCCGTGGAGCTGATGGCGATAATTTTGCCGCTCTTCTGGGCCAGCAAATGCGGGACAGCATAATGAATTACGGCGTAGACGCTCTTTAGATTCATGCGCAGCATATCGTCCCATTCGCGTTCCGACATCTTATCAATTGAAACATCTTCTACATTCCAGATGCCCGCATTAGCTACTAGGATGTCCAGACGGCCCAAGCGGTCGCGCGCAAAGTCGACGAGTTTTTTCGCGTCGGCCATGCGTCCCAGATCCGCCTTGAATGATTCGACGCGCGTGCCGTGCTTGCGCGCATCCTGCTCAACTTGCGCCGCGGAGTCCCGGCGGCGATGATAATTGAACACCACGTCGGCTCCAGCTTGCGCGAATGCGCGGACGGATGCGGCGCCAATGCCGCGTGAGCCTCCGGTGATAAGCGCCGCCTTTCCCGCTAGCGAGATCATAATTCTCCTGGATGAAATGTAAGAGCGCCTAGAGCCGGAAGCTCAACAGATTGTTGGGCGCGCGAAATTTACCCCCGAACGGTAGCGCCGCGCGCCGCGGCAACTAATTCCCGAAAAAGCATTTGCGCTAATGCGTCGCTGCCCATGCGTTCCGGATGCCATTGAACTCCAATGACCCAATTGGAATCGCCGGTCCATTCGACCGCCTCGATGACGCCGTCAGGCGCGCGGCCCACAACGCGGAGACTACGTCCCGGTTCGCGAATGGATTGATGATGCGAGCTGTTGACTTGCGCTTCGAGCGCGCCGAAAGTTTTCGCAATGCGCGAATTGGGCTCGAAACGCACGGCGTGGAATGGCTCAGGCGCGCCATTGCTTGCATCGTCCCATGTATGTTGGATCGTGGTGCGCAACTCAGTTGGAATATCCTGCACGAGGCTGCCGCCAAGATGGGCGTTGAGAATTTGAATGCCGTAACAAATTGCCAGCACGGGTTTCCCTTCGGCAAAGGCGTGTTCGAGAAGGGCAATGTCCGTTCGCTCGAGGTCCGTGTCGGGTGCAGCTGATTCGGGATGCCCAGCCGCACCATAGAGTGCGGGATTGACGTCTGCGGGACTGCCGGGAAGAACGATTGCGTCGATCGTCCGCGCCAACGCCGCCAATTCATTTGCGGGCAGCAGCAAAGAAATCTCCACGGGGACGCCACCCGCTTGCACGATCGAGTGCGAGTATTTCTCGTACTTTGTCCGCTCGCCTTTAACTTCTTCATTACGTGTGCGATACGGGACACCTATGCGCGAGCGCTGTTGTTTCCCAGTTTCCATTGAAGCATCAATCCTATCATTGCCCTACCCGCTCAGCAACCAACCGGCTGACGTGTGAGCCTAGGGGCTACCAAGAGATCGATTCCGCAAAATGGCGAGTGGCGTTTGAAAATGCGTCCGGCTGGTCGATATTCGCCAAATGAAAGGCGCGCGGAATAATTTCGAGGCGGCCGTGTTGCGCGGCGGCCAGGAATTTGCGCTCATGCATGCGGAATCCGAGATCGAACGCGCCGTTCAGTAGCAAAACCGGACCCGGATAAGCAGCGAGCCGAGGGGCGAACGCTCTGCCGAAAACTTCGCGCAAGCCTTGCGCACCGCCGCGCATGAAAAAACCTGGCGCGATCAAAGGCTCGGCTTTTTCGGGTGGATAGACGATTTGAAAAAATGTGCGGCTGATCCAGTTGAGCCACCGCTCGGGTAATTTGTCCATCAGCGTGGCGAGAATTCGGTATGGGATCGTGTGCCAGCCGCGCGGTTCCACCGTGGCGCTTGCAACCACCAGGCCCGCAGCCTTTTGTGGATACCGGGCGCCAAATTCCATGGCGATGTATCCACCGAGGGAAAGCCCGACAATAAGAGCGCGACCGTTGGGGGCTTCGCGAGCGGTGACTTCGGCGATTCTCGTTACGGAATCGCTCAGGCGGAACGGCACGTGCTTGAGCGCGCCATGTCCCGGCAAATCCAGCGCAATTACGCGATACGCACCGGCCAACCGCTCCATCTGCGGCTTCCACATCTTGCGCGTGACGCGCATTCCATGAACGAATACGATTACAGAAGAGCCGGGCGGCCCGGCGACATCGTAGCTATTCGCGTCTGGCATGCGGGGCAAAGGTTAACGCGCTCGCAGCAAACCACGGAGGCAAACCGAAAAGTGATTCGGCAGGCTGCGGGAAAGGCGGCGAGTTCCACGCCTCAGGCAGACGGGACCAAAGCGACTTCGTCCCTTGCGGACGCGGCAACCAGGCGCACGGCCGGCTTGCGTTGACGGTGCGTTCTGGCCCACGCAGCATGGTTCTCGCGAATTTGCTCGATGTGGTGGGGAATGTGGCTCACTTGCGTCTCGAGCCATCCGTCAAGAGTCAGGATGCCCTTCTTTGGATGCTGCGCCGTGTGGGCCCAAACTGGCTCGGGAATATAACAAAGAATCTGGTGGGTCATCTTGCGAAGTCGCGCAATCAGACTGAGCGCTTCCCGCGTACTCTGGTGAAAATAGCCGAGAGAGCTGGCCCACAGGGAAGCGTGGTAGATGACCGCCGGCGAGCCCGGCTGGGCGATGAATTGGCGGCAGCGGATGTACGCTTCGGCCTCGCTATCGGCCAGATGCAGAATGATTTCGTGGATGCTCCAGCGATCCGGAGCCGGACGATATAGCCACATTTTTTTCGGGCACTTCCGCAGCTCCCCTTCGAGAAACGCCGGTCCACGTCCAAAATCTTCGATCCTCTGGTGTCGCCCTTGCGGTTGCATGGAAAACTCCTCAACCTGCACTTTAGTTAGACGCACAAACGGCAATTGGGTTGCCGTGAATCTTCATAAATCACATACGCATGTGATTGAAACAATGTTCCTTGCATACTGCGTTCAGTTGAAAAACGAGCCGACGATGTTCAAAGGTGGGAATCGGCGTTCGCATATGGGACGATTTCCGTCGGGCACGCCCGGGAGTGCTGCTGGAGGCACCCCTCATTTAAAGACGGGCCTCGGCCTTTTAGGGAGTTCTGATCGATGGAGTGGCTTGAGAGCGGTGGCTCCAGTGACGCCGCAAGTCGCCAACCAAATAGAGCGAACCCGTAACGAATATCGCATCTTCCGGCGCGGCTACGGAAAGGGCGAGGTTGAAGGCCGTGACCGGATCGGGTACAACTTGAAAGCGGCGAGCGAGGTGCGAGGTCATCTCCGCCAGAAGCGGTGCGGAAATGGCGCGCGACTGGCGCGGCTCTGTGAGAAGCACTTCATGTGCGCGAGGAAACAGGAAGCCGGCAATTTCGTCGACCGCCTTGTCGCGCATGGCTCCGTAGACAAGCCGAATCTGCTTTCCGGCAAGATGGGTTTCCCAAAATGCGGCCAGCTCGCGCGCGGCCGCGGGATTATGGGCGCCGTCGAGAAATATTGCAGGTGCGTCGCATAACCGCTCGAGGCGCCCGGGCCACTTCACGCTTTGGATTCCGCGCGTGATGGCATCGCCGCTGATTGGAAACCCCCGCGCGGCGAGCAGGCGTGCGGCGCTGGCTGCCGCTAACGCGTTACGGACTTGAAACCGTCCCGGAAGGGGAATATCAAGAGTTAGCGATTTTGCGGAATGCGCGGATGTTGCATTCACGCGATAGCATCCCGAGGAGGAACTCACGATTTCGGCGTGCCAGTCCGTATCGATCTCTACGAGCCGTGCATTCAGTTCCGCGGCGCGACGGGCGATGACGGCGCGGGCCTCAGGCCGCTCCGCGGAGCTGACCACCCAGCCACCCGGTTTGATAATGCCGGATTTTTCGGCAGCAATCTCCGCAATCGAATGCCCAAGGAAATTCTCATGGTCGAGATCCACCTGCGTGATCACCGCGACTTCGGGTTGGAGGATATTCGTGGAATCGAGCCTGCCGCCCATGCCGACTTCATACACAGCGAAATCGACAGGACGCCGCGCGAAGGCGCTGTAAGCCATCGCGGTGACGCACTCGAAATAGGTGGGATGAGCGGCCAGCCGGCCGGAGGCGAGAAGCGTTTCGATGGCGGCCTGGACGCGCGTGAATTCTGCGGCGAAGGCGTCATCGGAAATCGGCTGGCCATCGAATTGAATGCGTTCGTTGATGCGTTCCAGATGCGGAGAGGTGAAGAGGCCGGTGGAAAGTCCCGCAGCGCGCAATATTGATTCGAGCATCGCCGCCGTGGAGCCTTTGCCATTGGTACCGGCAATATGTGCGGAAGGATTCGCGCGATGCGGCGCGCCCAAATGGTTCGAAAGGACACGGATATTTTCGAGGTCGAATTTTTGCACGCCGGCCTGTTGCGGAGCCGCGAGTTCTTTGCCGAGGGATAGCAGGCGGGTAACGGAATCTTCGTAATTCATTTGCGCCAACTTAGCCGACGAAAAAATCGAGGGCTTGCGAGATGTAAGGCTTGAGCTCCTTGCGGGAAACGATGGCGTCCAGGAAACCGTGCTGAACGAGAAACTCGGCGCGTTGGAATCCCTCGGGCAATTTCTGGCGGATGGTTTGCTCGATGACGCGCGGGCCCGCGAAACCGATCAGCGCGCCGGGCTCGGCAATGTTCAAATCTCCCAGCATGGCGAAGCTGGCGGTGACGCCGCCGGTGGTGGGATCGGTGAGCACGGAAATATAGGGAACGCGGGCCTCGTCAAGACGGCCGAGCGCCGCGGAAACTTTCGCGAGTTGCATCAGGCTCACCATTCCTTCCTGCATACGCGCTCCGCCGGAGCACGACACGATAATCAACGGCATTTTGCGGTCAGCGCTGCGCTCCGCCGCGCGCGTCACTTTTTCGCCGACTACTGCGCCCATGGAACCGCCGGCAAAAGCGAACTCCATCGAACAGCAAATTACGGCGCGGCCGCTCAAACGGCCTTCAACGCTGAGCACAGCATCGTTCACGCCGAGCTTGTCCTGGGCGTCACGAAGGCGCTTGGAGTAAGGCTTGGTGTCGACGAATTTCAACGGGTCGGTAGAGGCAAGTTCTGCGTCATGCTCGGTCCAGCCTGTATCGTCGAGAAGCAATTCGAGGCGGCGTTTTGCGCTCAGGCGAAAATGATTCTCGCACTTGGGACACACTTCCCAATTTGCCTCGAGATCTTTTTTCCAGATGATGGCGCGGCAGATGTCGCACTTGATCCACAGTCCTTCGGTCTTGACGTGGCGCTCTTCGTTGGGCGTAGCTTCGATTGGTTTGTTTTCTTTCTTGAACCAGGCCATGGACGATTTTCTTCCTGATCAGTAATCAATGCCGCGCTGCGCGAGGATGCCTTTGGTGTAGGGATGCTTGACTTCGCGCATTTCGGTGGCCAGATCGGCGAGCTCGACCAGTCTTGGATGCGCGTTGCGTCCCGTGCAAATCACGTGCACCTGCTCGGGGCGCTTGGCGAGCGCATCGGCCACTTTTTCGGGGTCAAGAATCTTGTAGCTGATCACGTAATTAATCTCGTCGAGGATCACCAGATCGTATTTTCCGCTGTAAATCTGTTCGCGGCCGAAATTCCAGCACTCCTCGCAAAGCTTGATGTCTTCAGGGTCCGTATCGGCGCCGCCGACTTTAATGAAGCCCCGCCCCATGGGGCGAATTTCGAATTTATCGTCACCCAACATTTTCGCGGCGTCCAGTTCGCCATAGTGCCACGAGCCTTTGATGAATTGCACCATCAGCACGCGCAATCCCTGGCCGACCGCGCGAAACGCCGTCCCCAGCGCGCAAGTGGTCTTGCCTTTGCCCGGGCCAGTGTAGACGATCAGCAGCCCTTTTTCTTCCGGCATCTATCCTCGCATGAGAGTTTGGGAGCGGCTATTAGTCTCGCCGCTGATTGTGTAAACGTCAAGCACGCCCGTGGTGAGCACGGCCGTGGTGAGCGAATCGGACTGCGCGCTTGGTTTGTGGAAGACTTGCTCGATCTTCGAGTTTCGCAACCGCTGAAAATCTCAGGAGAGCTGGAGAGTCGAGCGCAAAGTTTCCGCCACGGCGGCGATGCGCGAGTGCGCCTCGGGCGACATCTCCTTTCCGGCTGCGCTCGTTTCGCGCACGACCAGCCAGATTCCGGGATGGTAGACGGCTCCGTCCTTGCAGATTGCACCGGTGAGTTGCGCGATTTCGAGGTTGCTGCCGATGAATCCGCGTTCGAGGATCGCGCGCGCTTCGTCGAGCAGATCTTTGAATCCCTGCGATGCGAGAATGGGATCGATATCGCGCGGAATCGGAGCTTCGACCTCGGTGAGATCGAAATCGTCGAGGGGTTGCGCTATGGTTAGCTCCACTGAGGCAGTCGCAGTGTTTGCGTCGTGCGTGATTTTGATAGCCATGAAGGGATATTCTCGCAGAATGCGCGCCCGGAATCTGCCTATTTTGAATTATTTCGGATAGGGGTGGCCGGCGAGGATGGCGAAAGCGCGATAAATTTGTTCGGCGAGGACGACGCGGGCGAACTCGTGCGGCATGGTCAGCGTAGAAAGAGAAAACTTTTGTTTCGCGGCGCAGCGCAGGGATTCCGGGAATCCGGTTGCGTCGCCGCAAAGGAAAACAAGCTCGCGCGTTCCACGATCGCGCAAGTCGCCCATCCAGCCCGCAAATTCCGCGGAAGTGAATTGTTTGCCGGCGGCGTCGAGCAACACGATTGTTGCGGACGGTTCGAGTTTGAGTTTTCGCAGAGCGGAATCGCTGGCCTCGCGCAATTCGGTGACTTCGATTTCAGCGTAGTGACGGATGCGGGCCAGATAGCCGTCGAGCAGTGTGCGGACTTCCCCACGTCGTGTGCGGCTGAGCATGATCAGGCGGATTTTCATGACCGAGATTAGGCCAGGCCGTATTTTTTGCGTTTTTCGAGCAGCGTCTTGCGGCTGATGCCCAGAATGCTGGCGGCCTGCGCAATTTTGTAGTGTGTGGATTCGAGCGTCGCGATGATGGCTTCTTTTTCGAGATCCTCGAGGGAACGCGGGCGCGCGGCGGGCGAAACTTCGGTGCTGGAACTAAGGACAGCAGGGAAATCCTCGCGTTTCAGCGTTGTGGCCTGCGCGAAAATCAATGCATGCTCGATCGCATTTTTCAATTCGCGCACGTTGCCGGGCCACGCGTATTTTTCCAAAGCGTCTACAGCCGTCGAATCCATCGTGGCGCCGGCTCGCCCGTGGATTGGTGCGAGGCGCGCGAGAAAATGTTCCGCGAGCGGCCGGATGTCTTTGGGCCGTTCGCGCAGAGGCGGAACGACGATGACGACGACGTTCAGCCTGAAAAACAAATCTTCGCGGAAATAGCCGCCACGCACGGCGCGTTCGAGATCGGCATTTGTGAGTGCGATCAGGCGCGAATCCATCTCGAGCGTTTCCGTGCCACCGAGGCGCTCGAATTTGTGCTCTTCAAGGACGCGCAAAAGTTTGGACTGAATATTTGGCGCCAGCGCCGCCACTTCGTCGAGCACGATGGTACCGTCGCGTGCCATTTCAAGGCGGCCGGGCTTGCGCGCTTCCGCGCCGGTGAACGCGCCGCGCTCATGGCCGAAAAGCTCGGATTCGACGAGCTCGGAAGGCAGGCTGGCGCAATCGATTTTCAGGAATGCGGCGTGCCGGCGGGGGCTCTGCTCATGAATCCAGCGCGCCAGATGGTCCTTTCCCGTGCCGCTTTCGCCGGTGATCAGAACAGTCGTGGAAGTGCCGGCGACCTTGCCGGCAATTTCCAGCATGCGCTCCGACGCGGGATCAACCGCGATCCATTCGAGACGGGCGGTGGTCATAATGCGGCGCCGGAAGTATGCGAGGGGCCGGGCTCGGGAATGTCGAAGCGCGTCGCGGAGCGCCACAAGCGCTCGATGTCGTAAAAGAGGCGCATTTTTTCGCTGAAAACGTGAACGATGAAGTTGCCGCAATCGAGGAGAAGCCATTCGGTGCCGGCGCGTCCTTCGCGATGCGGAAACCGCACGCCGTGCGTGTGAAGAAGGCCCTCGATCTCGTCACCGATAGCGTCGATCTGACGCGCGCTTTCCGCCGAGCAAATTACAAAATACTCGACGAAAGCGCCAAGACCCGCAAGCGAGAGCACAGTCACGGCAGTGGCTTTCTTGTTCTGGGCCGCTTCGACGGTCCAGCGAATCGCATTGGGTAACGAGTCCAGG
>DATLSS010000036.1:0-9840 GCA_035534035.1 Candidatus Acidiferrales bacterium | reverse complement strand
ACGGTTCTGGAAACACCACGACGGGCCGTGAATTGACCTTCTTTTTAGCGAGTGATACGATTCTTGTGGATTCGCAAAAAGGCCCGCGAACCATTACCAAGCACCGGGTTGAGTAATGAACTGGCATGTTGAAGCTCCAAGCCGCGGAGTTGAGCAAGAGCTATCGAGGCCGGAAGGTTGTCGATAATGTTAGTTTGGAGATCCATCAGGGCGAAGTGGTTGGGTTGCTCGGTCCCAACGGCGCAGGCAAGACCACGACGTTTTACATTCTCGTCGGCCTCGCGCGCTCGGATTTCGGACGAGTTCTCCTGGACGGTGAGGACATCAGCGATCAGCCCATGTACCTGCGCGCACGCAGCGGAATCAGCTATCTTCCCCAGGAACCCTCTGTTTTTCGCAAACTGACCGTCGAAGAAAATTTGCTCGCGGTGCTGGAAACGCTGCCCATCACGGCCGAGCAGCGGCGCGACCGCGTGGAAGAATTGTTGTCGCAGATGGGACTCGAAGGAGTGCGGCACAGCAAAGGCTACGTGCTATCGGGCGGCGAACGCCGCAGGCTGGAAATTGCGCGTTCGCTGGTGATGCAGCCGTCGTTTGTGCTGCTGGACGAGCCGTTTTCGGGAATCGATCCGCTGACCGTGATGGACCTGCAAAAAATCATCACCGACTTGAGCGCCGCGGGAATTGGCGCTCTCGTCACAGATCACAATGTCAGGGAGACTCTCGCGGTCACCAATCGCGCTTACATTATTCATGGAGGAAAAATTTTGAGCGCGGGAACACCCGAGCAATTGAGCCAGGATCCCGAAGTGCGGCGGCTCTATCTGGGAGAAAAATTCCGCTTGAATTAAAGCTATGAACTGGCTCCAGCCAAAATTGAATCTCCGGCTCGCGCAAAAGCAGGTCCTCACGCCGGGCCTTGTGCAGATGGTCAGCGTCCTCGCGCTGAACCGGCTGGAGCTGCGCGAAATGATCAATCAGGAGATCACCGAAAATCCCATGCTCGAAGTGCTCGGCGACGATGGCGTCGTCAGCGAGAATTATACCGACGAAGCATTCGTGAAGGAAGAAACCGAAAAACTCCCCGAGACGGAAGCCTCCAATCCCTTCGACGAATTCGACATCGGCTCATTCTTCACAAAGTATCTCGACACCGGCGCGGCCAGCGGAGCCGGCAGCGAGCGCGAGGAAACAGAAAAACCCGGTTTCGACAAGTTTTTGTCGTCGCCTCAAAATCTCGCGGATCATCTGCTCTGGCAACTGAGTGTGAGCATTTGCAGCGAGCAGGTTCAGAAGGCTGCCGAGGTGATCATTGGCAATCTGGACGAAAACGGCTACCTGATGGCCACGCTCGAGGAAATTGGCCAGTCGGGCGGATACACGCCGGACGATGTGGAAGAAGCCCTGGCGGTGGTGCAGGAATTTGACCCGCCTGGAGTGGGCGCGCGCGACTTAAAAGAGTGTTTGCTGCTGCAACTGAAATTGATCGATCCGCAAAATACTCTCGCTCAGCAGGTGATTTCCGATCATCTGAAAATGCTGCAAAACAATCAGCTCAAGGAAATCGCGCGTGCCCTCAATCGTCCCATCGAGGCCGTCAAGCGCGCCGTCGACACTGTCAAGCGCCTCGATCCTCGCCCCGGACTGCGCTACAACAAAATCGAGCCGCGTTTGGTCGAGCCCGATGTGGCGTTTCGAAAAGTGGACGGCGAGTGGCAGGCATTTTTGAACGACGATGATTTGCCGCAGCTCCGCCTGAGTCCGGTGTACCGGCGTCTGCTGGCGCGCGACGCCGCCGATCGCGACGTGCGCAATTACGTCAAGGAACGTTTCACTGCGGCCGTGCAGTTGATTAAAAATATCGAGCAGCGCAAGCACACCATCGTCCGCGTCTGCCAGTCGATCCTGCGGCGTCAAAAAGACTTCTTGGAATACGGGATCGATCACCTGAAGCCCATGATGATCAAGGAAGTGGCCGAGGAAGTGGGCGTGCACCCTTCCACGGTCAGCCGCGCGGTGGCCAACAAATATACTCACACGCCTCAGGGCGTCTACGAGCTGCGCTATTTTTTCTCCGAGTCTGTGAACGGTCCGCAGGGCGGCGACATGTCGCTGCTTTCACTCAAGCGCCTCGTGAAAAAAATGATCGAGGAAGAAGACGCAACGCATCCGCTCACCGACGAGCAGATTGCCAAGCGCCTGGACGTCGAAGGCATTCACGTCACGCGCCGTACCGTGGCGAAGTACAGGGAAGACCTGCGCATTCCCAGCACGCATCAGCGCCGGCAGAAGGGCTGACGAGCAGTCTCCCGTGGCGTCGCGCTATACTCAACAAAATCGCCAGTTGGTTATCCTCACGGGCCTTTCCGGCTCAGGGAAAGGATCGGTTCTCCGCGCGTTCGAGGATTTGGGATTTTACTGCGTCGATAATCTTCCTGTTTCATTCATTCCATCTTTCGCCGAGTTGTATATGGAGGGCGGCGGCGATTTCGAGCGCGCCGTGTTGCTGGTCGACGCGCGCGAAGGCGAGCAACTGAAGCGTTTGCCGGAAGTTTACCGACGGTTGCGCCGCGAATATCCCGCCACGCTGGTATTCATCGAGGCGAGCGACGACGCGCTCGGGCGGCGATTCAGCGAAACGCGGCGGCCCCATCCCATGGGTGGCGAATTTTCGATTCTCGACGGCATCCGCGCCGAACGAAAACAAATGGCGGCGGTTCGCGCGCTGGCCGATGTGGTCATCGACACGACGAAGTTCACAGTCCATGAACTGCGCGATTTCATCACCGAGCGTTTTCAAAAAGCTGGCCGCAAGCCACTTCTCATATCCCTTGTGAGCTTTGGTTATCGCTTTGGCTTGCCTTCCGACGCCGATCTCGTCTTCGACGTGCGCTTTTTGCCGAATCCACATTTTGTGCCGAAGTTGCGCCAGTACAGCGGCAAGAATCCTCGCGTCGCGCGATACATACGGTCGTTCAAGCAAACGGGACAATTTTTGCGGCGGATCGATGGGCTGCTCGAATATCTGATCCCGCATTACATTCGCGAAGGCAAAAGTTACTTGACCATCGCTTTTGGATGCACCGGCGGACGTCACCGCTCCGTGATGATGGCGGAGGCCATCGGCAAAGCCCTTGCGAAGCGTGGCTACACGATTAAGCTCGAGCACCGCGATCTGGAACGATCCGTCTCATGACTTTTCCGCGCCGCTACTCTGGCGCGGCTATTTCGCCTCCTGTAAAGTGGAATCTATAAGGGTGTGCAGCGAGTGAAAGTTCCTCCCGAGCTCCAGGGCTTGTTTCGCTTCGTGCGGCCATACCGGCTGCGGCTGATTCTGGGCGTACTGTTGCTCGCCGTCGTGGGGATTTGCGAAGGATTGGTCGCACTGATGATTATCCCCGCGGTGGATCAGATTTTGAATCCGCACAGCACGGCCGCGAAAGTGAAGCTCATCACGCTGCCGTACAGCCATCGCGTCATCTACCTCAATTCCTTTCTGCCCGCGAACATCCACTGGGTGTGGACCGTCTTTGCCATTTGCCTGATTGTCCTTTTTTTTGCGAAAGCAATCGCCGAATTTTTTGGCAACACGATGATCCAGTACGCGGGTCACGCCGCTGTCACGGATTTGCGCAACCAGGTCTACGACAAACTCGTGCGCCAGCCCATCGGATTCTTCCAGCACAATCCCACGGGCCGCGTGATGTCCGCGGCCATCAGCGACGTGGATCAGGTTCGCAGCGCTCTCTCCGAGCATCTGGCCGATTTCTTCCAGCAAATATTCGCGCTGGTCGCCTTTGTCTGCGTGTTGCTTTGGCTGAATTGGAGGCTCGCGCTCGGTTCCGCCGTAATTATCCCGCTTGTGGTGTACCCGGTCGGCAGGCTCGGACGCCGCATCCGCCGTTCCGTGCAGAGTAGCCGTTCGCGTGTCGCCGACTTGAGCGAAATTCTGCAGGAAACGGTCAGCGGAAACCGCGTCGTGAAAGCGTTTGGCATGGAGAATTTCGAAGTTCAGAAATTCCGCGACACAGCGCGCCGGCTGCTGCGCGAAAATATGCGCTGGGTCAAAGCCTATGTCGTCACATCGCCGATGATGGATTTGCTCGGCGCGGTTGTCTTCGCGGTACTGCTTTGGTATGCGCGCGACGAAATTCGCAGCGGGCTGATGACCAGTGGCATGGTGATCAGCTTCATCTATTCACTCTTTCGGGCGTATGAGCCCATCAAGAGGGTGGGAAGTTTGTATCACCAATTTCAACTGGCATTGGGAGCTTCCACTCAAGTGCTGGGCTTCCTGACGCTGAAGGAAGAAATCGCCGACGAACCGGGCAAGGCTATCGTCTCGCGTTTTTCCAGGAACGTCGATTTTCAGAACGTCGGATTCGCGTATGAGAATGGGCCGCTGATTTTGCACGACATCAATTTGAAAGTGTCTGCGGGAAGTGTGGTGGCAATCGTCGGCTCGAGCGGCGCCGGCAAGACGACCCTGGTGAATTTACTGCCGCGCTTTCACAATCCGACGATGGGAACGCTGCTGATCGACGGAAACGACATTTGCGAAGTGAATCTCCGTTCGCTGCGCGAGCAAATGGCCATCGTCACGCAGGAGACAATTCTTTTCAACGACACGGTGTGGAATAATTTGTGCTATGGCCGTCCCGATTTGCCCGAGGCGCGCGTGGTAGCCGCGGCTCAGGCAGCGCTGGCGCACGAATTCATCACGCAGTTGCCGCAGGGCTATCACACTCAGATTGGCGACCGTGGCCAGCGTCTCTCCGGCGGCCAGCGGCAGCGAATTGCAATCGCGCGCGCTCTGCTGAAAGATGCACCGATACTGATTCTCGACGAAGCGACTTCCGAACTCGATTCTGAATCCGAGATGCTTGTCCAGCGCGCCCTGAACAATCTGATGGAGAATCGCACCGTCTTCGTGATTGCGCATCGGCTCTCCACCGTCCGCCGTGCCGAGATGATCGTCGTCCTCGAAGACGGCACAATCAAGGAACGCGGCACGCACGAAGAATTGCTCGCTCATGCCGGAGCCTACGCGCGGCTCTATCATCTTCAGTTCCAGGAAATCGAGCCACCATTACCGGCGGGACCCGTGTAAGATGTGTGACCCTGTGCTGAAATCCCCGGTTCTCAAATCAATGACCGGATATGCGCAGGCGCGCGTCGAGCAGGATGGCTGGGCCGTGCAGTTGAGCCTGCGCAGCGTGAATCATCGCTTCCTCGATTTGCGCATACGCATGCCGGAAGGCTGGGACGCTTTGGAAACGGAAATCCGTCGCGTCGCGCGCGAGCACGTGCGTCGCGGTCATTTGGACGTTACGCTGCACGTCGAAGCGGCGAACGGCCACTCGATTTCGATCAACCGCGAAATTGCGGCGGAGTATTTGAAAGCCGCGAAATCGCTTGGCGAGCAGTTTGAAGTGAAATCGGATCCCGATCTTGCGGCGATTCTGCGTTTGCCTGGCGTAACGTCGTCCGGCGTGCCCGCTGAAGATGAAATCGAGAAACTAACTGGACTGGTTCGCTCGTGTTTGACGCAGGCTATCGGTCGCCTGGACCAGATGAAGCAGATTGAAGGCCGAACGCTTCGCGAGGAGTTGTCGCAAAGATTGGCAACCGTTGCCGAACACGCGAAACAAATTGAATTTCTCGCCGAACGCGCGCGTCCCGCATACGCGAAGCGTCTCGAGGCTCGTCTGAAGGAACTGCTCGGCAACTTTGCGCTCGATCCCGCGCGTTTGGCGCAGGAGGCAGCGTTTGCCGCCGAGCATAGCGACACCACCGAGGAGTTGGCGCGTTTGCGCAGTCACGTGCAGCAATTCCGCGGATTGCTCGACGCGGGCGGCGAAGCCGGCAAGAAACTCGATTTCCTTTTGCAGGAGATGCAGCGCGAGACGAATACTTTGCTCTCGAAAGCAAATGGCATTGACACCGACGGGCTCGAGATCACGCAGCTTGGCCTGGAATTGAAGTCCGAGATCGAGAAACTTCGCGAACAAGTGCAGAACATCGAATAACGATGCCTGATTCCCATGAACCGCTGATTTTTATTGTTTCCGGGCCGTCCGGCTCGGGCAAATCGACGCTGGTGAGGAAATTGCTCGAATTGCCCGGCATCATGCTTTCGATTTCAGCCACCACGCGCCCGCCGCGTGCCAGTGAAAAGGACGGCAAGTGGTATCATTTCGTGGAGGAAGAAGAATTTCGGAAAATGGTTGCGCGCGGCGAATTCCTCGAACATGCGTGCGTGTTTGGCAAGCACAGTTACGGGACGCCGAAGAAATCGCTCGACGAAGCGCGCACGCAAAAAAAGGACTTGGTGCTTGAAATCGACGTGCAGGGCGCCGCGCAGGTGCGGAAAGAAGTCCCTGAATCCGTGTCCATTTTTATCGTGCCGCCGTCACACGAGGAACTGGAAAAGCGTCTTCGCGCGCGCGGCCAGGACAACAACGACGAAATTGGCCGCCGTCTTGAACGCGCCCGCTTGGAGATCGAGCACTACGTGGATTACGATTATGTGGTGATTAACGAGCACCTCGAGCAGGCCGGCAAGGACGTGCGTGTTATTGCGCTGGGCGCCCGTTGCCGGACTCGACAGAACCGCGAACGCGTTCAGAGAATTTTGAAATCCTTTGGAGGATAATCTATTCATGGCGGTTTCCAACCAACCACCAGACAGCAGATTTTCATACGTCGTGCTGGTAGCGCGTCGCGCCCGGCAACTCATGGCCGGAGGCCGGCCATTGATCGATAATCCGAAGAACAACAAATACACCCGCGTCGCCGAAGAGGAACTGCAAAGAGGATTGTTGGATTACGAGCTGCACGAAGCATTCGACGGCACGGAAGATAAAGACGGGAAGAAAAAGAAGTCCTAGCATCTGCCGCGAGGATTGATGCGCATTGCGCTGGGGGTTTCGGGAGGAGTTGCAGCCTATAAGGCCGCGGAGCTGGTTCGCCGTCTGCAACAGGAGAAGCTCGACGTGCAGGTTGTGATGACGCGCGGCGCTCAGGAATTTGTCACGCCGCTGACGTTCGCCGCGCTCACAGGCAACAAGGTCATTACCGGACTTTTTGGCGATAAAGAAGCTTCCGGCAATGTCGAGAGCGCCATCGAACACATCGCCGTAGCGCAGCGAATCGATCTGCTCGTTGTGGCGCCGGCGACCGCCGACATCCTCGCCAAGCTCGCGAATGGAATTGCGGACGATTTTTTGACTACGTTGTACCTCGCGACGAAGGCGCCTGTAATCGTTGCGCCCGCCATGAACGTGAATATGTGGGAGCACCCCGCCACGCAGAAAAATATCGAGACACTGCGCGCGCGCGGCGTGCGTGTCGTCCAGCCCGACGAAGGCTATTTGGCGTGCGGAATGGTCGGGCCCGGACGCCTCGCCGGACTGGAAGCAATTGCCAGCGCCGTGTGCGAAACGCTTGGCTTGCGCCACGATCTCGAAGGCCTCACGGTGGTCGTGACCGCGGGGCCCACGGTAGAAGACGTGGATCCCGTGCGCGTTCTCACCAATCGCTCATCGGGGAAAATGGGATATGCGTTGGCGGATGCGGCGGCGCGTCGCGGCGCTCACGTGATTTTAGTCAGTGGCCCAACGGAATTGCACGCGCCCGCTGAAATCGACTGGTTGCCTGTGCGCTCAACCGAGGAGATGCATCGCGCCGTGCGCGAACGTGCAAGCGCGGCGGACGTTGTCATCATGGCTGCCGCTGTGGCGGATTACCGCCCCGCTTCGCGAGACGCGAAAAAAATCAAACGCGGCGAAGGACGCGTAATGCTCGAACTCGAACCCACCGCCGACATTCTCGCTGAATTGGGTCGCAACGAACGGTCCAAGATTCTTGTGGGCTTTGCGGCGGAGACGGATCATCTCGCGGAAAATGCGCGCCACAAGCTCGCGACAAAAGGCGCGGACATCATCGTCGCCAACGACGTCACGCAGCAAGGCGCGGGGTTCGATACGGATACCAATATCGTGACGCTGTTTTTGCGCGACGGACGCGAAGTCGCACTCCCGAAAATGTCCAAGTTCGATGTGGCCAACCGCATACTCGATCACGTCGCCGAATTGCGATCCCGCCAGCTCCGGACAGGAGTGAAGTGATACTCTGCCCGGCAGGATGCCGATGAATCCAGAAGGCCGTGCGCGCGTCGAAGCATGGCTCGAATATTTCAACGATCTGGGAATTTCACATTTCTGTCTCGATCGCGCCGCGGCAACACTCCAATCTGCAAGTGCGCCAGTTCAACCAATTTCAGCGGTCTCGGAACCGCTTTCTCGTCCCGTCCGCATGGCGTCCGCGGCCGCAAGCCCCAGTCAAACACACGTTGCCTCGGTGCTGCCCGTGATAAAAAGCAATTCACTTTTTGCCGCCAATGAAAGCGTCGAAGGCGACACTCTCGAACGAATTCGCGAAGACATCGGCGAAAATTGCCGCCGCTGTAAACTCTGCGAGCAACGAAATCAGATTGTTTTTGGCGCCGGAGCCGCAAACGCGGATCTTGTATTCGTCGGCGAAGGTCCGGGACACGACGAAGATATTCAAGGCCTCCCCTTCGTCGGCCGCGCCGGAAAGCTCTTGACGCAAATGATCGAGGCCATGGGTTTGCGACGCGACGACGTTTACATCGCCAACGTTGTGAAATGCCGTCCTCCGCAGAATCGCGCGCCTGAGCCCGACGAAATCGAGACCTGTTCGCCGTTTCTTTACCGTCAGCTCGCCGTGATTCGGCCGAAAGCCGTTGTGTGCCTCGGCGCGATTGCCTTTCAATCGCTCACCGGGACGAGGCCGTCTATGTCGAGAATTCGCGGGCAGTGGCTCGAATTTCGCGGCATCCCTCTGATGGCCACGTATCATCCCGCTTACCTCCTCCGCAATCCCAACGCGAAGGGCGACGTCTGGGAAGATTTGAAAAAAGTAATGGCCCATCTCGGCCTGAAGCTGCCCACCAAACGCTGAAGCTTTCTGCCTCGAAGTATCAGCGCACTCACGCCGCGTTTCCACCTGTCGATGAAATGAAAGCTCCTGTTACACTATTGTGCGCCGCGGCCGCAATTTCTCATTTAGAAACGGTCAGCTGCCGCGAAATCTCGGGGAGATGGCAATTGGTGCATTTGTTTAGATCGGGAATTTTCCTCGGACTCGCAGCAGCCTTCGGCTGGGGCGTCGCGGACTTCCTGGCGCGCTTCGCGACGCGCCGCGCAGGCGCGTACCGCACGCTCATGTACATGCAGCTCGCCGGTTTCGTCGCTCTGACGGCGGGAATGGCCGCCACTGGCCGCTGGACGAACTTTTTTCCCAGTCGCGCGGAGCATCACGCTTGGGCTTGGGCGATTTGCGCCGGACTGCTAAATGTGGGCAGCGCCTTTTCCCTCTATCGCTCTTTTGAAATAGGAATCCTCGCATTGGTCGCACCGATCGCCGCCAGCTATCCGGTCCTCACGGTTCTCCTTTCGCTCTGGAGCGGCGAGCACCTCACTGTGCCGCACGCAATCGGTGTGGTCGCCGCGATCATCGGCGTTATGCTGGCTGCGGTATCGTTTTCTTCTCCGCCGCCGGAATCTTCCGCGGAAGATCATCGCCGCCACGTTTTTCGCGGAGTTCCGTGGGCGCTTGCCGCCGCGGTAGGATTCGGGCTCCTTTTTTGGGTTCTCGGATTTCACGTGATGCCGTTCTTCAGCAGCGCTGCGTCCGTGTGGATGGTCCGCATCACCACCTTCACCATGCTCGCGCTGCTTGTCGTGCCATTACGGCAAAGCGCCGTGCTTCCCAATCTTTCGACGCTCGGACTCGTCGCTGCCGTCGGCCTCATGG
>DATLSS010000035.1:0-6383 GCA_035534035.1 Candidatus Acidiferrales bacterium | reverse complement strand
GTCGTGAGTACATTGTCCGAGGGCTATTCGACGGTTCGTTGCCTTGCCGCCTTACCTCGTAGACTACGTTCGATGGGACGAACGGTCTGATCGATCCTCCTTTGCCAGACAATCACTTCAACAGCTTTCAGGTCGCACCAGCGATCTTTGCCCCAAGGAATGGAGGCTAACCCCACTTTCAACACCGATTGTAGCCAGAGTCCCATAACCGTGAATGGCTCGGCACCTTCGGGCTCGGTACAAAACAATCTGAACGTAATCTGCGGAAACTCCGCGGACCCTGTCCGTCCGTTTGTGGGCTTTGGCGATATCAACTCACTCGAGAACGTGGCGAACTCCAGCTATCACGCATTGCAGGTTTCCGTGCGCCGCTCCAAAGGCCCATTAGTCTTGAGTCTTGCCTACACCTATAGTCATTCGATTGACGATTCCTCCGACCGTTTCGACACCACATTCGTGAACTCTTACAATTTGGCGGCCAATCGAGCAAGCTCGAACTTCGACCAGCGGCATTTGCTGAATATCAGCTACGTGTACAGCATTCCGAGTTTCCATGCGGGCGGGTGGAAGCGCGAAGCTATCGGCGGATGGGAACTCTCGGGGATCACCAGCTTTCAAACGGGAACGCCGTTCAGCGTTACGTTTCCTCTGGATAATGCCGGCGTAGCTAACGCGCTCGGCTCCGGATCATACCCGGATTTGGTGGGAGATCCGCACTCATCCGCGCTCAATGTACCGGGAATCACCGGCCCCCAGCTCTACAATCCCGCTGCGTTCGCCGCCCCTCAAGGCCTGACCTTCGGCACGGCGGGCCGCAACTCTTTGAATCTGCCCCATCGCACCAATTTCGATATGGGCCTGTTCAAGAATTTCGTGATTCACGAAGCGATGTCGCTTGAGTTTCGCGCGGAAGCGTTCAACATATTCAATCATACGCAGTGGGAGTCAATTGATGGCAGCTTTGCGGATAATACCTTTCTGCATCCCGCGTCGGCGCATACCCCGCGGATTCTGCAATTCGGGCTGAAGTTCCTGTTCTAGTTCGAGTAAGATTCAGGCAGGCAGCGCGCGGTTGGACCACTTGCTGCCCGGCCTTTTCAGTCTCACAACGATGGGTGCGCCATGCCTGGATCGCGGCTGAGTTTTATTTTTCTGCTGATTGCTTTATTTTTACTGGCCGCATTAGGGTCGCCACTCGCCCTGGCGCAAACTTCCGCGGCCTCCGACGCCCGATTGGCGCTGGGCACCGGTTGGCAACTGCAGTCCTCGTGCCAGTTTGACGCGACCGGCGGCCAAATTTCCGCTCCCGGTTTTCAAGCCACCGGCTGGCATTCCACCAGCGTGCCGTCCACGGTGGTGGCCGCGCTTGTCGCCGAGGGCACCTATCCCGATCCCGATTTCGGCATGAATTTGCGCAAAATTCCCGGCACGACGTATCCCATCGGCGCGAATTTCGCGAATCTGCCCATGTCCAAAGACAGCCCGTTCGCGTGTTCCTGGTGGTATCGCAAGGAACTCACCCTTTCCAAGGATTTCGAGGGCCGTACCATCTGGCTGCATTTCGACGGCATCAATTACCGCGCGAATATCTGGATCAATGGAAAAAAATTCGCAGACGAAAAAGAGGTCGCCGGTTCGTATCGCATTTACGATTTCGACGTCACGAAATTCGTGAAGCTCGGCGAGACCAATGCGATCGCCGTCGAAACCTTCGCGCCCACGCAAAACGATTTGGCGATGAACTGGGTGGACTGGAATCCTGCGCCTCCGGACAAAGACATGGGACTGTGGGGCGATGTGTATTTGGCGACGAGCGGCGCGATCGCGCTGCGCCATCCGCAAGTAGTAACGCATTTCGCGGACGCATCGCTCGACGAAGCGGATCTGACAGTGATGGCCGACGTGCGCAACGCATCGAGCGCGCAGGTAAGTGCTATTGTCGCAGGCACAATCCCGAGCGCGAATGGCGATGTGCATTTCGAGCAACCGGTCGAGCTCAAACCCGGCGAGAGACGCAATGTTACGTTCACGCCCGCGCAATTTCCGCAATTGCGCATCACGCACCCGGGAATTTGGTGGCCGTACGGGCTCGGCCCACAAAATCTTCAGACGCTTGCGATGCAGGCGCGCATCGACGGCGCCGTCTCCGACGAACGGCAAGTTCGTTTCGGAATTCGCGAGATAACCTCCACACTGACGCCTCACAACTATCTCCTGTTCCGCATCAACGGGAAAAATATTTTGATTCGCGGGGGCGGCTGGTCGCCGGACATGCTGATGCGCGAATCGCGCCAACGGCTCGCGGCGCAATTCGGTTATGTGCGCGAAATGGGCCTCAACACGATTCGCCTGGAAGGTAAACTCGAGCCGGACGAGTTTTTCAATATGGCGGATGAGCGCGGCGTGCTGGTGATGGCCGGCTGGTGCTGCTGTAGTTTCTGGGAGCAATGGGCAAAATGGAAACCGGCCGACCTCGCGAACGCCACCGCGCAGTTGCGCTCGCAGGTTTTACGGCTGCGCAGCCATCCGAGTTTGCTGGTATGGCTGAACGGCAGCGACAACCCGCCGCCAGCGGACGTCGAACGCGCCTACGTGAAAGTGCTTCACGAAACGAACTGGCCGAATCCGTATATCTCCTCGGCGTCGGAGCGTGCGACGTCCGTCACGGGCCCTTCAGGCGTGAAGATGACCGGCCCGTATGATTACGTCCCGCCTGCCTATTGGCTGGACAATGCCAAGAATGGCGGCGCCTATGGGTTCAACACGGAGACAAGCGCGGGGCCGGCGCCGATGGTAGCAGGCAGTTTGAAAAAAATGATGCCCGCAGACGACATCTGGCCGCCGAATGAATACTGGCATTTTCACGCGGGCTCGGGTGATTTTCAGCAGCTTTCGGCGTTCGACGACGCCATGAAGCAAATGTACGGCGCACCAAAGGATCTTGCCGATTACGAAAAAAAAGCCCAGGCGATGGCCTATGAGAATGAGCGCGCGATGTTCGAGGCGTACGCGCGCAACAAATACAATTCCACGGGCGTGATTCAGTGGATGCTGAACAACGCTTGGCCTTCGCTGATCTGGCATCTTTACGACTATTACTTGCAGCCTGCGGGTGGATATTTTGGCGCGAAGAAAGCCAATGAGTTGCTGCACGTGCAGTATTCATATGACGATCGCAGCGTTGTCGTCGTGAACAGCTTTTACCGTGCGTTTCCAAGCCTGGAAGTTTCGGCGGCGGCATACAACTTCGATCTGAAGCCGATTTTCTCGCGGCGCGCGGTTGTGAATGTTGCCGCGGACGTCAGCCAGCGCGTACTGACGATTCCCGCGTTTCCAAAAACGCAGAGGCCGCAGGTCTATTTTGTGAAGCTGGATCTTCGCGACCACTCCGGAAAAACGCTCAGCTCGAATTTTTACTGGCTCTCGAGCAAACCGCCCGTCTTCGAATGGAATTGGACCACCTATGAGCGCACCGAGGAATATTCGGATGAAGACCTGACGATGCTCGCCCATCTTCCGCAAGTGAAGCTCGAAGCGACAGCGAGCCGTGAGACGGTGGACGGTAACGCCCAGGTCAGCGTGCGGCTACGCAACCCCAGCGCGTATCTCGCGTTTCAAGTCCGGCTGTCAGTTAGGAATGATCAGGGAGACGAGATATTGCCTGTCTTCTGGAGCGATAATTACTTCGAGATGATGCCTGGCGAAACGGAAACGATCGCCGCGCGCTATCCTGCATGGACTAAGTTAGACGGCGGCGCAAGACTGCAAATCGGCGGCTGGAATATCGCTCCGCTAACGTTTGCTATTTCGTCCGCCCACGGCGAAGCCGCGAAGCCTGTCAAGGTGAGTCGCTGATGCCATCGCGAAGTTCCTTCCAGCATAATACCGGCGCCCAATTTCTCTCCCTGCTGCTTCGGCGACACGGGCGTTATTTCGATTTCAAACCCGCAAGAGCGGGGAACTGATGCCCGGCGAACCGTCACAACCTGGCGGGAGCGGCGCAGGACTGCGCCGTTCGCTGGGACTGTGGGACCTGATCCTCTACGGCATCATCATTATTCAGCCGGTCGCGCCGATGCCGTCATACGGCGTAGTCAGCAACGCGGCGCACGGACATGTGGTCACGGCGATTCTGATCGCCATGGTCGCCATGCTATTTACCGCGATCAGCTATGGCCGCATGGCCCGCGTTTATCCCAGCGCCGGCTCGGCCTTCACATACGTGGGCCGCGAGCTTCATCCTGCGTTGGGCTACATCACCGGATGGAGCATGGCGATGGATTACATTTTGAATCCGCTGATCTGCACCATCTGGTGCAGCAAAGCGGCACAGAATTTCTTTCCGCAGATGCCGTATTTCCTATGGGCGATTTTCTTCGCACTGCTTTTCACGTGGCTGAATCTGCGCGGCGTGGAGACCTCGGCGCGAATCAACGCGTTCCTCGCCGCGGGAATGGGAATCGTGATCGTGGTTTTCGCCGTCGAGGCCGTCCGCTATATTTATCATCTGCCTTATTACGGTCCCGGATTCTTCACCCATCCGTTTTACAATCCAAAGACATTCTCTTCCTCCGCGCTGTTCCGCGGCACTTCGATCGCGGTGCTCACGTACATCGGGTTCGACGGCATCTCCACGCTATCGGAAGAGGTGAAAAACCCGCGCCGCAACGTTTTACTGGCGACGGTGCTGGTCTGCGTAGTCACAGGTGTGCTTGCCTCTATCGAAGTTTATTTGGCGCAACTTGTCTGGCCCGCCTCGCAGCCTTTCCCCGATGTGGACACAGCGTTCGTTCACATCTCTGGCCGAGTCGGCGGGATTTTCCTTTTCGGGCTTGTGAATTTAACACTCCTCGCCGCCAACATCGGTTCGGGCATGAGCTCGCAACTCGGTGCCGCCCGTCTCCTCTACGGCATGGGACGCAGCAACGCACTGCCGCGCTCGTTTTTCGGTGCGATTGAGCCGAAGAATCATGTCCCTCGCAACAACGTCTTGCTTATCGGCGCGCTTGCCCTTGCGGGTGCCTTTACGATCAGCTACACCCTGGGCGCGGAAATGCTCAACTTTGGAGCCCTGATCGCTTTCATGGGAGTGAATGCCGCCGCATTCGTGCGGTACTACCTCCGCGAGGAGAAAAAGTTCTGGACCAATCTGGTCCCGCCAGTGCTGGGCTTTTTGATTTGTCTTTTCATCTGGATGCACCTTGGCTGGCAAGCGAGGATCGCGGGCGCAATTTGGATGGCGGCGGGGATTATTTACGGCGCAATAAAGACGAAAGGGTTTCAGCGGAAACTCGTGCAATTCGATTTCCCCGTCGACGAAGCCTAGCGCTTGGTTGATAGAGGCTTTCGGTCCTCCGCCACTCTGAGATCGCGGCGGTGCTCAAAAGCATTGCGACGAGAAAGTGTCTCTTGACAAAGTTTTCGCTCTTGTCGAGCGGCATCCTCACGCGTTCAGAAGAGATTTCGGCAAACTCCGTTATAGTAGTACGCTGCCGAGCGCCAGATTCGTGTCCCCATCACGAATTCTGGATGCACAGGGCGGAGAACCATAGGCGATCTATTGAGCAACCAATCGTGTGCGACCAGTACTCTAAGTCCCATGTGCGCTGACGGAGTGTTGTGCCTGAGCGGGCTTGAGGCGAGTCACCATTGCGCTTGATTCGAAGAAAGGCCTCGATCGAAATCATAAAGGCTGCTTCAGTTTTCCCCATTCTTTTTGTCGTTCTTTTCTTGCCCGCCATGGCGCGGTCTCAGACACAAGCGGTGGAACCATCCAACTCCGGTGACCTTGCCCAGCAAAGCCCGACATCACAAAGCAAGCCGGCTCCGGTGCCGCTAGCGACCAGCGGCACCGTTTCCGCGCCGGAACAGGCTACAGCTCCCCAGGCTGCGGCTCCCCAAAACAAAAAGAAAAAGAAAGACGACACCGAAGGTCAGCAGACCAAGCGCATGTTCTGGCTCGTTCCCAATTTTGGGGCGGTGAACGCCAATACGCAGCTTCCACCAATGTCGACCCGCCAGAAATTCGTGCTTGCCTCGCAGGATAGCGTCATTGATTACTCCTCGTATACCTGGGCTGGAATCCTGGCTGGACAAGCCATGCTGTTAAATTCCGATCCGGAATTGGGGCACGGAGTCGCCGGTTACGGACGCTATTATTGGCGCACGTTCACCGACGGAGTGTCGGGGACTTTTTTCACCGAGGCCATTGTCCCCGCACTCACGCACGAGGACCCGCGCTATTACACCATGGGTAAGGGAGGGTTTTTTCACCGCACGGCCTACGCGATTTCCCGCGCTTTCGTCACGAAGACGGATTCTGGAGGCTCGGCCTTTAACTGGTCCGAGGTTGGCGGCAATGCACTGGAAGCTGGCCTGTCCAA
>DATLSS010000034.1:0-50451 GCA_035534035.1 Candidatus Acidiferrales bacterium | reverse complement strand
GCAAGCTGGCAAAATGGAGCAACGTCGAAACGGTGCTCATGGAGGCGATGCAGTGAGTGATACGTCCAAAGGCCCGGCGATACGCAACATCTCCGATACGGCGCGCTGGGTCGCCTATTACCGCGCGATGGAGACGGAGCGCGCGGATGCGATATTTCGCGATCCGTACGCGCGGAAGCTTGCAGGCACGCGCGGCGAAGAAATTGTCAACACGCTGCGCGGAGGAAAGCGCCAATCGTGGGCAATGATCGTCCGCACGGCACTGCTGGACGATATGCTGCTGCGCGTGGTGGCGAGCGAACGAGTCGATCTGGTGGTGAACTTGGCAGCAGGCCTCGACACGCGTCCGTATCGCTTGGCATTACCCGCCAGCCTGTCCTGGATCGAAATCGACCTGCCAGAAATGATCGCATACAAGACCGAGATGCTCGGCTCCGAGAGCCCTCATTGCCGATTGGAGCGTGTTGCGCTTGACTTGGCTGATGATGCAGCGCGCCGTGAGATATTCGCGCGACTGGATGCGGGCGCCAGCCGCACTTTGGTGATCACGGAAGGATTGCTCGCCTACCTTTCGGAGCAACAAGTAGCCGATCTTGCGCGCGATCTGCACCAGTACCAGCACTTTCAATACTGGCTTACAGACGTTGCCTCACCGAAAGTGAAACAAATGATGGAAAAACATTGGGGCAAGGAATTGCGTGCCGCAGGGGCGCCGATTCAGTTTGCTCCGGCGGGCGGTGAAGAGTTTTTTCGTCCCTATGGTTGGGAAGCAAGCGAGTTTCGCGGCTTCTTCCAAGCTTCGCGCGAATTTAATCGCCCCATGCCCGGCGACTGGATGATCCGCCTGTGGGCGCGACTGATGCCGCGGCACACGGCAAAAATGATGAAGCAGTGGCGCTCTGGCGCGACGCTTCTTCGCCGCGTGTGACGAAGTTGCTCTAGCTTATCGTGGAATTCGGAAAGCGCGAAATATTTGCAGCAGTGGGATCATTGGTGCGAGGCAGAAGGCTTCGACAGCAGACCGAAAACGGCCACGCCCGATGGAGTGCCGACGAAGACCTTGCCACCCGCAATCATCGGAGTAATAAATTTGTTTCCGGTTATCTCGTCGCGCTTGCGCTGCTGGTTGCTATCGTATAGTTCGCGGCTTAGATCGCTCGCCAGGTAAGCCCGGAGCACGGCGGGGGAATTGTTCTCGACAACCCACACAATACCGTCTTTGGTGCCATTTGCGGAAATGCTCGGTGTGGTCCCGGGATAGCCAAACGTCACCGTGGTTTTTGACGCCGCAGGGCTGGCAACGCGCGCATTTAGGATCTTGAATGCCCGCAGCGAGTCGTCGACCGCGCCGTAATACAGCGTATGATTGAAGTACGCAGGCGCTGCGAACACGCCGCCTGTACCACCAAGCCCCTGAGAATTGTCGTTTCCGGTACGCGGAACTTCCTGGTAGATCGCATTATCATTGGCGGGATTGAATTTGCCCATCGAATCGCGATTCACAACGTAAATAATATCGTCTTTCCCCGCGCCAACGGCCAAATGCTTCGTCTTTTGCGAACCGTCGGCGAGATCTGGCAGCACGAGCGCACCCCCGGAACCGAGATCCAGATCCTTCCTCGATTCTTCCACGGCGTTATGCATTACGAAGTAGTCGCTCACGGAGAGTTTACCGCCGGCAGTTGAAAGCTTCAGGAACGCGTTGCCGTAATCTCCCTTTTCCGGGAAGCCCTGGGAATTGAGAGTGGTGTCGAATGTGCCGTTGCCCGCAAGAAAATAAATATTTGCCGACGAATCCGCGGCAAGGCCTCCGCCGGACATCCAGATCGCGCCCTCTCTACCATTGGGCATGATGTTGAGAACGCTCGTTTGCTTCAGAGTTAGGGCGTCGTAACCGATAATCCATCCTGTGTAAGGATCGAAGTCGCAGTGAGAGGCCCAACTGGTGTAGACGACGCCATTGAGCAGCAACAAGGATGCGCGTTCCTTATATTGCTTGGGATCGAAATCGACCCGGCCGTTCGAATTGGGCACGGCCGAGCCAGGGTAGGTGGCCTCAATCGTCTGCGGACCGCCATCGATTTCCGCGCCAGTCGTAATGTCGAGAGCGTGAAGGCGTTGAAAATATTTTCCCGAGCTGTCTTTGGACATCGCGACAACGTAAATCGCGCCATGCGCTCCCGCCTGTAAATCAATCACGGGAGTTGATGTGACTCCGATTTCCGGTTTCACCTGGCCGCAGCCACGGTCGTCGCTGGTAGTTTCGTCTGGACCGAGGAGCGAAACTTGCCAGAGTTGAGCGAACGTATCCGCATCGAAGGCATAAACGAGGTCGTGTTCCGTCGCCACGAAAACAACATCGTGCTTCGCCCGCGCGATTGTGAGTTGCGAAACGTAGAGCGGCTGCGCGTCCACCAGGCCCTGAACGGGCAAAAAGCCAATTTTGCCGAAGTCGCGCGAGTCGACGTTGCGGTACGTCAAAATTGTTTCATGGTCATTCAGCCCGGAGCGGGCATTGTCATTGTGATAGGTGACCACATTCACTGCGCCGCTCGGCGCGGCGGCGACGCCTTCAGACTCGCTCGGGGATGAATCGCCTGGCTGCGCTACGGAATTGGACTCAGACAAATGCGACTTGCTGCATCCGCCGATTGCGCCGATGGTGAAAGATACGCTGAGGGCCGCAATGAGAGCTGGAACACGAACGCTCGTCAAAATCGTATAGCTCAAAGGGATTTTCCTTGAAGTAGCGACATTTTCGCAACGAATCAAACAGTATATTTCACGCAGCACGTAAGATGCGAAGGGCGTGATTTCCGTTACCAAATTACGACCGTCCGGTTTTCGCAGAGACGGGCAAGACGCCCGCTAAGGTATCGGTCCGAAAACGGCAACACCCGTGGGCGTTCCCACGAAAACTTTGCCATTGGCAATCATCGGCGTGACAAATTTGTTGCCCGTAAACTGATCGCGGCCTCCCGCCTGATTGCTATTGTATAGTTCATTCGCGAGATTTGTTGCGTCGTAAGCGTGGAGAATTGCCGGGACCCCGGACTCGCTCTCGACCGCCCAAACAATTGCATTCGAGGCTCCATTGGCCGAGATGCTCGGCGTGGTTCCCGGATAGCCAAATGTGTTTGCGCTCACGGATGCGGCAGGAGCGATCAGGCGGGCATTCGTGATCGTAAAAGCTCGCAGCGCGTCGTTCACCGCGCCGTAATAGATTTTATTGTTGAAATATGCCGGCATCGCATACACGCCGGTGCTGCTTATCAATCCGCTGCCGGAGGGAATCTCCTGATAAATTGCATTATTATTGCTGGGATTAAATTTGCCCATCGAGTCGCGATCGACAACGTAGATGTTGTCGTCTTTGCCGGCCCCGACCGCCAAGTGCCGCGTCGTTCCTGAAGCATCTACAAAATCGGGCAATACCAGCGCACCACCGGAGCCAAGGTCCTGATCGATATTCGATTCGTTCACGGTGTTGAACATGGTGAAATAATCGGCCACTGCGAGCGCACCGCCCGAAGTCGAAAGTTTCAGGAACGCATTTCCAAAATCGCCATTGCTCGGGAAACCGTTTGCGTCGAGCGATGTGTCAAACGTCCCATTCGCGGCTAGGAAATAAATATTCCCGGATCCGTCCGCGGCGAGGCCGGCTCCCGACATCCACACCGAGCCGTCGCTGCCGTTTGGCGTGAAATTCAGGGCGCTCACCTGTTTGAGCGTCGCCGCGTTATAGCCTATGATCCATCCACTATATGGCACAAAATCGCAGTGTGATGCCCATGCGGTGTAAAGCACTCCGTTGAGCAGCAGCAGCCCGACGCGCTCTTTATACTGCGCGGGATCGAAAATGGTCTGTCCGTTGGAGGTGGGCGAGGCGGATCCTGGAAATATGGCAGTGACTTCCTGCGGACTTCCCGCGAGCTCCGCGCCGGTGGTGATATCGAGAGCATGGACGCGCTGGTGATACTTCCCGGCGGGATCTTTCGACATGGCTACGACGTAGATTGTCCCGTGAGCGCCAGCGTTAAGGTCGATGGCGGGCGTCGAAGTTATTCCGATTTCTGGCGTCACCTGGCTACACCCGCGATTGTCGCTTGGTGATTCGCCAGGGTCTATCGATACCTCCCAGAGCTGCATGAACGTGTCCGCGTCAAACGCATAAACCAGATCGTGTTCCGTCGCCACAAATACAACATCGTGGACCGCGCCATTGATTGTGAGGCCCGAGACGTAGAGCGGCTCCGCATCGACCAGCCCTTGCACGGCGAGGAACGCGATCTTTCCGAAATTCGCGGAGTTCACCGTGGTAGGAATGAGAATTGTCTCATTGAGGTTCTGTCCGGTACGCGCGTTGTCATTATGATAGGTAAGGACTTTCGCTATGGCACCGGGTGAAACAACCGTGAGGGCCGCCGGGTTGCTGGTTATCGAACCGGCGGCATTGGCGATTGTCACTTGGAAGGTATGGGCGTTCTGCGCCGCGGTTACCGCTGCGATCGTATAGGTCGCGGAAGTGGCTCCGCCAATGCTCGCGCCGTTTTCCTGCCACTGGTAACTGAGGGGTGCCGTGCCCGTGGCAGCGACCGTGAATGTCGCGGGCTGGCCCACGCTCACTTTCTGGTTCGCCGGCTGCGCGGTGATGCTTGGCGCTGTTCCGCTCGGTCTCGACGCGGACTTGCAGCCGGCGCATAAGCTGAATAGCACGATCGCAGCAGGAGCCATTGCAGTTAATCCGCGGTTCAATAACGCTCCCTCGGAGAAAGTTTCATTTCCAGGCTGGCTTCCTTTCGGTTCAGGAGCCTGCGGGACGCCGGTGCTGGCCGAAGCTGACTTCGATAGGGGTATCTCTTGGCAGCACCAAATTATTGCCGCGTGTGATGAAATGGAAATAGACCGATTCGCCGGCGCCCACGAATCCCATCACTTGGCCAAACGCGCGCGACTGCAGCCCGATGCCGAGCGCAAAGCCGATCAGTTTGTAACCGGAGCCGCCAGCGACACCACTCTTTCCGGGGTCGCCCCCCCGGTCGGCAGCGCCGCCGTCAGAATCGGTGCGCATCGTCGAAGTCGCAATGGCCACGGAAAGTGCAGTGCGCAGCACGCGCGACTCCTTATTGCTGGCCACACTGGTGTCGCCTTCCGAATCGAGCTTGATGTGCGATGATTTGGCGACTTCAATTCCTTCCAGCGCCATTTCCACAGAAAGCGGGGTGCTCGACGGCAGTTGCACGCGCTGAAGCGTGAAGTGGAGCTGGCCGTTCCGATGCAATCGCCGCGCGGGCACCGCGTGAACGACCATCCCCTGAAGTTCGGTGCCCACGGGCAGCAAGAGCTTCCGGTCGGGAGAGAAAACCGGCCGCGTCAGGATGGCGCTTACCGGCGTGCCCAAATGCGCGGTCGCTGAACTGAGAGGCGTGGCTAGACGTGCGTATGCGTCATTATTCACGGCGGGGAGCTGGCCCATGGCTCCCATCTCTTCCGCCGCAATCGCCACTGAGCCGAAATCGAGCGGCTGTTCGAGCTCCGCGTCGAACACAGTTCGGGCCGCGATTCTCTGTTTGTGATACGGCCATTCGCTCCACGCGAATTGTTTCGCGCGCTGCCACACGGCGGAGGGTTTTATTTGCGCGATGGCAAGATGCCACTGCTGGCTGATCATGCCGCGGGCGCGGTGCACAACTCCGTTTTTTTGTGGATTGGTTTCGAGGCGCACGACCGGCCCCGCGTCAGGCACTACCTTTGTGAGCAACGGCATTCGCGTTCCGTCCTTCAGAATCAGCGTGTCGAATTCGACTTGGACGACGCGATGCGGCGAAAAATCGGCATTCAGATATGCGGCCGTGCGCTTCATCTTTGAAGGCGAGCGCAGTTCAGTGATGTGGCCGTCGATTTCGGTATCTTTGGGGATCACGACGCGGTCGAAAGAATAAATCGGTTCCGTGGTGAACGCTTGAATTGGCTGGCCGATTTTTTTTACAGGCACGGATTTCTTCAGCATCAGGCGCAGGGGAACTCCGGCGTCGACTACGAGTTGCAGCGGGGGCGGAACAATCGGCGGAGAATCCTGCAAGAATGCGAGGTCGCTGTCGCCTCCCGGCACGTCTTTCGGTGCGGTTTGCCCCGGCGCGCGCCGCTTCAGCGTGGGAAGACTCGGTTGCGCAGTTTGCGCCAAGACATTCAGCGCTATTGAGAAAAAGAGTGACATTGCAATTAATGAGTTTCGTGCAAGGTTGTTCATTTTGCTTCCTGTCGCGTGGCCGACCTGTTGGGGTTACATCGAGCGCCTGATGGCCTCCCAGACATGATAGCTGAAAACGGGTGCGAGTTGCCTGAAGAGCAGAGTATGACGGGCGCGAAGTTGGAATAGTGCATAATTATACTGCTATTGCACCGATTGACTTTCACGCATGAGTCACGGGAAGATTGAGCTTTCGGATTTACGCGCTACGCTTCGTCAAGTGTACATGGCGGAGACGACTCTCGGTGGGATTGACGCGCGATTGAAAATTGAAGTCATATGACGATGAGGGCTGAAATCGCCGGAGGGCTGCATCGCATGACGCGCGAAGAGCGCGTGCGTGCCGCGTTTTACCGGGGCGATAGCTTGACACTCGAAAATCCGCTGTATCTCCGCGCTGTACGCGCGCTGATCGATGAATTGCTGCGTGAAGATACGGAGCCTAGAGACTTGACGGTCGAGGCGATGGAAATCGACGCGCGTCCGTGTACCGTGGAGATTCGCGCCAAGGAAGCTGGAATCGTCGCCGGAGTTGCCGAGGCCGCGTGGATTTACGCGCGTTTGCATCAAAAAGCAACGCCAGTTATGCGCGATGGCAGCGAGACGCCGCCGGGTGACGTAATCTTGCGCGTCGCGGGGAACGCGCGGAGTCTGCTGACTCTCGAGCGCACCGTGGTGAATTTAATGCAGCGCATGAGCGGTATCGCCACGACGACGAACAAGTTGGCTGACGCGGCACGCGAGGCATCGCCCACAGCGCATATTGTGGGCACCCGCAAAACGGCGTGGGGTCTGCTGGACAAACGCGCGATTCATTGCGGCGGAGGCGGGACCCACCGGCTGAGCCTGGCCGACGCAATTCTGATCAAGACGAATCACCTTCGTCTGGCATCTAATGACACATCGGACCTGACGCCAGACCGGGCCGGGGCGACACTCGATGCGGTGCTGCGAAGCGCCTGGAAACGGCGAAAATCAGCCGCGTTTTTCGAAGTCGAGGTGACGGCCATTGATCAGGCGCTTGCCGCCGCGCACACGCTTGCTCAATTACAAACCGAGCACGACGCTTGCCCATGCATTCTGATGCTCGATAATTTTTCCGCGACGGATGCGGGACGCGCGGTGCAATCACTCCGTGACGCCGGCCTGCATGACGCCGTGCTCGTCGAAGCGAGCGGCAATGTGTCCGAGGAGTCGGTCGCGGCTTATGCGACGGCCGGCGTGGACGCGATCTCCGTTGGCGCGCTGACGCATTCCGTGCGCGCGCTCGATTTGAGTGCAAAGATTGTTCCCGAGGCGAGGTGATTTAGGCATGAGCGAAGCTGCGAATCTCGTTCCGTTTGAGGCGCGCTATTTCGTGCCGCCCGTCGAGTTGATCGAGGACTCGCCCGCGGAGATTCGCCTGCAGCAGGAGCGCATTGCGCGGCTGAAGGAAGAACGCAACGCGGTGATTTTGGCGCACAATTATCAGCGTGATGAAGTGCAGGAAATCGCTGATTTCGTCGGGGACTCGCTGGGGCTTTCGCAACAGGCCGCCGCGACACCCGCGGACGTGATTGTTTTTTGCGGCGTGCACTTCATGGCGGAAACGGCGGCGATTTTGTGTCCGCGGAAAATCGTGCTGCTGCCCGATTTACGCGCGGGATGTTCGCTGGCCGCGACGATCACCGCCGACGAACTGCGCGCATGGAAGGCGCGCTATCCGGATGCGGTGGTGGTGGCGTATGTCAACACGTCTGCCGAAGTGAAAGCGGAGAGCGACTATTGCTGCACGTCGGCCAACGCAGCGAAAATCGTGCGCGCGATTCCGCCGGAGCGGCCGATTCTGTTTATTCCTGATAAATTTTTGGCGGCCTTCGTGGCGCGGGAAACCGGGCGGCCGAATATCATAGCGTATCCGGGCTCCTGCCACGTACATGGCGCGATACGTCCCCAACAAGTCGTGAACATGATGGACGAATATCCGGACATCGAATTGCTAATTCATCCGGAGTGCGGCTGCGTCGCTTCGTGCATGGCGCGCGTTGCGGATGGCACGTTGCCACGCGAGCGCACGCTTTTTCTTTCGACCGAAGGCATGATGCGACACATCGGTGAATCGAAGGCGGACGAATTTGCCGTGGGCACCGAAGTGGGGATGCTGCACCGGCTGCGGAAGATGGCGCCGGAAAAAGTATTTCGTCCCGTCAATCCGGAGGCGGTCTGCGAATTCATGAAGACCATCACGCTGGATCGGATTCTGCGCTCGCTCGAAATTCTGGCGCCGCAGATTTGCGTCCCCGAAGAGACCGCCCGCCGTGCGCGCCGCGCGATCGAGCACATGCTCGAAATTGTGTGACCGCTTAACGCCGTACCTTCATCAACAACAGAGTATTTCGCAGCACACGCCGATTGCCGTAGAATCCTCAAACATGTTAGCCGTGAGAGAGTGGTTCTCCGCCAGACCCGCCAAGTTGCTAGGCGCCTTAGTGCTTGCGGCGCTCTCGGCTCTTGCCTTTCTGCGATCGTTCGCCGAGCGAATGACAGTGGGAGCCTGGATCGGCCTGCCGGGTTACGAGGCGCGGATACCGAGGCTCCAATTCGACGCGCGTGTGTCTTGGTACGCAACTTGGCTCGTCCCGCTCCTTGCGGCGCTGGTCCTGAACCGACGCACCTCGAAAGTGATCCTTCAGGACTCAGTCACAAAAAATCCGATTATGCACCGCTCTATAGGTGACGGTCGGATAAGCGTGATTCTGGAATTTTTGGCGCGCTTGCTCTTGGTGTACCTCGCGACGTTTATACTCCTGCTGCTCTTTGTGGGAAGCGTTAGGCTTTTTGAAGCGGGCATTCGTTGAGATAACAGGGGGATTGATGAACCGACCAAGTATTCTACTTTTATTCTTCGTTGTTGCGACGAGTTTGGCGACACGGGCGGGCGCACAAACGGCGACAAACTCGGCGCACGTGGTGAAATATCACGCCACGAATAACAATGTGAAATACGACTACTGCGTGGCGCCGGCGGTGGAGCACGTTCATTCGGGCGATATCATCGAGGCGAACACACTCGATTGTTTTGGCGACGCGATCCAGCATCCCGGCGACACGCTGGCGATGGCGAAGGGCGATAATCCGCTGACGGGGCCGTTTTACGTTGATGGCGCGGAGCCGGGAGACACGCTGGCGATACGTTTTCTTTCGCTCGAAGTGAACGGGAAACAAGGAATCGGCGCGCTGGCTCCGGGGTTTGGCGCGCTGAACCCGACCGATTTTACGCCGATGATCAATCAGCCGCTACCCGAGCGCATCTGGTTTTATCCCATCGATCCGTTGACCAATACCGCGACATTCAAGGCGGATGATTCGAGTTTCACAACGAAAATTCCGCTGCATCCGTTTCTCGGTTGCATTGGCGTCGCGCCCGCGGGCGGCGAATCGCGCAGTTCAGTTGTTCCCGCGGATTTTGGCGGCAATATGGACTCGCCCGAGGCGAGCGTAGGCAACACGCTTTATCTGCCCGTCAATGTTGCGGGCGGTTTGCTCTATTTTGGCGATGGGCACGCGGCCATGGGCGACGGAGAAGTGGCGGGCACGGCGATTGAAGTTCCCTTGCGCGTCCGCTTGCAAGTGCGCGTGATTAAAGGGTGGAAAATTGCCTGGCCGCGCTTCGAGAATGAGCATGAACTGATGGCTGCTGGGATCACGCGTCCGCTCGACGACTCGCTGCGCATCGCTTTTGCGCAGCTTGTCGACTGGATTCATCAGGATTACGGCCTGAGCGATCTCGATGCCTATGAACTGCTATCGAAGGTGGCGCGGATTCGGCTGGCGGAAATGGTGGATCCGAATTACGTGGTGATCGCGAAAATCGACAAGAAGTTTTTGCCGCCGAAAATAAAATGACGACGCACGAGCCAGACCGGCAGGCGCGTTACGATCGCGAATGGCGAAGATTTCGCCGTTTGCGCGCGGCTTTCTGGATTCTCTTCACAGGATTGTTTCCGATTTTGTTTTTCGGTCTCGCAGTCAAGAGCTTTCTGCTCCTCGGGCCGGGCGAATCTGTCGAACTTCTGCTCGCATATATTGCGATGCTGTGGGTAACCGGCTACAACGTGAGCCGCTTTCCGTGTCCGCGCTGCGGACGCGTGTTCGCGCGCGAGCGCCACTTCCGGTTAGTTTCGACGGCTGAGCGCTGCAATTCTTGCAAACTTTCCTTGTGGGGTGGCTGCGAGGATATAAAGCTACCAGGAACGCAGAACTTCTAACACGCGTCAATGCGCACGTATCGGTGGGGATGGCATTCTGTGGAGCAACGCAGCGCGAGGGGAGTGAGGCGTTTTGCTTGCCTGGAGTGGCGAGTTCGGATAGCGTGCGGTTCACGAGGTCTACGTGGTAATCAGGATTCGCAAATCCGGCGCGACGACGATTCTCGATCTCAATGGCCCGCTGATGGTAGGCGAAAGCGAGCTGGAGTTTCGACAGAAACTCAAGGAGCTCCTTTACGAAGGAGCGCGGCAGATCGCCATTAATCTAGCCAGCGTGTCCGACATGGATAGCTGGGGCCTGGGCGCGCTGGTGCGACACTGTGGCGAAGTAAGGCGTTGCGGAGGGCGCTGCGTCTTTTTTTCGCCTACGGCGCGAGTCATGCAGCTTATCAAAGTTGCGCATCTTGATTCCGTTCTCGATATCGCGGCCGACGAGGCGGCTGCGCTTTCTTATGACTGATCCGCCACTCAGTGCGCTTCACGAGAAACAAAAATTGCCTTGGGCAGCATCATGCTGACCACCTTATTGCCGTCGACCAGTTCATTGATGTGCAGATCGCCGGCGACGCTCGAAAGCATATAAGCGTCGTCGCGCGAAAGATGTTTATCATGCACCAGGAAATCAATCATCTGGTGAACGGCCATCTTCGTGGCTTCGTTCAGATCTTCATGGATGCCCATTGTCACGTAGTAATCCGGCGTTTCGGCGCGCGGCCAAAGCAGATGCATATCTTTCCTGTCAATGAGCTGAAACGTGCCAACGAGTGAAGTCTCCATCGCGGTGATGTCCACTTCCCCGTCGCCCTGTCCCGCGTGGCCGTCGCCGGCCCAAAAAAGAGCGCCCGCGGCGTTCACGGGGATGTACAGCGTCGTACCCGCGACCAGATGTTTGTTGTCCAGATTGCCCGCGTGCATCCACGGCGGCGCGCTGCTGACGCGTCCGGCCGATTCCGGCGGAGCATCTCCCATGCTGCCAAAAAACGGATGAAGGGGAATTTCGATTCCATCGGCGAAATGCGCAACCATCCGCTGCGAATCGAGAGGAATGATTTTCATTCGACCGTAGGGATAGTCGTTGGGAAGAAATCCGCGCCCGGGGCCGAACGCGTTGTAGGCGTACGGAATTGCGAGTCGAATGGATTTTATGCGCACTTCCAGAACATCACCCGGTTCCGCGCCTTCTACGTAGACGGGTCCAGTGAGGATGTGGCCGCCTGGCCCCTTGTCTTTTACTCGATCAAAAATATCGCGAAGGGACTGTTCCACCTGATCGGCCGGGACGCCAGCTTTCTCCAGAGCCTTCGGGCTGGAGGTGATCAGCGTTTGCATTACAACTGTGTCGCCGGAATGAATGCGAAGAACAGGAGAAGCGCTGGCGGCGTAGTAACCCCAGGTGACTGTGTTCGGAGTGGGCTTGAGCTCGAAAGTGTGGCCGCCTGCTGTTGATGGCGGTGACTGCTGCTGTGCGTTCGCACTAGCAGTACAGAAGATGGCTGCGCACAATATCGCCGCAATGGTCAACTTTTTCATTTTCTGGGATCCTCCCATGAAATCCTGGTTCCGTGCGCTGTAGTCAGAAGATTCGCGACGGACGGCGGAGTCTAACATAGGAGTCGGCAGGAACAGGCAGCAGTACTCTCGCGTTTCAGTGTGGTACAAACGGTTGACACTGGCACAGAGGACCGCGCTACCTCCTTCTCATGTGCTGCGGAGCGCTCTCCCAATCCTGTCATTATAAGAGTCTTGTCCTCGGCGCCGCCTTCTGTGTTTGGCCACCTTCCTGCTGATTTCCAGACCGTGATGCGAAGTGCGCAAGCTATGTTCCGCTTTCTGTTATTGGGCACAATTGCATTTAGCCTAACAGCGAATTCTTTGCCGGCACCGGGGCTGAGTTCGACCGACTATCGGATCGAAGCGGAAGATTTGCACCACTTTGCGGAATTCGTGGAATGGCCCGCTTCGGCGAATGCTGTGAAAGACGCGGCGAAAACAGGCATAAACTTTTGCGTGTTGGGCCAGGACCCATTTGGAATTTCATTGGACGCATCAATTTTGGGGCATCCGATCGGCGATCGGCAGACTGCGGTGGTCCGCGCCAAACGGCTGGAGGATTTGGGCGAGTGCGACGTCCTGTTTGTCAGTCCTTCGGAAGCGAAACGACAATCCCGAATTTTGAATCAACTGGGTCACTCTAGCGTCCTGACTGTGGGCGAGACAAGTGATTTTGCGGCAAGCGGAGGCATTATCCAATTTGTTCAGGAAGGCGGCCGCGTGGATTTTTTGATCAATGTGGATGCGGCCAACAGGGCGGGCCTGAAAATTCGATCGGCCTTGCTCGCATTAGCGCGGATCGTTCACGATGGGCACCCAAAAAACCGCGGATAGAATGCCCGCATCCCCCAAGCATCAATCAATTCGCGGTAAGCTGACGCGCATCATTTTGATTTCCTGCGGGCTGGCGGTCGTGTCCGCTTGCGCGATTTTCGCGACATACGACATTCGCATGGTCCGGCAATCGCGGCTTCGGACGGTCACAACACTTGCGGAAATCACCGGGACGAATTCGGTAGCGGCTTTGACCTTCCGCGACGAACAAGCGGGAAGGGGGATTCTGCGATCGTTACGGGCCGACAAACAGTTGACGCACGCCGCGCTGTACGCGCGGGAAGGAAAGGTGCTCGCCGTCTACAGCCGCGACCTGAGCACCAGCGCTTTCACGCCCCCGCCGATCGAAACGGAAGGTGCGCGTTTTGCACAGGGCAAGATCGTTGCGTTCCACACAATTCAGCTGGATGGAAAGGCCGCCGGAACAATTTACCTCGAATCTGATCTGAGCACGATCGTGGCGCGCGAAGAAAGGCTTGCCGCAATGGTGGGTTTCGCGCTGCTTGTTTCGCTGATTCTGGCGGGGCTGGTGGGATCGCGGCTGCAAAGTTCCATCTCGGGGCCAATCCTGGAGCTTGCTCGCACAGCATTTGCCATAGCCGTCGACAAGAACTATTCAGTTCGCATGATTTCGAAAACCGGAGACGAAATCGGCTTTCTCTACGACCAGTTCAATGAAATGCTCGCGCGGATCCAACACCGGGACAGCGAACTCGAGCAGGCCCGCAGCGAGTTGGAACAGCGCGTGGCGGAGCGCACGGCTTACCTAAACACGCTCATCGAAACCAGTCCACTGGGCATCGTCGCGGGGGATTCGAACGGTCTTATCAAGATTTGTAATTCCGCTTTCGAACGTTTGTTTCAATGTGTTCGAGCAGAAGTGATCGGTGTGAGTTTGGCTTCGTTGGTAACGCCTCCCGAGCGAAGCGAGGAGTCAGCAGGATTCGCGCGCCAGCTAGCGGCGGGAGAGACCGTTCACGCGACGACGCAACGCTGCCGGAGCAACGGAACGCTTGTGGACGTTGAGTTGTATTGCGGTCCTTTGGACGTAAACAGTGGACATGTGGGCTTCCTGGTTTTGTATCAGGACATTACCGAACGGAAGAGGGCAGAGGAAGAGCTGGCCGAGCGTACGGCTTACCTAAACACGCTTATCGAAACCAGCCCGCTGGGTATTGTCACCACCGACCTGCAGGGACGCGTGCGAATTTGCAATACCGCGTTCGAAAGGCTGTTTCAATGTGTTCGTGCGGAGGTCACTGGAACGGATTTGAATTCCCTGGTTACGCCGCCGGAATTCGACGAAGAAGCGGCGGAATTTGCGCGCCGGCGCGATGCTGGGGAAAACATTCAAGCAACCACGCAACGTCGCCGGAACGACGGAACACTGCTGGATGTGGAACTGTACGCCGTGCCAATGCGTGTAGGCGAGGAAAACACCGGAACGCTAGTCATTTATCACGATATAAGCGACAGAAAGCGCGCCGAGGAAGCGCTCCGAGAAACCAATCAAAAACTTACCGCCATCATCGACGGATCCTCACTGGCTATCACCATTCTGGATCTTAATACAAACGTGCAGATCTGGAATCCCGCCGCCGAGCGGATGTTTGGATGGAGCGCTGCGGAAGTGTTGGGACGTCCGCTGCCCGTGGTTCCCGAAAGCGGGCAAGAATTCTTCAAGACGTTGCATAACAAAGTAATCGCCGGCATGGGGGTGAGCGGGTTGGAAGTGGTCGCTCAGAAAAAGGACGGCTCGCTATTTGATGCCAGCATTTCCAGAGCGCCATGGAGAGATGCATCGGGCACGGTTTGCGGCACCGTGGACGTTGTTGCGGACATCACGGATCGGAAGCAGGCGGAGGAAGCATTGCGGTCGGCTAAGGAACAAGCCGAAGAGGCGAACCGGGCCAAGAGCGAGTTCCTAGCCAACATGAGCCATGAGATCCGCACACCGATGAATGGAATCATCGGCATGACGCAGCTCGCGCTTGAAACGCAACTCAACAGCGAGCAGCGGGAATATCTGGGAATGGTGAAATCGTCGGCGGATTCCCTGTTGACGCTGCTGAACGACATTCTGGATTTTTCAAAGATCGAGGCGGGGAAGCTCGATCTGGACCCATCGCCGTTTGCCCTGCGCGAAAGCATGGGAGAAGCATTGAAGGCGCTGGGGCATTTGGCGCACAGAAAAGGTCTGGAACTGGCGTGGCGAGTGGAACCCGCAGTGCCGGAATGGCTGGTTGGCGACAGCGGACGCTTGCGGCAGATACTCGTGAACCTGGTAGTCAATGCAATCAAATTCACGCAACACGGTGAAGTTGTTGTGTCGGCGCGTGTAGAGACTCACGTAACGGACGGGATCGAGTTACATTTCAGCGTGCGAGATACGGGAATCGGAATCCCCACCGAAAAGCAGGAGCTCATTTTTGCAGCCTTCACGCAAGCGGACACCTCAACTACCCGGAAATACGGCGGCACTGGCCTGGGTCTGGCAATTTCGCAACGATTGGTCAAGATGATGAATGGCAATATCTCCGTTGAAAGTGAGCCAGGGAAAGGCAGCGTCTTCCAATTTACAGTGCGGCTACAGGTTCCCGACGCTCACTTTGTTCCCCCCGTGACGCTCGAGCCGGTGGCGCTCCGCGGGCTTCGTGCGCTGGTCGTGGATGACAATCAAACAAATCGATTGATCCTGACGGAGCTATTGACCCAGTGGGGCATGATGCCAGAGCAAGCAGCGTCGGGGCGTGAAGCGCTAGAGTTGCTGCGGCGCGACACCCACGGTGCTCCGTTCCGGCTGGCACTGATCGACGCGCACATGCCTGAAATGGATGGATTAATGCTGGCGCAGCGTGTCAAGAAACTCCCCGCAGCCTCTTCCGTCACCATGTTCATGCTTAGCTCGGCCATGCAATCGGGCGATATTGTGCGCAGTCAGGAGGCTGGCTTGGCGGGCTTCCTTACCAAGCCCGTGCAGCCTTCGCAATTACTGGATGCGATTCTGGGCGGATTGACAGGGACAGCAGAGCTAGCCCCCGATGCGCTGGCTATCGAATCCCCTGAACAGATTTCGAATAGGGGGAGCGGTATGCGCATTCTGCTGGCCGAAGACAATGTGGTGAATTGCCAATTGGTTTTGCGCCTTCTCGAAAAACGGGGCCACACCGTGGTGATCGCGAAGAACGGAATCGAGGCACTCGAAGCGGTGGAGCGCGAGGAGCTAGACTTGGTCCTGATGGATGTGCAGATGCCGGAAATGGACGGGCTTGAGGCCATCCGCGCAATTCGGTCGAACGAAAAAATATCCGAACGGCATCTGCCGATCATCAGCCTGACGGCGCACGTGATGAAGGGCGACCGCGAGAAGTGCATCGAGGCCGGCGCCGATGATTACATTCCCAAACCGATTCAGCCTCCGAATCTGTTCGCAGCGATCGACCGAATGCGCGATCCCGCGCGAATTCATAAAACGCGGCCCTCCGCTGCCATCGTCCCGGATGCGTTGAATGCGGCCGAATTGCTCGAACAGGTTCAAGACGACCGGGAGTTGCTGGCGGAAGTGATTCAGCTATTCGAGACTGGTTTGCCGGGAATTCTGGAAAGGCTACGTCTGTCCGTCGCACAAAATGATGCCGCGGGGATTGCGCGCACAGCGCATACCTTAAAGGGATCGGTCGGAAATTTCGGCCGCCGGGCAGCTTATCGCGCAGTGGAGCAAATGGAGAATTTCGCCAGGCAAAACGATATACCGCAAACAGCAACGGCACTTGTTGTTGTCGAAGCCGAACTCGAACGGTTGCGCTTGGCGCTCGAGCCTTTCCGCCCTGCCGTGATCGCGTCGATGCCTGGGCAGAGAGAGCCGAGCGACTAGGACAAAATGAGCATGAAGGTTCTTATTGCGGAGGATGATCCGGTTTCCCGCCGCCTGTTGGAGGCGTTCCTTCGAAAGTGGGGCTATGCAGTCGTCGCCGTCGCCAAAGGAGATGACGCATGGGCATTGCTTGATGCCGAGGATCCTCCGCGATTGGCGATCCTCGATTGGATGATGCCTGGAATCGAGGGCATCGAAATCTGCCGTAGAATCCGCGAGAAGAGCGAACGCCCGTATACGTTCATAATCTTGCTGACCGCGCGCGGGCAAAAGCAGAGTTTGCTCGCCGGACTGAAGGCCGGCGCCGATGACTATCTCTCCAAGCCTTTCGATGCTGAAGAATTGCGTGCGCGCCTGCAAGTGGGGGAGCGCATTCTGAAAGTACAGGACGAACTGATTGCCACGCGAGATGCCCTGCACTTCCAGGCGACTCATGACGTTTTAACCGGCGTGGCGAGCCGCGGCGCGGCCTTCGAGTTCCTGGTTCGTGAGCTGGCGCGCGCCCATCGCGAAGACAAACTCGTGGGAATTGTTCTGGCGGACATTGATCATTTCAAGGTAATCAACGACAAATACGGGCATATGGCGGGAGACGTCGTGCTGCAGGAAATAGCGCGACGCATGACCAAATGTACGCGTCCCTATGATTGCGTGGGACGCTACGGCGGCGAAGAGTTTCTGATGATATTTCCTACCTCGACCGACGAAGGTATCGTGCGGTTGGCGGAGAGAATGCGCAAGGCAATAGAAGCCACACCAGTGCGAACTCCCGAAGGGGAAATTGGTATCACGGCGAGCTTCGGCGTTTTGGTGACGCACAGCTCGGGCCAGAACGACGTCAACGAATTGGTGCGCATCGTGGACGTGGCGCTGTATCGCGCCAAACGTGCCGGACGAAACCGCGTGGAACGCGCGGAATTGGCCAGCGAACAACGACCGGACTCTCTATCTCCGTCAGTCATATAGATCTGTTCGTCTGGGACGATTGTTCTGAGACGAACGGCGGGCGCGCGCGTCGTCTTCGTGGCGCGAACTTCGATGTGCCATAATTATTCTTCGTGAAGCTTCCCGATCAAATCGAGACTCCGCCATCATGAGTGAGACTTTTGTTCGACGAGCGCGCATCGAGGCTCCAGCCGAGAAGGTCTTCGCGTGGCACGCTCAGCCGGGTGCTCTCGAACGGCTTACGCCTCCGTGGGAGCCGATTGAAATCGTGGAGCCTGCGCCGGGCATTCACAACGGATCGCGTGGCGCGTTTCGTGTGCGCGTGGGACCGTTTCGCGTTCGCTGGGAGTTCGAGCATCGTGGGTACATCGATGGGCGCCAGTTCCAGGATTTCCAGCGGTCAGGCCCATTCCGCCGTTGGGAACACACGCATCGATTTATTCCTGACGGTCCGGCAGCCTGCTGGCTGGAAGATTGCATCGAATACCAGTTGCCCACGGGAGCGCTCGCCAGTTTGCTTGCAGGCTGGTTCGTGAGGCGGAAACTTCGAAAACTGTTCGCGTACCGACATCGCGTGACGTCCGAGGCATTCGCGGCACAAAAATAACATCATGGTATTGCCGGCCGATAAGGCGGTTCCATACGCGTCCGAATGGAATGGGCATACGCCGCGTGCCGCTTTGCCATCGCGGTGAACGGAAATTATTTCAGCGTCCTGCAGTTGGTGTAAACTGAATTGTTGTTTGTTACCCGCCGTCGCCGCAAGGCAGCGAGTCGAGGAGGCCCAAACTTGAATCCGACCAAACCCATTGTTGCGCCAGCGAGCGACAAGTCAAGCGCGGCGCGACGCGAGTCGCTTACGATTACCGACAACCGCACGGGTCGGCAGTATGAAGTTCCCGTACAACATGACACGATTCGCGCGATCGACTTGCGTCAGATCAAAGTGAACGAAGACGATTTTGGCTTGATGACGTACGATCCGGCATACACGAATACCGCCTCTTGCACCAGCTACATCACGTTCATTGATGGCGATAAAGGCATCCTACGCTATCGCGGATATCCCATTGAAGAACTCGCCGAGAAAAGCACTTATTTAGAAACTGCCTATTTGATTCTGCACGGAGAATTGCCCACGAGCGCACAGCTGGAAGATTGGACGTATCACGTCACACATCACACGTTCATTCACGAAAGCATCAAGAAATTCCTCGACGGTTTTCATTACGATGCGCACCCGATGGGCATGATTATTTCGGCCGTGGCGGCGCTCTCGACGTTCTATCCTGACGCGAAAAATATCTTCGACGAAGATTCACGCCGCAAGCAGACGTGGCGGTTGATTGGCAAGATGCCGACGCTGGCCGCCTTTACCTACCGGCACAGCCTCGGAATGCCATATGCCTATCCTGACAACGAGCTCAGCTATCCGGGGAATTTCCTGAATATGTTGTTCCGCACGACGGAGCTGAAGTACCGACCGAATCCGACCCTTGAACGCGCGTTGGACGTTTTGTTTATCCTGCACGCCGATCACGAACAGAATTGCTCGACGAGCGCCATGCGCGGCGTCGGCAGCTCGCACGTGGACCCTTATTCGGCAATCGCCGCAGCCACAGCCGCCCTCTATGGACCGTTGCATGGCGGCGCGAACGAAGCCGTTCTTCGCATGCTGCTCGAAATTGGCTCCGTGAATCGCGTGCCGGATTACATCAAGCAAGTAAAGTCCGGCGAAAAAAAGTTGATGGGATTCGGCCACCGCGTCTACAAAAACTACGACCCGCGCGCGAAAATTGTGAAGCACATCGCTTATGAAGTGTTTGACGTGATGGGCCGCAATCCGCTGATCGACATCGCGCTGGAATGCGAACGAATCGCGCTGGAAGACGACTATTTCGTCAAGCGCAAGCTGTACCCGAACGTGGATTTCTACACTGGACTCATTTACCAGTCCATGGGCTTCCCCATGACGATGTTCCCGGTGCTGTTCGCGATTCCGCGAACCTCAGGCTGGATCGCACAATGGCAGGAAATGCTGCTCGACCCGGAGCAGAAAATCGCCCGGCCGCGCCAGATTTATCTGGGAAGCGACGAGCGCAGTTACATACCCATGGATCATCGGAGCTAGTCAAGTTTCAAAACGGCGCGGGTATACAAAAAGCGCTGGACGAACGTCCGGCGGCTCGTCGCTTTTCGGTTGCTGTGCGACCGCACATTTCCCTCAGGGTTCACTTGACTTTGGCCTGTTAAGGCACAGAATAGCTTTACCCCTTTCCTCTTCGAACCAAAGAGACCTTTCTTGGCGTACCTCGCCTTCTCTGGGCTGGCTTACGAGGCGAATTGAATTCCTCCCTCTCGCGGCAAGGTGTGCGCGGCTCCGTTGAACGAGGCCGCGCCGGAGTCCAGTCATGCAAGAGGTTTCGCGTAAAATTCTTTTCGACGGTCGAATCGCAGCGGCAACCTGTCCAAACAGGAACAGCGTGTGACGTCCTCACCGATCCGCGTGCTGCTGGTTGAAGATAACCCGGCAAATGCGGAGCTCTTTCTGCGCGCACTGGGAAGCGACGGCTTGGCTGAGCACGCAGACCTCGCGAAGACGCAGGAAGAATTCGAACAGAAGCTTCGAGAAAATCCCTGCGATGTGGTTCTCGCCGATTACCAATTGCGCGGATGGTCCGGCCTGGATGCGCTCGCCGTCATACAAAAGCAGGGGTTGAACGTCCCACTGATCCTTGTCACCAACGCGCTCGGGGAAGAGAAAGCTGTGGAATGCGTGAAACTTGGCGTGTCCGATTACGTGCTAAAGGATCATCTTTCGCGGCTTCCGATGGCCGTTCGCCGGGCCTTCGACCGGAAGTCTCTTGCGGAGCAAAGCACGCGCGATGCGAAGATACGTGAGGAATGCGCCGAGAGCTTCCGTTTCGTCTTTGCCAAAAACCCAATTCCGATGATGCTATGCGATCGTGACACGCTGCAGTATCTGGAGGTCAACGACGTTTGCATCGAGCAATACGGCTATTCGCGCCAAGAATTTCTGCAAATGCGCGCCACCGACATTCGCACGGCGGAAGAAGCGGCGCGCCTCGCCGAATTTCTGAAACAGGATGTTATTCAGCCAACTCACGCAGGAATTTGGCAGTACCGAACCAAGGATGGCCAGACTATCGACACCGAAATTATGCTGCATCATATGGATTTTGCGGGCCGGCCGGCGTGGCTCATCGCTGCCATCAACGTGACAGAGAAACGAGGGCTCGAAGCCCAGCTCTGGCAAGCGCAGAAATTCGAAGCGATTGGCCAACTGGCCGGCGGAATCGCCCACGACTTCAATAACATGCTGGGAGCGATTCTGGGATGGGTCGAATTAGGGATTGACGAAAGCGCCCAAAACGCTCCTCTGCAAGGCTATTTCCGGAAAGTGCAGCGCCAAGCGGAGCGCGCGGCGGTGCTGACCAAACAACTACTCGCTTTCGGGCGCCGCCAGATTCTCGAACCTCGCAACATTGATCTGAATCGGAGCATCCGCGATGTCACCGGCCTTCTGAGCAAAGTCATCGGCAGCGACATTGAATTGAATCTGGCGCTGGCCGAGGACTTGCCCGCCGTGAAAGCAGATCCGACGCAAACGGAGCAAGTCATCATGAACCTTTGTTTGAACGCACGGGATGCGATGCCTCACGGAGGGCAACTCGAAGTGCGAACGGTCAGCGTCGAGGTCGACGATTCGGCTTGCTATCGTCACAAAGAGGCGAAGCCCGGTCTCTACGTCCGACTCAGCGTTTGCGACACGGGCACAGGAATGGACGCGGCGACAATCTTGCGAATTTTCGAGCCGTTCTTTACCACAAAAGAGGTTGGCAAAGGAACGGGCCTGGGTTTGGCGGTCGTTTACGGAATTGTGAAGCAACATGGCGGATTTATTCATGTGGATAGCGAACTTGCGCGCGGGACTCAGTTTCACGTTTTTTTTCCCGCAGCCGCGGACAAGAAAAAAGCGATGAAACCTACGATTGCACCACAGACCTCGGTCCGAGGCGGAAAGGAAACAGTTCTAATCGTGGAGGACCATGACGCCCTGTGCGAAATTGCCAGCACAACTCTCGAGGGGCTCGGGTATCGCGTAAGGATCGCGCACGACGGAGAAGAGGCTGTACGGGAATTCCAGGCTCATCGCGGCGAAATCGGGCTCGTTTTGCTCGACGTGATGCTGCCCAGGCTCAGCGGGCTCGAAGTTTATGATTACATTAACGGTGAGCGGCCTGATGTGCCTGTGCTATTCGTCACCGGGTATAGCGCGGGCACCGAAATGCTCCACTCGATACAGAGAAGAAATCTGCCGCTCCTGCAGAAGCCGTACGGCCCGCGTGACCTGGCGCAGAGAGTCCGCGACGCCCTGGATCGGAGCGAACATCTGGCGGCTAGGAGATAGATTCCCGCGAAACGTGCGGGCAAGCCGCTCAAGAATCGCGAAGCAAGACTGGCACGGATGCGCGGCCTTGTTGCTCGCGCTTCTTGGCATACAAAGCTTTGTCCGCGCGCTCCAGTAATTGCTCTGGCGCTTCCCCATTTTCATAGCCAGCCCAACCTGCTGCGCTCGAAACCGCGATTTTATTTCCCTGATAGTCCACTTCCAGTAAACCCAGGCGCGCCAGCAAACTCGGAATGCGCTCGGCCGCACACTCCGGCAGGATGACGAGGAACTCATCGCCGCCGAGCCTTACGGCCAGGTCGGATGTGCGAATCACCTTGTTCAGACGGTCCGCGAAAGCCTGAAGCGTTGCATCGCCGGCGGCGTGGCCATATTGATCATTGATGGCCTTGAAGCGATTCAAATCGAGCATCAAAACGCTGAGTGGATGGCCGTAGCGTTCGGAACGGGAGACTTCGCCGGTCAAGCGCTCTTCCCCGAGGCGCCGGTTGGAGAGGCCCGTGAGCGGATCGCGCGTCGCCAACCGGTGAAATTCCTCCGCGCGAATTTTTAAACTGGAAAGCAATTCCAAATGCTCGGCTGTTTGTCCACGAAGGCGTCTGATCAGCCATTGCTGGTAAACCGCGTAGACATTGAAGAGCAGCACCAGTCCCACGAGTGCATGGATGGCCAAACTAATGTTGAGCTGAAAGATTTGATCGGACTCCTTCAGTATCCCGGGCAGCGAAACGGCGATCACCGCAAGGGTCAACAGAAGCATGACGGTGATGGCGCTCCACCACAGCCACGAATCGCGGCGTTCGAGCCACTTTAAATTTTTACGCGCGTCCTCCATCTCGCGGAGTTGCAAGTCGGAAAACGGTTCGAACATTGTAGGACCGGGCGCGCGCACACGAACACTCTGGAGGAATTCTGTGGGGGCTCTGAAACGATTATAGCTTCATTGTGATTCCGCGACGGGTCGAAGGCAGACAAGTTTCCTGCACGTGAACGCCGAGGAATTCGTATGGAAATGTGCTGCGTTCTTCGAGGCAATCGCCCTGTGTTTTCTACTTTTTCCTGCCGCTACGGTACTCGCCGCGCTTCACGGCGGCGACGAAGCGATCCGCATCGCGCGTGGGCCGGGGGACGCGGTAACCATCGAGAATGGAGGAAACGAATTCGAGGGCGAGAGAGAGAGAAATGCGATGTCCTTAGGTGACGTAATTTGAATTTACACTATCGCGCGTGCGCAGCACCGCGCCGATGATTTCGCCGTGGTCGTGCGAGCAGAACACCGAGATGACAGGCGATGCCGAAGCGCCGCGGGTGCGCGTATCCGTGGCCGTCATAAAAAATCAGATCCGGATCATTTCGCAAGCGCGCAAAAACTTTCAAAAGCGCTGGTATCTCGCGGAAGCTGAGCAGGCCCGGGACATACGGGAACACGATCGGGCTTTCCCCCCAGACGCGCTCGATTTCTTCCATTTCGGGGTAACGGGAGATCACAACGCCCGCGATTGCGCGGTCGCGCTTGGCATCGTAGGCGAGGTCCGCTCCAGCCACGCGGCAAACGCGCGGCAGCCCGTCCGTAAGCTCCAGGCGGTCGCGGATGCGCAACTGGATACGCGCCTCTTCGCGCGGTGTGATGCGCCAGCGGTGCAATCGCAAATATTCCATCTTTGCGAAACTATGCGGCGGGAAGAGGCCTGTCAAGACAGAGGCGGAGGTGCATATTCGACAGTCGATTCGACACTGGCGAAAGAGAGAGTGGACCAACAGCGAACGCGATTCCGGGCGTATAATCCCTGTTCCATGTAGTTCCCGGGAGACCGCCGCGGCCAGCGACAATGCGTTTTGCAGAGGATAAACACTTGCAACTGAAAATTTCAACCCGGCAATCGGGTGACATCACCATCGTCGATCTTGACGGCCGCCTGACCATCGGCGCCGACAGCGATTTGGTGGCCGCACGCCTGCGGGAGTTGGAGACCCAGTCGGTCCGCAAGATCCTGGTGAATTTGACAAACGTGACGCAGCTCGACAGCTCGGGCCTGAGCGCCCTGGCGGGCGGGTTCATCTCAATGAAGCGCCTGGGCGGTGCATTCAAATTTTTGCATCCCTGCGGGCGCGTCCGCGAAGTGCTTTCTGTTACGCGCCTGATCGATATAATTCCCACACTCGACGACGAAACACAGGCCGTCGCCAGCTTTCACTCCGCCAGCGCTCCTGCCGCGGGATAATGTCCGTTCATGCCCATCTATAGCGAAACTCTGTGCTGCCGGAATCAGTCTGTCCGCGTTCTAGCATTTATCTCGGTCACTTTTTTCTGTTCGGCGATTCCGTCGTACGGCGGTCAACAGGAGCAAATCGACTCTCTGGCTGCGAAAGTCGCTTCCGCGATCCACAAATCATTCAAGAAAACTTCTGATCAACAACTGATCATGGTGGTGATCTCCGAACCAGGCACTGGGCCGACAGAGTTGGGCGCGAGGATTGCCAACGAATTCCGCAGCGCCCTCGCCGCGCGCGGAATTTCGCTGATGACTAGCGCGAAGCTTCAACAGACGCAGGACGAAGAAAAAATCCCGCTCGTAGCGCTGCGTGATCCGGGAACGCTCACATGTGTTGCTTCCGATGCAGGCGCCACGGTTATTGTTGACGGAACGATTCAGCGGTCTGGGGACGAGTTGCAGCTAGTTACCTTCCTTCGAGCTAAGAACGCGAAGGTTTCCTTCAAAGGCAATGTGGATTTCGACCGCACGCCTGAGCTCGCGGAGCTACAAGACCGGCTGGTCCCATCGCCGCCCGTGCGAAAAACTCCAGAATCAAAGACGAATATCCCTGAAGCCGGTAAGAGGGGTTATACGAAACCGAGTTGCCTGTATTGCCCGACTCCTCAATACTCGGATCGGGCTTTCGCGATGAAGGAGCAAGGCACAGTGGTTCTCGATGTCGTAATCGCTCCGGATGGCAAAGCGCATTCCGTAGCCATTGCGAGCGGACTGTCATGCGATCTGAATGGACGGGCCGTCGATGCTGTAGAAAACTGGAGATTCAGACCAGCCAACGGGCCGGATGGCAAACCTGCCGCGGTCCACATGCTAATTGAGGTGGACTTTCGAGTGTACTGATAGGCGATAATCAGGAGTTTTTCTTCAGTTCGGCGAGGACGAGCTTGGCGACTTCCTTTAGTGTGTCGAAAATTCCCTGGCCTTGGATGGCGACGGCTTCGAGCACCGGTTCCCCTTTTAATTGCAGTTGTTTCGTTAATTCCGCGACCGGCATGGCGTTGGGCAAATCGCGTTTGTTGAGCTGCAATACGTAGGGGATCGTGTCGAAATTCAGATTGTGATCCTTCAGATGCTCTTTCAAGTTGTCAATCGTTTCGAAATTCGCGTCCAGGCGTTCTTCCTGCGAATCCGCGACGAACACAACGCCGTCCGCGCCTTTTAAGATCAATCGCCGGCTCGCTTCGTAAAAAACCTGCCCAGGCACCGTATATAAATGGAAGCGCGTGCGAAATCCGCGCACGGTGCCAAGATCGAGCGGAAGAAAATCGAAAAACAGAGTGCGATCCGTCTCCGTCGCCAGCGAGACCATTTTTCCTTTTTGATTTGAACCCGTATGGTCGTAGATCCACTGCAGATTGGCGGTCTTGCCACCAAGGCCGGGGCCGTAGTAAACGAGCTTGCAGTTGATCTCGCGAGCGGGAAAATTTATAAACGGCACAAGTACCTCAATATTTTTGTCGCCGTTTACTTATAGCATAGGGAGGTCAAGTGCGGCATCTGGCGTCTTTCGTCTTGATTCGGAACAAGCAATGACGCCTGTGGCTCGCAAAGAGAGCACAAATTCGCCCAATAAGCGGTGTTCCAACTGCGACTATAACGCTGTTTCAGGTGAAACCCCAGTGGTTCAAGTTTCCAAAATGAAAAAAGCGGCCAAAATATGGCGAGTTGACGCCACAAAGCGTCCCTGCTACTCTACCGCCATCATGGCGCGCTCGACAGGCAAGACGAAACAGCGCAGCAATCGGACCTCCTCCGCCAGTTCCGGCCATCGCAATGGCCATAAACCTCTGAAAAACAAAGAATTGCAGGACAAGAGGCATGCCAGTATCTTCCAGGATACCAACGATCACGCCACTCAGCAGCAGTTGAAAGCCTACGAAGAAGGGTTGAAGCAGTTTCAACAGCAGAAATTTCTTCGCGCCAAGCAGGCGTTGGAGCGCGTTTTGGAGGGTCCAAACAAGGAGCTGGCCGACCGCGCGCGAACTCATCTGCGCATTTGCGATCAGCGAGCATCGCGCGCCTCTGAGCCTGCGGCGAAGTCTGCTGAGGATCACTATAATCAGGGAATCGCGATGATGAATCTTGGCCGTTGGGACGAAGCTCGCGTGCATCTCGACCGCGCGCGCAAGTCCGCGCCCAAGGCCGACCATATTGTGTACGCCATGGCCGCGCTCGATTGCTTGACGGGCGAAGCGGAGTCGTCAATGCAAAACCTGAAAGTGGCGATTCAGCTCCGAGGCGAAAATCGTTATCGCGCGCGCAATGACGAAGATTTTGCGTTTCTGCAAGAAGACCCACGATTCACCGAGCTGCTTTACCCGGAGCGCGAAGGCACCAGCGGTTAGTCCTCCGGTCCGTGAGTAAGTCCGCACATTCTCGTTCAAGACCCATTCGCATTGTTGCGCTTGGCGGAGGCACGGGCCTTTCGATGCTGCTGCGCGGTTTGAAACAGCACATCGCGAGTTCGCGGCAGAACGGGGAGCAGTGGCCCATCGCCGACATTGCCGCTGTCGTCACCGTCACGGATGATGGAGGCAGCTCCGGCCGCTTGCGTCGCGAATATTCCATTCTGCCTCCGGGAGATATTCGCAACTGCATGGTCGCGTTGTCGCCCGACGAAGCTTTGCTCGGCCGCCTGTTTCAGTATCGCTTCCCTGCCGCGAGTGGCAGCGGCCGCGGCCTTTCGGGGCACAGCTTCGGAAATTTATTTTTGACTGCTCTCACGCAGGTCACCGGGGATTTTCCCGAAGCGGTGCGGTTGTCCGGAAAAGTGCTCGCTACGCGCGGAAGGATTTTCCCGTCGACCAATGCGAATGTGACTTTAGAGGCAGAATTGGCGGACGGCCGCGTGGTCGCCGGGGAAACGAAAATCTCTCGCTCCCGTCGCCGTATCCGCCGGGTGCGATTAGTCCCGTCTGGCGCGCGGCCCTTGCCCGAAGTGCTGCATGCCATTCGCGAAGCTGATTTAATTCTCCTCGGCCCCGGCTCGTTGTATACGAGCATCGTTCCCAGCTTGCTCGTTCACGGAGTCGCCAATGCCATTCTCCGCTCGCGCGCTCAGTGTGCTTACATCGCGAATCTGATGACCCAGCCTGGCGAAACGGACGGCTACTCCGTGGCCGATCATGTTCGCGCAATTTACGATCACACTCGCGTGGGACTGTTTGACTGGGTGGTGGTGAACCGCGCGCCCGCTTCCTCGCCAGCGTTGTTGCGGCGCTATCGCGGAGAAGGCGCCGAGCCTGTTGATCCATCTCTCGATGAATTGCGCCGCATGGGACTGAAATATGTGACGGGAGATTTGCTGCAGCAAGACGGCGTAGTGCGACACGATCAAAAGCGCCTCGCGCGCCTTCTGCTCCGGCATTTTGCCGAGGGCGCGCGCAGTCGTAACGGGTAGTCCTCAGAGCCCTGCAACGTTCCCGATACGCCACGCTGTTTTCTAAATACGCATCAAGTCTGGAGTCGCTGTCTTGCGTGGCGAGGGCGCGGCTTCGTATACTGGCCGACGCTGTCCTGGCCGAGCCGCCGAATGGAACCGCCAGTGTTATCGTCGAATTTTATTCCGTCGAGGAGAGCGTCACCATGGCACTGTCACTGGAACACGAACTGAATCCGTATGAAGCGGCGGAATCGCGGTTTGAGGAAGCAGCGAAGCACCTCGGCCTCCCGCAGGACCTTTACCGCTATATGCAGTACCCGAATAAGGAAATCACTGTCTACATCCCCGTGAAGATGGACGACGGGCGGCTGGAAGTTTTCACGGGCTATCGCGTGCAGCACTCGCTCGTTCGCGGCCCCGGCAAGGGCGGAATTCGCTATTCGCCTCAGGTCACGATTGATGAAGTGCGCGCGCTGGCATCCTGGATGACTTGGAAGTGCGCTGTGGTCGACATCCCGTTCGGCGGAGCGAAGGGCGGCATCATCTGCGATCCCGACAAAATGTCGCAGCGCGAGCTCGAGGCCATGACGCGCCGCTACACCGCAGAGCTTTCCGACTGGATCGGCCCAGAGCGCGACGTCCCCGCTCCCGACGTGAACACCAACGCGCAAGTGATGGCTTGGGTGATGGACACTTATTCGATGCACATGCGCCACACCGTTACGGCAGTTGTTACCGGCAAGCCTCTCGAACTGGGTGGTTCTCTCGGACGTCCCGAGGCAACCGGCCGCGGTGTCATGATGGTCTGCGACAAGGCGATAGCGAAGCTCGGCATGAAGAAACAAGAATGCCGCGTGATCATTCAGGGATTCGGCAACGTGGGCTCGATGGGCGCGAGGCTGATGCACGAAGCGGGATACAAAATCATCGGGCTTGCCGACGTGCACGGCGGCCTGTTCAACGAAAAGGGCTTCGATGTTCCCAAAGTGATTGAATGGGTTTACAGCCAGCACAGGGCTCTGCCAGATTTCCCCGGCGGCGGCCAGAAGATCTCCGCGCAGGACATTCTCTTTCAACCGTGCGACATTCTGATTCCCGCGGCTATTGAAAATCAGATCACTAGCCAAAACGTAAGCCGTGTTCAGACGAAAATCCTCTGCGAAGGCGCGAACGGTCCCACTACCGCGCCCGCCGATGAGGTTCTTGGCAAGAAGGGCGTCTTCATTATTCCCGACATCCTCGGGAATGCAGGCGGCGTCACCGTCAGCTATTTCGAATGGGTGCAGGACCGCCAGGGATTTTTCTGGCGCGAGCGCGAAGTGAATGAGCGCCTGCAGGACGTCATGGATCGCAGCTTCGACGACGTGGTGCGTTACGCCGAAAAGCACGGCGTCAATAATCGCATCGCTTCCTACATGCTGGCGATCGATCGTGTCGCGATTGCCCTCAAACACCGTGGAATCTACGCTTAATTCCGAAAAATCGCGCCAACACTGGACAACAGGGATAGAATAACTCTCCCCGAGTGGGAGCAGTTCGCGGGGTGACACGGGGCAACCGGAGGCTCGCAATGCTTTCTGGATCTATTTCGCACGGCGCGTTAAAGAGCGAAGAAGAGCATCGCCAAGACATTTGCGCAGTCGGCCGCTGGTTTCACGAGCGCAACTTCGTCGCCGCCACCGACGGAAATATTTCTCTCCGCCTCGATCCCCATCGCGTGCTCACTTCCCCCACCGGCATTTCGAAGGGCATGATGTCGCCTGAAGAGCTGGTCATCACCGACAATCGAGGAAACAAAATCTCAGGTCGCCGCAACCCCTCCTCGGAACTGGCGATGCATCTTCTAATTTATCGTTTGCGTCCGGATGTAAATGCCGTCTGCCATGCACATCCCATCACGGCCACCGGATACGCTTCGGCGGGCTTGGCGCTCAACAAAGCTCTGCTCAGTGAAGCTGTCATGGCGCTCGGCAGCGTCCCGTTGGCGCAGTATGGTACTCCTGGCACACCCGAACTTACCGATTCGATCGAACCCTACGTGCAATCACACGACGCCATTCTCATGGCCAATCACGGTGTGGTCACCTATGGTGCAGACCTTCTCACGGCTTTTCATCGCATGGAAACGGTCGAGCACTTCGCGCGCGTCGCGCTGGTCACGGAGCTCCTCCACAAGCAGGTTTTGCTATCCCGCGAAGACGTCGAAAAGCTTCTCGCGGCCCGCGCGCGTTACGGTCTGGAAACCGCAGCGGGCGCAAGCACCACCTGCCCCGTCACTGCGGATACGGCTGAGCCGGATCGCATCACGCTGACTCGCCGCGACCTCGAAGCCCTGGTCGAAGAAGCTGTTCGAAACGATCGCGCGCGGCGCTAAAGTCGCGCTGGACGGGCCCTCTTTCATTTTCGACCGGAAGGAATAAGTCCATGCTCGGCGCGCAGAAGTTTCTGGATGCTGTAAAGGCCGGGGACGCCGCTCGTGTGAAACAGATGCTGGTAATCGAGCCGGGACTTGCGAATGCGCGCGCGGAACCAGGCGCATCCGCTCTGATGACGGCGATTTATCACGGCAAGACGGATATTCGCGATCTGCTGCTTGAACGCGGCGCGCGATTGGACATTCACGAAGCCGCAGCGGCGGGCAAATCCGAACACGTTGCCGCGTTGGCCGCGCAGAATCCCGCTGCAATCAATTCATATTCCGCGGACGGGTTCACGCCCCTCGCCTTGGCGGCGTTTTTTGGACAGCGAAACGTCGCGCAATGGCTTCTCGCGAATGGCGCGGACGTAAATGCCATTGCAAAAAATCCGACGGGCTACACGCCTCTCACGGGCGCCGTGGCTCGCGGCGACGCGGAAATTGTTCGCCTCCTCTTATCCCATGGGGCAAATGCGTCGCATCGGTATGGAACCGGATATTCGGCTCTCCACGAGGCTGCCGCGGGCGGCAAGCTCGCAATCGTTAAGCTTCTCCTCGATCACGGCGCCGACCCGAACGCCCTCACCGATGATGGCCAGACGCCGCTCTCCATGGCGGAGGCAAAAGGTCAAACCGACACTGCTGCCCTCCTGCGGCAACAGGCTGCAAACTCCCAATCACGCTAATCACGCGCCGCTTCCCGGGCGCAATTGAGGAATTTCGTCCCCCCCTCCACAGTCGCGCGCCCTTGCCGCCGCAAGTCCAATCCTTTACTCTCGATGATTCGCTTTCTGAACACGGAGACGCCGTGATCTGTCCGATCTGCGAAAAACGCAGGCCCAAACGGTTCTGCCCCGCGAAGGGCGAAAACATCTGCGCCATCTGTTGCGGCACGTATCGCGAGGTGACCATCGACTGCCCCTCGGATTGCCCTCACTTGCTTGCTGCGCGCCGCTACGAAATCGAGCATCGCAAACCGCTCGCCGCGCAGGATTTCCCGTTTCCCGATGTGCAATTTCCCGTCGACATTATTCGCCGTAATGGCGAGGCGCTTTCGGGAATCGGCCTGACGATTTTGAGTTTTGCGGAGCAAAATAGCGCCGTTCGCGACCCGGAAATCCTGGCCGCGGTTGCCGCGCTGGCGGAAACCTACCGCACGCTCGAATCCGGCATCTACTTCGAACGGCCGCCGGAAGCGCCTCTGCCGCGAGCGCTTTACGCTCATCTCGCGCAATCCCTGCGGGAATTTAAGAAGCAGGAGGCGCAGCAGACTGGTTTCAGCAAATTGAAGGATTCGGAAATTTTCCGGCTTCTCGTTTTTCTTCTGCGCATGGGCCGTCGCGAGACGAATGGCCGGTCGCGCTCGCGCGCTTTCCTCGATTTTCTCCGCGCGCAACTCCCAAAAACCGCTAAAACGGAATCCGCAGCCCCGCGAATTATCCTGCCTTGAGCTGAGCCTCAGGTTGAACCTTACGCTGACCCGCAAATCGGCCACCAAATTGCTCCGCAAGCGGGATCGGTGGCGTTGCGCATGGAGGTGTTTGCGTCCCCAGCTCAAGGGCCAGCTGCGGCGAATGCCAGGAGTTGTCCCCCGAGCGATCAGGCCGCACGTCGAAGCCATATTTCTTGCGCAAACGTTCCACCCGCTTCGACATTTCTCTGCGATAGCTCTCCGGCGCGTTGCCGTGCTTCACATACCACTCGCGGTACTGCCGCGTTAGTTTCGGAAATTTCGCCTCCACGAATGGCATAAATTGTTTAAGAGCCGCTGGCATCAGAAAAAGTACGCGTCCTGCGAACCATTGCGCGCCCGCATCTCGTGCGGCCTTTGCAAGAGCGTCGAGGGCGTCTTCGCCATCGGTGATTCCCGGCACAATTGGCATCGCCAATACGCCGGCAGAAATACCGGCATCGCGCAGACGGCGCACAGCGTCGAACCTAAGGTCCGGACGCGGCGCGCGAGGTTCGAGCAGACGAGCGATCCGCGCGGAGACGGTGGTGACGGAAAGATTGACGCTCAAAGCGGAACGCTCGGAGATTTTCTTCAGCAGATCAATGTCGCGCACCACACGATTCGACTTGGTCGTAATGGAAAGTTGCAGACCTTCGCGCTTCGCCATTTGCTCAAGAATCGCCCGCGTGGCTTTGAATTCGCCCTCGGCCGGTTGGTAAGGATCGGTCGCCGTACCAATGGCGATGTGCTCTCCCCAGACCTTCTCGATTTCTAGGTCTCGCGTCACCAGGGCGCTGGCATTGTCCTTGACGTAAATCTTCCGCTCGAAATCGCCGCCATCGAGTTCCATATATTCGTGCGTATAGCGCGCGTAGCAATAGTGACAGCCGAATTCGCATCCGCGATAAGGGTTCACCGTCCAGGCAAAGGGCACGCGTGGCGAATTGCAACGGTTCAGGATCGACCGGACGGCCAGCAGGAAATACTCCGTGCCGCGCTTGGTCTCCGCCAGCGAGGAGGAAGCGGCGAGGCGTGCGATACCGACCAGATTCTCTACGGGCTTCAAACTCCGGCGATTGGCCGAAGGGGGCGGAGAAGCGTCGTGAGCCTCACCAGTGCCGCTGGGGGCGGCGGGGAAAAGGGTGAGGCTGGTCGCTATCGAGCGGCGCAAACGGGGCTTGTGCAGCGCCGTAGCGGCTCGAAGCGTGGGAAAAGTAGCCATCGGTAACGAACACCTCGCTGAGGTCGTGTTCCTACTATATTCGCCTTTTATTCGCCATGTCAAGGGAAAACTATTCGCCATTTATTCGCCTAAAAAGGCTGGCCTCCCGTACAGTCCTCGCCTCTGGAAACCTCCCAACGCTGCCTCCGTCGGCGTTCTCGCCAAAGCCCTATACTTTATTGGGAAGCCCCGTTGAGCGACGTCCACATCCTAATTGTCGATGACGACGCAGTGAGCCAACATGCCCTGCAACAGGTGTTTGACTCCGAGGGCTGGCGTGTCTGCGTAGTTCCATTTGCCAGCGAGGCCATGCGTGAACTCGCACGCGGTCATTGGACTCTGGTGATTGTCAATGTCGCACTCGCTGATATCACCGGACCGCTTTTCAATACCTTGAAAGAACTCTCACAAGTGGAACCCGATCCGGATGCGGCGCAGAAAGGGTTGCGCGTTCTCTTCCTTGTCCCGGCAATCGCCGCGCGATGGGCTCGGCCGATTCTTTACAAAGAGCGCTTGCCCTTCGCGATGAAGCCCCTCAACCTGAATGACTTTCTCGACAAAGTCAGCGACTTGCTCCTTGATGCCGGTGCGATTCCGCGTGCGATCCGCGACGTTAGCCTGCTATCGGAGAACAAGGAACGCCGGCTGAAAGACCGCCGCTCCGGCCGCGACCGTCGCAACGGCAAGATGTTCGCCTCCCGCGAAGACTATATGATGACCGAGGAAGAAATCGCCGACTACGAGAAGCAGGAAGAAGAAGACCGCAAGAAACACAAAGAAGAAGAAAAGAAACGCGAGATGCTCTAGGTTGAACGTTTGAGTGAATTGCTTTCGTTTACCTTCCGCCCAGGCTCGGGTTTCCACGGACGGACCCCGCTGCGATCCGGAGTCTCCGCCAGAAGCTCAGTTACGGTTTTGTTCTTGACGGGATGACGGGCCATGGGCGCGATTTCCGCCAGCGGCACAAGAACAAATCTCCGCTCAGCCATGCGCGGATGAGGAACTTCGAGCTCCAGCGTCCGGATGATGCTCGAACCGCAAAGCAGAATATCAAGATCAATCACCCGCGGGCCGCTGCGCACCAAACGGCGGCGCCCGATTTCATTTTCGATTTGGCGAATCGCGCGCAAAAGCTGGCGCGGCATTAAATCCGTTTCCGCCTCGACCACGCAATTCAAAAACCAATTCTGCGTCTCAAAATCCACTGGTTCGGTGGAATAAATAGACGATTGGCGCGTGACACGGATGCCGCGCACGCCCAGTGCGGCGATGGCCGCCGCAAGATGTCCTTCGCGGTCGCCCACATTCGACCCCAACGACAAGTAGACAGTCTTCATCGATGTTGATTGTGACTCGAAGGCATTTTCAGAAAAGCTGGGGCTGGCGGCGCGGTTCATCCATGCCGAAATATTTGTAGGCGAGCGCCGTGGCCACGCGGCCGCGCTGCGTGCGATCGAGCAGGCCAAGTTGCATCAAATACGGCTCGTAAATTTCCTCGATGGCATCCTCTTCCTCGCTCAGCGACGCGGCCAGCGTATTCAGTCCCACCGGACCGCCACTATATTTCTGAATGATGGCAAGTAAAAGGTTGCGATCCACTTCGTCGAGGCCGTGCTCATCAACGCCCAGCATTCCGAGCGCTTCTTTGGCCACTGCAAGCGTGATTTTTCCCTGCGCGCGAACTTCAGCGAAATCGCGGACGCGGCGCAACAAACGATTCGCGACGCGCGGCGTTCCCCGGCTGCGCCGCGAAATTTCTTCCGCCCCCGCATCGTCCATCGCAATGCCAAGAATTTTTGCCGAGCGGCGCACGATCTCGAGCAAATCTTCCGCCGTGTAAAAATCCAAGCGGTGCACAATGCCGAAGCGCGAACGCATCGGCGCCATAATCAGTCCCGCGCGCGTGGTGGCGCCAACCAGCGTGAACCTCTGCAATTGATATGGATGGATGCGCGCTCCTGCGCCCTGCCCGATCACCAGGTCAATGCGATAATCCTCCATCGCGGGATAGAGAATTTCTTCCATCGCAGGCTGCAGACGGTGAATTTCATCCAGAAAGAAAAGCTCGCGCGCTTCGAGCGCTGTCAGCACCGCCGTCAGGTCCCCTTTGCGTTCGAGCAGGGGGCCCGAGCTGATCTTGATACTGGCGCCCATCTCATTCGCCAGAATTTGCGCCAGCGTCGTTTTCCCCAACCCAGGCGGACCGTAAAGCAGCACGTGATCGAGCGCGTCGCCCCGGCTGCGCGCCGCTTCAACGGCAATCTTCAGATTTTCCTTCACGCGCGATTGCCCCACGAAATCGTCAAAGCTCTTGGGACGAACGCTCGCATCGACGCGCGCGTCCTCGTCGAATGCCTGACCGGAAACAATGCGATGTTTCAGTTCAACCATGTAATCCTGTTTTCGGCGAGATCGTTAGTCGCCGCGACCTGCTCGCGCGCCTTTCTCAATTGCAGCGCCGCCCAGTTTTTGCAGAGCGGCGCGAAGAAGCAATTCGAAACTCGCCCCCGCTCCGCCGCGCACTTGCTCAAGCGTTTTCTCCACCGAACGCTCGTCGTAGCCCAGATTCACGAGCGCCGATACCACATCCGACTCCACTTGCGAGCGCGATGCCGGTTTCCCCGTGCCTGCAACTTCCACCACCGCCAGCTTGTCGCGCAATTCAAGAATGATTCGCTCCGCCGTTTTTTGCCCCACCCCCGGAATGCGCTTGAGCTGTGGAACGTCCCCTTTGCGAATCGCAGGGACCAGTTCATCCAGATTCATCCCCGACAAAATTTTCAGCGCGAGATTTGGCCCCACGCCGGAGGTCGAAATCAGCATCTCGAAGCATTGCTTTTCGCGCGCCGTCAAAAATCCGTACAGCGCGATTTGGTCTTCGCGCAGATGGGTGTGGATCAACAGCGTCACTTCCGCGTGCAGCGCGCCCAGCCCGGCAAACGTCGAAAGCGGGATCTGCACTTGATACCCGACGCCGCCGGCATCCACGATCACTTGATTCGGCCGTTTATCAACGAGCGCTCCACGAAGCTGTCCAATCATCTCGAGCGATTATTGATTAGCGGCTTGGGTGTGTCAACGCAACACGCGCGCACAGGAAGGCGCGAACTCCAACAGGCGGCGCTTTCTAATCGAATAATCCGAAATTGCGGAGATTGCCTATGCATTCTTTCGTACCACCAACCCAAAATTTGCCCGCAGTCGGCACGGGCAAACGATTCCGAACACTCCGCAGACGCCGCAAAAATTATTTTCACTTCTTTGCGTCGAATCTGATTCCTTCAAAATATTTCCACGTCTAAAGCAATCAGTAAGAGCGGGCCCGTTTTGAAAAAGGAGAATAAAAAATGAAATATAGCAGGCTGCTTCACTTCTTCGTGATGGCGTTGATGCTCGGCCTGGCGATTCCCGCCATGGCGTCGCCAAAAGGCGCAAAGATGCCCAACTCGGCCGCTAAGGGTCAGTTCTATGTCGTCGGTGGCGAGATTCTCAACGGCGTTACGCTGGCGTCGGGCGAGTACAACGTGGTTGCCAGCGATTCAACTCTTTCCTTCTTCCATGGCAAAAAACTGATCGCCCAAGCTCCGATTCAATGGAAGGACGGCGCGCAGAAGATCCAGCAAAATGCCATCGTGACAAGCACTGGGAGAATTCAGGAGGTTCGCTTCAAAGGCCAGAGCCGTTCCGTCCTGGTGCAGTAGTGGGACGCCAAACAAAGCGCGGGCGTGAATTCAGTCCTTCGCCCGCGCTCTGTTTGCTCTGCTGTTTGAGTGGCTTCAAGCTACGCCGTTTCGTGTGTCGACTCCGTTTTCGCGAGCGCCGTAGGAATTCGCGGCTAGTCTCTCAGCGATTTAGGATCCGAATGGTTCCTCGGCGAATGTTTCTCGAGTGTATTGATTAATGCGCGCGCAGCCGGAGGGATTCCAACGGCGTGCTTGAGCACGATGTCCTTGGCCTCGATTTTTCGCCCGTAGACGCTCTGATTCGCTTCGTTGTCGGGGCGCAGTGTCGATCCTTGCAGAGAGATGCCTGCGAAAAGCCCTCGCGCGCGCGAGTACGTCAGAATCTCGGCACGCATCGTGACGTCCGTATCCGCCGCGGCATTGCGGCCCTTGGGACCCGCGGCTGCGGAGGCGTCCGCGCCGAGCTTCACCTTGCTAGTCAGGATTGCGCTGGCGCCGCGCTTGTTCATCACCAGCAGCACAAAATCCGTTGCTTGGCCGCCAAGCTGAAATCCAAAACCTCCGCCTTCCAGGCGCATCATCGTTGGCGCGCCCCACGGCCCTGTGAAGTCCTCGCCGCCGCGGCACGTCATCGCGCCGGCCCCGAAGCTGCCGCTGATGCCGAACGCTACTTTGATTACCGAAGGAATCACAATCACGCATTCGGCCTTGTCGAGCAGATCCGCCGGAATGTCGTCGGGAATGTCGAGGATTTCCTTCATCACTTCGCCGGCAGTCTCCAAGCGCTTATTGGCCTTGTTTTCTTTCCGCTCCGCGGCGCGCGCCGCGGTGGGAGCCAGCAATGCCGCTAGTCCCGCCAGTGTCATGATTAGCACCAGAGAAAGCAGTTTTCGCATCGAGAAGCCTCCTGACTTGGATTTTAGTCGCTTTCCTCGGCTCGCTACAAGAAATCGCCACCCTGCGGTCTTGGTTCTGGAAATCGCCAACGCTCTCGCAACTCCGCGCTTCGGGCTGGATTAAATTGGCATATAATCGCGCGGCTAATTTCTGCGCCATAAAATTCCGGCAAGGAGTCTTCCGTGCCTCAGCTTGCGAAATGGCCGTTAGCAAGTTCGATCACGTATCGCCCGAAATTTATTTCCCTCCGCGCGTGGTTCTTTGTCGCGGCTCTCCTCGGCTCTCCCTATTCTTTTGCGCATCCGCCCAAGAAGAATTCGCCGGCGCGCGTGGCCGCCGATATCGCGCGATTCCAGCAGGACGCCGAAACCGCTCTGGCGATCCCGGTGGCGCAGAAATCCTTCATCGGCGTTCTGATTGTTGACGCGGCCACGGGCAGAACTCTCTATGAGCTTAACGCAGACCGTTACTTCACTCCAGCCTCGAACACCAAGCTCTTCACCACCGCTCTTGCTATGTCCACTCTGGGTCCTGAGTATCGCTTCCGCACCACGATTGAAACGCACGGCACTCTCGATTCCGCGGGCCGTTTGCGCGGCGACCTCACGCTCGTCGGCCGCGGCGACCCGGATTTCTCCAATCGCCGCATTCCCTACGACGCCAAGAATCCCATCGACGGTCCGTCTGATAAGCCGCTCGCCGAACTCGTCGACGCAATCGTCGCTAAGGGCGTGAAGGAGATCGACGGCGACATCGTCGCTGACGATAGCTATTTTCCCTACGCTCCGTTTCCCGAAGGCTGGGCCGTCGGCGACATGCCTTTTGACTACGGCGCAGCGATCGGCGCAATTTGCTTCGACGACAACGGTCTCGACGTCAAAGTAACGCCCGCCGATCACGTCGGCGCTGATGCCTGGGTCGTCGTCGAACCCTGGCCCGGTTACAACGTTTATACCTACAGCATCACCACCGGTCCCGCTGACTCGCAATCCAACTTCGATACAGTCGAAACTGCCGGCCCGAAGCCCTTTCTCGTACGCGGCTCCATTCCGCTCGGTCACGCGCCCATCGATTTGGGAATGGCCATGCCACGTCCCGCGAATTACACCGCCCACGTGCTCAAGCTTATGCTTCTCGCTCGCGGCATTCGCATCACGGGCCACGCCCGCGCGCTTCACGCTCCTCCGCCCAGCGAAGGAATGACGTTCGACCCTCCCCAAGGACTCGCGCAAAGGCCTGCCCCGCAGCCAAACACGCTCGTTCTCGCCGAACATCAATCTCCCCCGCTCATCGAAATCGTCCACGTCCTCAACAAAGTCAGCCAGAATCTCCACGCCGAAATTCTGCTGCGCGCCGTCGCGAAGGAGAAAACCGGCGAAGGCTCCCTCGCCGCCGGCCTCGAAATCGAGCGCCAGTTCCTCACCTCCATTGGCATAGCGCCCACCGACGTGCTCGTCAACGACGGCTCTGGCCTTTCACGCCAAAATCTTGTCACGCCTCGCGCCGTGGTCTCGCTTCTTCAATACGACAGCCGTCAGTCCTGGGGCGATGCGTATCTTTCCACTTTGCCCGTCGCGGGTGTCGACGGCACGCTCGACAATCGCATGAAGGGCACACCCGCCGAAGGCCGCGTCCAGGCGAAAACAGGCTCCGTCGAACACACGCAAGCCATGTCCGGTGTTGCCACCACGCTTCACGGCGAGCATCTGATTTTTTCCATGTTCGATAATCACAATGGCGGCAAGGGCCGCGACGCTGCCCGCGTTCTCGATGCCATCGCTCAGGCCATGGTCGAGGATCTCGGCGCGCCCGTGAACAGAAAACGCAAGTGAGCGCCGCTGCGAAACATGTCGAAAGCGCCGCCAAAGTAATCACCGTCTTCGGCAGTTCGCGCCCCCGCGAAGGCGATTCGCATTACGCGATGGCGCAAAATCTGGGCGCCGCGCTGGCCGCTCAGAGATTCGTCGTTTGCAGCGGCGGCTATGGCGGCGTCATGGAGGCGGTGTCACGCGGCGCGAAAGAAGCGGGCAGCCGCACTCTCGCCGTTACGGCCGAATTTTTTCGCGCCCGCGCCAATCGCTGGGTGGACGAAGAAGTGCGCGTTGCCACTTGGCAGGAGCGCCTCTTCGAGCTTGTGCGCCGCGGCTCTGGCTACGTCGCCTGTCCCGGTGGCACCGGGACGCTCGTCGAGCTCGCCGTCGTTTGGGAAATGATCAACAAACGCGTGATGCGCGACAAGCCATTTGTGGCACTCGGCGATTTCTGGCAGCCCATCATCGACCGCGTCCGCGAAGTCGAAATTGGCCACGCCTCCAACTGGGGCGAATCCATCGCCCGCCTCATCCACTTCGCCCACGACCCAGTGCAAACCGCCAACTACCTCGCCTCAAAATTATCCCGCAGCGCAGGCACCGTTCTCCGAACGTAGCAGCACGCTCTTCCCGATTTTCGAGTTTCGCTTTTCGAATCTCGATTTTCGTTTTTCGATCAACTTGACACTGCGCGTCCGTTCCCGCATTTTGAATCTGTGAGCCGCTCCGCCGAAGAACTCCTCGAATTTGGCCGTCTCCGCGAAATCGTCGCGCGCTACTCGACGTGCGCGCCGGGCCATCGCGCGATTGACGCTCTCGCTCCGCGCACGGACGCCGATGCGCTGCGCACAGCATTCGAGCTGATCCGCGAGGCAATCGCCTACCTCCGCTCGGGCGCGGATCTCGGCTTCGGCGGCCTCGCCGATCCTGCCGACTGGCTCGCTCGCCTCGCCATGCCCGCATCGTCGCTTTCGGCTGCGGAAATTTTGGACGCGGCCTCGCTTATGGATACTTCCACGAGCCTTAAGCAAACGCTTCGCGGTGAAGCGACGGCAAAATATCCGCGCCTAGCTGAACGCGCCTCATCGCTCGCCGATTTTCGTTCTCTCGCCGCCGAAGTTCGTCGCGCCATTCTGCCCAACGGCGAAATTAGCGATAACGCTTCGCCCGCGCTCAAGCGCATTCGCGTCACCATCGCACAATCGCGCGAAAGCATTCAGCGCTCGCTCGAAACAATTATGCGCGCGCGCGAAAGCGATTCGCACGAAGACTACGTCACACTGCGCAACGACCGCTTCGTCATTCCCGTGCGCTCCGCCGACCGCCGTGCGATTCCCGGTGTCGTCCACGGAGCCAGCGCCACTGGGCAAACGCTCTTCGTCGAGCCACTCGAAACCATCGAGCTGAATAACCGCCTCGTGCAGCTCGCCGAAGACGAAGCCGCGGAAATCGCGCGCATCCTTTTTGAATTCACCGAGCGCCTGCGCGCCGATCGCGGCCCGCTCGAATTCGCCGCAGCCACAATTGCCGATCTCGATTCCGTCTTCGCTCGCGGCCGCTACGCGCGCGAATTCGACGCCACCATCCCGGAATTTTCCGAAGGCAATCATCTGCGTCTCGAAGCGGTGCGCAATCCTGTACTGGAAGACAATCTCCGCCGCAAAGATCGCGCCGTCGTGCCCATGTCCCTCGAACTTGGCGGCAGCGAGACGGTCATGGTCATCAGCGGACCAAATACCGGCGGCAAAACGGTCGCGCTCAAAAATGTCGGGCTCGCCGCGCTCGCGGCGCAGTCTGGAATTCCGGTTGCCGCGCAACGCGCCGAGTTGCCGCTTTTCGATTGCGTTCTCGCCGACATTGGCGACGAGCAATCCATCAGCGCGGACCTTTCCACGTTTTCCGCGCACATGCTGAATCTGAAATCGATGCTCGAGCGCGCCACCGACCGCACGCTTGTGCTCATCGACGAAATGGGCACCGGCACGGCGCCCGAGGAAGGCGCGGCCATTGCCGTCGCACTTCTCGAGGAATTTCGCGCGCGCCGCTCGCTGACGTTGACCACCACGCATCACGACCGGCTGAAATCCTACGCCTCCACCACTCCTGGCATCGTCAACGCCGCCGTCGAATTCGACGAGGAAAATTTGCGGCCCACGTACCGCCTGCTCACCGGAGTGCCCGGCGTTTCCAGCGGCATACAAATCGCGCGCCGCTTGGGTTTGCCTGAACGCGTCATCGAACACGCGAAGGCCGGACTTTCGCCCGAGACGCGCGAGGCCCGCGAACTCATCGCCTACCTCCATCGCAGCCGCGGCGAAATGGAGCAAATGCAGCGCCAGGCGAAAGACGAATTGCGCCAGCTCGAAGCCGAGCGTCGCGCCCTGCAAACCGACTGGGTCGAACGCCAGCGCAAACGCATTGCGGAACTCGAAAAACAATTCGCCGCGACGACGAAGAAACTGGAAACGGAAGTCGCGCGCCTGACCGGCGAAATCACAGACCGCAAATTCCGCGCGCAAGCCGAGAAGTTCGGCGCGCGCCGCATGTCGAAAATTGAATCTGACGCACGCAGCGAAGCCGACGCCGCCGTGCTCGACACTTTGTCTTCCTCGCAGGCAGATCTTGGGGCGATGCCAGGGGTTCCCAAACCTGTCGAACCGGAGCGCCTCGCGGAAGGCATGCGCATCCGCGTGCGCGGAATGAAAGAGCCTGTGATTCTGCGTCGCCACGACCTGAGCTTCGCCGAAATTCAGGCTGGCCCCATGCGCATGAAAATTCCCCTGGCCGATATTCTTGGAATTGAATCAGAAGCAGCCGGGTCATCGGGAGGCAAATCGGGCAGCGCCGCGGCGCAGCGTCACGTCACCGTGCACTCGACGCGCGCCGACGAGCCTTCCGCGCTCGAAATCAACGTCATCGGCAGCACAGTCGAAGAAGCCTCACGCCGCGTCGATAAGTTTCTCGATGCCGCCGCGCTCGAAAGCCTGCCGAGCGTACGCATCATTCACGGTCACGGCACAGGCGCGCTTCGTCGCGGCCTTGCGGAGTTTCTTTCCGCGCATCCGCTCGTCGGCAAGTTTTACGCCGAAGCGGAAGATCGCGGCGGCACCGCCATCACCATCGTCGATTTGAAGTCTTAGCCCCGCCGCGCTACATTGAGACGTCTTTCGACTCTCGATTCACGTGGCTGAGGCCGGTTCATTCGCGGATCGCGTCAAGCAGCAGGCGGACATCGTCCGCGTCATCGGCGAATACGTCCGCCTGAAAAAGAGCGGGCAGAATTTCAGCGGCCTTTGCCCCTTCCATCAGGAAAAAACGCCATCCTTTTCCGTCCACGCCACCAAGCAGTTCTACCACTGCTTCGGCTGCGGCAAGAGCGGCGACGTTTTCCAATTCGTGATGGAGATGGACAAATCCGCGTTTCCCGAAGCTGTGCGCACGGTCGCCGAAAAATGCGGCATCCGCGTTCCCGAGCCTCGCGAGCGCTCTCCCGAGGAGCGCCGCGAAAATCAGCAACGCACCGCGCTCGTCGAAATGCACCGCGCGGCGGCAAACTTCTACGCGCGCACGCTGAATTCAACCGACGAAGGAAAAGTCGCGCGCGCCTATCTCGAAGATCGCGGCCTCGACGACGAAACAATCGCCCGCTTCGGCCTGGGCTACGCGCCCTCCTCCGGCGACGCACTTTTGCGCCATCTCAAGCCCAAGTACGCGGAAAAACTTCTCGAATCTTCCGGCCTTTTCTCGCGCGACCAGTCCGGCCGCCTCTACGATCGTTTTCGCCGCCGGATTATTTTCCCCATTGCTAACGAAGCCGGCAAAGTCATCGCTTTCGGCGGACGCGCCCTCGGCGACGACATCCCGAAATATCTCAATTCGTCCGAGACGCCCATCTACACGAAGAGCAACGTTCTTTATCATCTCGATCGCGCGAAGGAATCCATTCGCAAAAACGATTTCGCCGTCCTCGTCGAAGGCTACATGGACACCATCGCTGTCGCGCGCGCCGGAATCACGAATGTGGTCGCGAGTTGCGGCACCAGTCTTGCCGAAGGGCAAATGAAACTGCTCAGCCGTTTCTCGCGTCACGTGGTCGTGAATTACGATCCTGACACGGCGGGCCAAGCCGCCACCGAGCGTTCCCTTACGCTGCTGCTCGAAAAGGAATTCGACGCGCGCGTTCTCGCGCTTCCTGCCGGTGCTGACCCTGACAAGTTTATTAAACAAGAAGGCGCGGAAAGTTATGCCAAGCGGCTGCGCGAAGCCCCGCCCTATCTCGATTATCTGATCGGCCGCGCGCGCCAAATGGACCGCTCGACCGCCGAAGGCAAACTCGCTGCCGTGAATTTCCTGATGCCCTACGCGCAGCGTGTTCCGAATCGCCTCCTGCGCTCCGAACTCGCCTCGAAAATCGCTTCCGAGTTGCGCGTCGAGGAACCTGTTTTACGCGAAGCCCTTCGCCGCGCCATCGCCGAACGCCGCAGCGAAGTGAAGCCGAGAGCCGAATTGATGACGCCGGCCGTGCGTCCCGCCGAGCGCCGCCTGATGCAGATGCTCGTCGAAGCCGAGGGCTTTCGCGAAAATCTCGCGCTGCGCATCGCCGAAGGCTCGTATCACAAAGGGCTAGAGACGGAGAAGATTTTTGACGCGCTCATCGAAGCCGTGCGTTCCGGCGCGCGTCCCGAGCCCGCCGCTCTCGCCGAATCGCTCTCCGAAAACGACCGCCGGCTCCTCTTCGAGATCCTTTTCGAATCCGCTCCCGAAGGCACTTGGGAAGAAGCGGAAAGCTGCCTCAGCGCACTCAAGAAACGTCAACTCGAACAGGAAATCTCCCAGCTCCAGACGCGCCTTGCCGCTCAGCCAAGCCCCACCGAGCGCCGCGAGATATTCACTCGCGCGCAAGAAGTCCGCAAGTTGCTCGGAGAATTGCAGTAATAGGTAGTGTCAGTTTGCGAGTTGCCCGTCACGCGTGCACCATCCGGAAACAATTACGGCCGCACACACTTCAGGAGATCGACGGCGGATCGGGCGGACGGGTTCCGAGCGCCACTCCATCTCGGTACAATCCCAATTCCAGTACGGCGGGAGCCCCTTCCTCCTCAAACTGCAATCCTTCTTCGTCCGATCTTGCCAATACTCCAATGCGCCACCGGATAGCGACCGCCGCAACGCCAAGCAGCGCTAGCATTGCGGCCATCATTCCCGGCTTCTGAAGGGCTTCCTGCTCCCAGATGGCGCTCTGCGCCACGAGCGAGATCAGGACAACGGCGGCCACGACGATCATATGCACTTGCGACTTGCCCGGCAGATACGAGCAAGTAAAAGGAATCTTGCGAAAGCCCCATAGGTAGACGTCGGCGAGAATCATTCCTAGCAGGCCAAGAACCAAGAGGTGAGCGGCAGCCTGGCGCCATGGCCAGAGCCAAAAACATACGGCCGCCGAAATGAGCCAGACGGGCGCCACAGAGAGCAAGAGCAGCGCGCGCCGGCTTGCGATCAGGATTTTTTCCGCGTCATGCAGTCCGACAGCGCGGAAAATCCAATTGGCTCGGAGTTCCAGCGGAAAGGCGAATACTACGCGCAATCCGAGCACCACTAGCGCCATTATCATGACGCTTGCCGCCAACATCGCCGCATTTGGCCGGTACCAAACGATGACCGGCGCGTCGGCACCTTGCGGCGTCGCAAGACCTGATATCAGAGGAATGGTGAATGCTAAACCGATTCCCAAATAGAACGCCAGAACCAAACGATGTTGCCGGCTGCGAGCCAGCGTCCGCACGCTAAACTGCCCGATGGCTGTTTGCACGCCATTCCCAAAACGAGGCAGCCATCGGAAACTGCGCCGGGCCGATGCGATATCCGCCTGCTCGACGATCTGGCGGATGGTTCGCATATAGGAGAACGCGTATGCCGCGGCCGCTGCAAGCACAGTGATGGCGAGTGCTAGCCAAGCCTTCCGAGCGAGCGGAGCCAGAGTCGGCGGCATTGATCCATTCAGCTGACCGAGGAGAGCTTGGAACCAATCAACGGCAGGCTCCAGAAAGTACACGGACACGAACAAACAGAACGCGGCCATTTGCAGAAATCCCGAGACGCGGAGAAACAACTTCCGCGGCAGGATTTGTGCGGCCAACCCTTGAATAGCGAGCACGCCGCAGTAGATGAACGCGCCAGCAGCCAGCATCGTGAACCAATAGGCCGCAAACGACCGCATGATGCCAACAAACCCAGCGCCCCGCACAGAAAACACAAATGGCCAAGTCAGACCCGCGCCGCAATGCAGCAAGACCACGACAAGGCCGAGCGCCGTGGCCGTCGCCGCCACCTTCGCGAGAAACATCGTGCGCGCACGCACCGGCAGAGGCGCCAGCACAAACACGTCACGACGGTCTGGAAAAACGGAATCCCAACTGAGGACGGCGAATATGCCTACCACCACCATCGTCACGGTAATCAGCATGTGCTCGGTGCGCAGCGTGAGCTCCAGAAGCGCCTGAGGACTTATGTTCTTATCCATGAAGAGAGGGCCCAGCCCGCTCACTACGCTGAATAGCACGAGCAGCGCCGCGAATTGTCCGAGCAGTTTATTCGCGTCGCCCAGCGCGTGAGCGGACAGAACTTCGAGGTCGACCACGCGGAAAAGAAACTGGCGATAGAGCACTTGGAACTGCGGTTTCATGTTGGTTGTTTCGCTCACGCGTGAATCAGGTCTGCAATCTCGGTTGAAATGGCTGCTGTATCCTGTTCCACGGCTAGCTGCGAAAAGATGCCTTCCAGAGTAGGAACCGCCATCAGCGTGCGCAGGCGCTCGATGGAGTCGTCGGCAACAACCTTGCCGCGATTCAGGATCACCACATGGGAGCAGACCCGCTCGACCGTTTCCAGTTCATGGGAGCTGAACAGTACAGCCTTTCCGCGCGAAGCCAGTTCCTGAATCAAACTGCGCAGCACCAGCCCCGTACCCACGTCGAGGCCGGAAAAAGGTTCGTCCAGCAACAGAAGATCGGGATTGTGCAACAGCGCCGCCGAAAGCAAAACTTTCTGACGCATCCCTTTCGAATAGGCCGCGATCGCGGTGTGCCTGTCGCCATGCAGCGAGAAAAGGCGCAGCAGTCCGTTGATGCAATCGGCGGTCGGTTTCGCAGGCAGATTGCGCAATTGACCGACCATGGCCAGATATTCGAGACCGCTCAGATGCAAGTAAAGATGCGGCTCCTCGGGGACGTAGCCGATGCGCTGTTTGTAGGCAATCAAGTCGCGGTCGATTGATTCGCCTTGGAATAGGATTTGGCCTGAGGTGGTCTCCATCAGGCCGGTGATCATTTTCATGGTGGTGGATTTGCCGGAGCCGTTCGGCCCGAGATACCCGGTGATCTCGCCGGGGCTGGCGGAGAAGCTGACGTCGTCCACGGCGGGACTCCGCTTGAATCGCTTGCAAACGTGGTGCAGTTCCAGCACGGCGCGCTCCTTCGAACAACCTATGTAGCAATCTACAATGCGCTTGTCAAGTAGCATGCTACATAGGTACAATTCCGCCCCTATGGCGTCCGAAGCGAAGCTCTCCCACACCGCTGCGATCATCCTGCAGGCCATCGAGGCGGGACACGTCTATGGCTTCAGCGTGATGGAAACGACCGGCCTGCCGAGCGGGACGGTCTATCCTGCGCTTCGACGCCTGGAACACGAGGGGCTGATCCGCTCGCAGTGGGAATCCCAGACCATTGCCGACGCCGACCAGCGGCCGCCCAGGAAGTACTACAGAATTACGCGCGCCGGCAAAGCCACATTGGAAGCCTCGCAGAGACGATATCCACTTCTGGTCAGATTATTTCCGGTGTCCACCGCGGAGAAGGCATGATGCTTCGCAGACTGCACGTTGCCATCCTGCGCAACGCTGCGTTGCTCGTGCCGCCGCCGGAGCGGGGCGAGTGGCTGGCGGAGTGGAAAGCTGAGCTGTACTACGTGAATCACGATGCCACGACTTTTTGCTTGGGCTCATTTCGCGACGCGCTGTGGTTGAGGCGCAAGAGCTTTAGCGTGCGGCGCTTGTTCAGTTTGGATTCGCCGCTACGATGCGTAATGCTCCTAACCGCCGCAGCAGTGTTGACTTCTCTTTGCGCATTCGGGTTTCCTTCGCTAAAATCCCTCCTGGAAGCATGTTCACCGACGGGGATCGAGCAGTTTGCGCTTGGCTGCGTAGGTTTGTATGCTGAGTCTCTACTGGTCTTAGTGACCCTTAACCCGCTAGAGCTTGGCGAGTATCCGGCAAATCAGTACGCGCCGTCACTCATCGTCAGGCTGCGCCGGTGGATTTTTCTCAATGTCAAAATTATACTGCTCACATCAATTTTCCTTTTCGCGAGCATCGCCCTTCTGCCGATATTTCCGGCCGCTCCGTCGATACTGTTGTTCGGGTGGATATTCGGATTTCGTTGGGGCTTGGCGGACCAGCGGCAGCGATGCCCGGTCTGCTTGCACCTGCTCAGCAATCCCACGCGAATTGGCAGTCCTACCCAGACGATTCTCGGATGGTACGGCACTGAACTCATCTGCGCCCGCGGCCACGGATTGCTCTACGTTCCAGGATCCCCCACGAGTTGGTGCAGCAAGCAACGGTGGCAATATCTCGATCCTACCTAGAGCAGACTGGTTCCGTGAACTGCCTGAAGCGCGGCAACGATCCCTTTGCCCACGCAGTGTCTAACGACAGTTTTGGTTCGTCCCCATTCGGAAATTGACCCCCCTACCCAGTAATAACAAGAATTGACGCCGGATACCCTTCAACGTTATGCTAGTAGGGTTTCGGGCGAAACGAACGGCCGGTTTGGTGCATCTGATAGTATGAGCGCAAGTTGCGCGGCACAGCCGGTGGAAGATCGGGCGCGGGCGGAAAGTTTAGGGTTTTCTTCGTGGTGCGAAGCCATCTGTTTTATCCGTCATATCGTTATTGTTAAAGACTCTGTTCGCCGGGGTGTCATCTCCGGCTGAGCGAACTTTTTGCTGCGCGCTCTGCTCGCGGTCGAACGCGCGCCCCGCTTGGGGGAGGAACTCTTGACGTTGGCAATTGAAGAGAAATACGACCAGGTACGTCAGCTCATCAACATGGGCAAGGAACGCGGCTACCTCCTTTATGACGAGGTAAACGACATCCTTCCGGCGGAAGTCCATTCCTCCGAAGAAATCGATGACTTGCTCTCCACTTTTGAGCGCTATGGCATTGACGTCTACGAAGACCTTTCGAGCGCCAAGGCCGCCATCGCCGCCGGTGAAGCAGGTGACGCCGCCGAGCCTGTGAAGGAAGAGGCGTCTTCATCCGCCTCCGATAACGAAGTCGAGCTCGACCTCACTCCCGGCGCGCTCGAAAAAACTAACGATCCCGTCCGCATGTACTTGCGCGAGATGGGCACGGTTCCGCTGCTCACTCGCGAAGGCGAAGTCGCCATCGCCAAGCGCATCGAGCGCGGCCAGCTCCTCGTTCTGAAAACCATCACGCGCTCGCCCGTCGTGCTCAAGGAAATCATGGCCATTGGCGACGACCTTCGCCAGGGCGCCCGCTCCATCAAGGAAATCGTCCAATTCGACGACGAAGAGCTCACCGAAGAGAAAATCGAAAACAAAACCAAGCAAACGCTCAAGCAGCTTGACCGTATCGCGAAACTCTACCTGCAAGCCCTCAAACAGGCGCTGAAGCTCGAGCGCACCGCGAAATCCAAAAAGCGCGCCTACCTTCATGCCAAGTACGCCGTGGCGCGCACGCGTATCGAGATGTCCAACCGCGTTCGCGAAATCGAATTCAATCTGTTCGAACGCAAGCGCCTGATCGACAAGCTTCGCCAGACCGTCGAGCGCGTTCACACTCTCGAACGCGAAATCGTCAAGCTCGAGCGCCGCGTTGACGCCTCCAAAGGCGACGTTCTCGCCGAGGCGCGCCGCGACCTAAGAGACCGCCGCACCGAACTGCGCGAAATCGAAATTTCCGCCGAAGTCAGTCCCGCTGAGCTCAAGCGCACGCTGCAAATCATCGTTCGCGGCGAAATCGAAGCCGAGCAGGCCAAAAAGGAATTGATCGAGGCCAACCTCCGCCTGGTTGTCTCCATCGCCAAGAAATACACCAACCGCGGCCTGCAGTTCCTCGATTTGATTCAGGAAGGCAACATCGGTTTGATGAAAGCCGTGGACAAATTCGAATGGCGCCGCGGCTACAAATTCTCCACCTACGCCACGTGGTGGATTCGCCAGGCCATCACCCGCGCCATCGCCGACCAGGCGCGTACCATCCGCATCCCGGTGCACATGATCGAGACCATCAACAAGCTCGTACGCACCAGCCGTCAGCTTGTTCAGGAACTCGGCCGCGAACCCACGTCGGAAGAAATCGCCAAGCGCATGGACATTCCTGTCTCGAAAGTGCGCAAAATTTTGAAAATCGCGCAGGAACCCATTTCCCTCGAAACGCCCATCGGCGAGGAAGAAGATTCGCATCTCGGCGACTTCATCGAGGACAAGGCCGTCGTCTCGCCTTCCGACGCCGTGATCAATCTCAGCTTGAAAGAGCAGACTTCTTCCGTTCTGAAAACGCTTACGCCGCGCGAGGAAAAAGTAATCAAAATGCGTTTCGGCCTCGACGATGGCAGCGAGCACACGCTCGAAGAAGTCGGCCAGTCCTTCGCCGTCACTCGCGAGCGCATTCGCCAGATCGAAGCCAAGGCCTTGCGCAAGCTGCGCCATCCTTCGCGTTCGCGCAAACTCCGCGCCTTTCTCGAAGGCTCCGCCAACGAATTCTAATTTGCCGTCTGGACCGGCAGCATTTAGATGCTTGCGGGTGTCATTCCGAGGAGCCATGCGACGAGGAATCTGCAGTTTCGCATCCTTCACTCGCTGCCCGGATTCACAATTTCAAAAAATGACGCGCAGGCTGCCACCTGCCGCTTCGGATTCTGCGCATCGTAAAAAACCGGCACGGTCATTCCCTCGAAGAGCGAGCGCGTCAGATCGGGCCCCGACTCCGAAATGGTCTTCCCGTTTGCGTCCTCGAATTCGTAGGTAATGACCGAATTGTTCTTTAATGTTTGCTGACCCGTCACGCGCGCCATCGCCACCGCTCCATTTTCCATCAGATTCTGGTCGCGAACCATTCTGACCCGCACAAAAAACGGAACGCACGCAATCAGCACCGTC